>CBCPNA010000012.1:0-20543 GCA_965120415.1 uncultured Bacillota bacterium | reverse complement strand
GAACTTATAAATGAATAAGCAAGAAAAGACGGAGATTTCCGTCTTTTTTGTTTGGGGGGAGATTTAAAATTTAACCTATAACAAAAATCAATCTTAAAATCAAAAAGTATTCAAATAAACTTTTTAGAATAAATATTACTTTTTTGAATAAGTTTTTATAAACAAACATTTATTTTAAGGAGTTTTTATGGATAAATTAAAAAAGATATTTTTATTTTTTAAGAAAAATGTTGTTTTTAATTATTTTGTTTTTTTAATTTTAATATATGTTTCTATAATAGGAGTTTTTAGGCCTTTAGTGCAAAAAGAATTACAAGCGCAAGCGATATCAGCTCCAACAGAATCTAAAAAAAGCTTACCTATATATTCTGTTAATACAGAAGAAAAAAAGGTAGCTATTAGCTTTGATGCAGCTTGGGGAGCAGATGATACAGAAGAATTACTGAAAATATTAGCAGATAATGATGTTAAAGCAACATTTTTTTTATGTGGATATTGGATAGATGAATATGAAGATGAAGTAAAAAGAATATATGAAGAAGGACATGAAATAGCAAATCATAGCAATACGCATCCACATGGTAGCCAACTAAGCCTTGAAGAAAATAAAAATGAAATACTAGAAGTACATAATAAAATAAAAAATCTTTTAAATTATGAAATGAATTTATACAGAGCGCCTTTTGGCGAATATAATGACACTGTTTTAGCTGCTGCTGAAGAATTAGGCTATTATACAATACAATGGGATATAGATAGCTTAGATTGGAAAGAATATGGAGTGTCGGAAGAGATATCGCAAGTTTTGGATAATGAAAATTTAAAAAATGGTTCTATTATACTTTTTCATAATGACGCAAAATATACTCCAGATGCGCTGGACGATATTTTAAAAGGGCTTAAAGCTAAAGGCTATGAAATAGTGACGGTTGGAGAGCTTATATATAAAGAAAATTATTTTATGGATCATACCGGCCGGCAATATTTAAGAGAAGAAAGTAATTAAAATACAAAATATGTTAGCATAGGTAAATGAAATATTGACAAAATAAAAATATATTATATAATAATGTATAAAAATTACTTATTAGGAGAGATTATTATGAGCATATATGATTTTAAAGTAAAAAAACAAGATGGAGAAGAAATATCACTTTCAGAATATAAAGGCAAAGTATTACTAATCGTAAATACAGCAACAGCATGTGGATTTACCCCACAATATGAAGAGTTGCAAGAATTATACGATAAATATCAAAACGAAGGCTTTGTAATACTGGATTTTCCTTGCAATCAATTTAGAGAGCAGGCAAAAGGAAGTGATGAAGAAATACACGCCTTTTGTACAGGGCGTTTTGGTATTACATTTCCACAATTTTCAAAAATAGATGTAATAGGAGAAAATGCAATACCACTTTATAAATATTTAGCAGAAAATACAACATTTGAAGGCTTTAATGGAGCAATGTCTTTAGTTTTAAATCCGGTTGTTAAAGCTATGGATAAAGATTATAAAAATAACGGTAATGTTAAATGGAATTTTACAAAATTTTTGATAGACCGTGAGGGGAATATCGCAAGTCGATTTGAGCCTACAGCTCCAATCAAAAATATTAAGGCAAAGATAGAAGAAGTGTTATAATTATATAAAAGCTTATTAAAGTTAAATCTTTTATAAGCTTTTTTTATTAAAAACAAAAAGCACCTTATAAAAGATGCTTTTATATTTCGCTTATTCGATATTTTTTAACAAAATCTATAGGAGCATAAGAAAGCTTAGCCTTTCTAAGAGACTCTAACCCTAAATCGTCCTCACGGTTAACAAAAAGCGCATCAGCAAATTCATTTATAATAAATTGTTGATTAATATAAGGGTATAAGCCCCTTATATTAGCGTTTGCCTTTTCTATATGGATAATAGCCATCTTTTCTGTTTTGTTATAAGAGCCTATAGAAAACGCCTCAAGCTTGCTGTTTACATAAATACCAGCCATATAAACATCTAATTTATCAAAATTGTCTAAAACATTTTCTAATGCTTTTATTTCAGCATCTAGCTGTTCATGTAGATTGTCTGTTTTATTTATTTTCCAGCTGTTTAAAAAGCTTAATATTTCTTGTTTAGAATCTTTAAAAAGCTTTTTGTAATAAAAATTACCTTCATTTTCTTTTAAAAAGGAGTTTATATGATTTTTCTTTTTCCTAAGCTTTTTACCAGAAAGAATTTTTAAATTTTCAGCAAGATAGATATAGTCTCTAGAGTCAAAAAGCTCATTTATAGCAAATTCGTTTTTATCTAGATTTAATATATTGATATATTTTTCATCAGCTAAATATATTTTTAATTTTTGGTTTAAAACGTTATTAAAATATTGTTTTAATGTAAAAAAAGCGCCTTTTAAATCTTCATCTTTACAAATAGGTAAGCCAGCATAAAGGCTACCTTCAGCTTCTATTGTAAAAAATAAATATTTATCTTTAAATATAGCGTATTTTATATTATTAAAATCTTTCCATAAAAAATAATCAAAAAAAACGCTATCACAGCTTTTGCTTGACCTTAAATCAAAAAAAGGCTTGATTTTATCTATACTATCTGCACATACGGGCTTAAACATAAATACCCCTTTCGTCAATTAAAACTTAATATATTTTATAAACATTATAACAAATTTTTAAATTTTATTCAAGCTTTTTAAATAAATAATATTGCAAAATTAAATAAAAATAGTAAAATATAAATATAACAATTAAGGAGTAAAATATAGATTTAGAACAATTAAAAAATATTACGCATAGAAGCAATTGATGAAAATAAAGATGAAAGCTTAAACAATATTTTTAACCAAAATATATTAAAATTATTTAATAATAACAAAAGTGCTATTGTATATTCAAATGAAGGGGGAGATTTCCCTTATACCTTGTATCCCACCCTTTTTTATATATCAGCTACAAAAGGAGAACTGCATACTAAAGAATATGAGCTTATAGATGAAGAGCTAGCCTATGTAACATCAGCAAAAGCTTTAGCTATTACGGTTATAGATTTGCTTTAGAATAAAGCTTATATAGCAAAAGATATAATCAAAAATTTTAAGTCTAAATACACAATAAAACAATATTTAAACTTTTTAGAAAAAATAATACTATACACACATTTGATTATTTTGAAAATTAAAATACTTTTGAGGAGGCAAAGATGAAAAAGTTTTTTGAATTTATTTTTGGAAGAGCAATATTTTTATTAACAGCTTTTTTTATACAAATTTTAGTTATTGTTTTTATAGTTGCAAAATTTCAACAATATTTTGTTTATTTTTATATTTTTAGCATAGTGCTTAGTATACTTTTATTATTGTATCTTTTAGATAGTAATATGAACCCTTCTTATAAAATAGCATGGCTTTTACCTATTATGTCTTTTCCAGCTTTTGGTTGGATATTTTATTCATTATTTAGCAGTAATAGATTTGCAAAAAAGTTAGTAAAATCTAGTAAAAATTATTATAAAGATCATATGGATTCTGTAACAAATATATTGTTACAAAATGATGATATATTAAATGAACTAAAAGAAGAAAACTTACAAGCTTACAAAACAGCTAATTATTTAGGCAATATTAGCAAGCACCCTATATATTATAATGAAGATAGCACATATTTTAAAATAGGAGAAGAATATTATGAAGAGCTTTTAAAACAGCTTGAAAAGGCAGAAAATTTTATATTTATAGAATATTTTATAATATCAGAAGGAGAAATGTGGGGGTCTATTTTAAAAATACTTAAAGAAAAGGTTAAAAAAGGGGTAGAGGTTAGGGTGATATATGACGATTTTGGCTGTATAATGACTCTTTCACGTATGTATTTTAGAACACTTGAAAAGTATGGTATAAAATGTCTAGTTTTTAACCGTGCTAACCCTATTTTTACAATTATGTACAACAATAGAACACACAGAAAAATAGCAGTTATAGATGGAAAGGTTGCGTTTACTGGTGGTATAAACCTTGCTGACGAATATGTAAACAAGATAGAAAGATTTGGACATTGGAAAGACACCGGCATAATGGTAAAAGGAGCTTGTGTATGGAGCTTTACTGTTATGTTTTTATCTATGTGGAATATTATACAAAAAAAAGAAGAAGATTATGAAAAGTATAAAGTAGACTTTTCTTCAATTAAAAAAGATGGCTATATAATACCTTTTGATGATAACCCTATAGATAATGAAATAGTAAGCAATAATATTTATATGGATTTAATAAATAATGCAACAAAATATATTTATATAAACACCCCTTATTTAATAATAGATTATGATATGGCGCTTGCGCTATCTTTAGCAGCAAAAAAGGGTATCGATGTTAGGATAACAACCCCACATATACCAGATAAAAAAATGGTTTTTGAGCTTACAAGGTCTAATTATAAATATTTGATAGAAGCTGGAGTAAAAATTTATGAATATACCCCAGGCTTTATACATGCTAAAAGTTTTGTTGTGGATGATTTATATGTAGTAATAGGTACAATAAATTTAGATTATAGGAGCTTATATTTGCATTTTGAATGTGGGGTATGGATGTATAATAGCAAAGTTGCTTTAGATCTTAAAAAAGACTATTTACAAACTTTAGAAAAATGTCAAAATATAACTTTAGAAGAATGCAACAAAGTATCAGCATTTAGGCACCTATTGCGTTCTGTGCTTAAAGTTTTTGCTCCTTTAATGTAATAAAAAATAAAAAGTAAACTATAGATTTTATTCTATAGTTTACAAAATTTTAGCAAACTTTTTTTAATATAAGCAGTTTTTGCCCTGGATATATAAAATCATCTTCTTCTATATTATTAAGCTCTTTTATATCGTTTATTGTTGTATTAAAATTTTTGGCAAGTTGCCAAAGAGTGTCGCCTTTTTGTACAACATATATATTCATGCTACCTATATTATTAAGCGTTTCTTCATCCATATCTTCTATAGCAAAATCTACAATAAAAGGTAAGTTTTTTTGCTTAAAAACAGCTACTTCAATGTTTAAAGCCCCTCTAATTTCAAAATCTTTATCAGAAAGCATATTTACATTAGCATATTCTAAATTAATATTTAGGCTAACGTCAGAATCTATAGGGCTTGTGCCGTTTGCCTCTATTTTTTGGCTAAAAGGCACTATAGATGTATAAGAATATATAGGTATATTATTATCGTTTGTTATATATAACAAATTGCACTCTAAAACGCCTTCGGCTAAAAGGCTATCTTCCAATATTTGAAAATTATCAAGTATAGGGTTTGCATATATTTTAACAACTTGCAAAATAGGGGGTGTATCTTCAGTTAATTTAGCCATTTCTTTAATTTGTACTTGGCTTATATTTTTACAAACAAAAGAAGAATAGTTTTCTGTATTTTTTGTAATTTCTATTTTTTTATTTAAAATATAAGCATCTTCTAAAATTTCTACCTCTTCTTCATTAGTAATTTTTATATTGCAACCGACAAATATATCTATAGCTATATTTTTGCTTTCATTATTTTCATTTTCTATCACTTTTATATTTTTGTTTTGTATATTTAAAAATACATCTGCTATCATATTATCTGTTGTACCTTCTGTTTCTATAGAACCATTAAAGGGGATATTTTGTTCAAAATATATAGGTATTTCGCCTATTTCATCGCTTTTGTAAAGTATATCTGTTTTAATATTGCCCAAAATATTTATTTTGTCATTTAATACTTTTATATCTTTATTAACAATATTTAAATTGCAAGATAAAATTTCTTTTATAGCAGGCTTACCTGGAGGTATAGCTAGCTCATCTTTAATATTAAATTTATCAAATTTTAGGCAAATGATTTTATTTATATTAAAATTTGACTTTTTTAATTGTTCTTTTGGTATTTCATTAATTTCTGTAACTATTTCAAAACTTTCTTTACCAAAAACTTCATAAAAAATTTCTAAAACAATTCTAAAATTGACTTTTCTATCGTTAATGAGTTTATAATCAAGATTTTTAACATTACATTTTGTAAAAATATTCATAGATTTATCTATATTTTCTATGCTTATAAAATCATTTATAGGATATGTAGTTTCTATATTATATATAGAATTATTATCGTTTTTGGCTAAAAACAAAATATTTATATTTATATCTCCTTTAAAATTTATCCTTTCATTATGTATTTCTTTATTATCTATATAAGCATTTGCTGTTACTTCTAAAAGGCTTTCTATATCGGGCTTAAAATCTGGTACAATAATATCGCCTTCAACCAAAATTTGTGTGCTTTCTTTTGCTATTTTTTTATCTATAGAAATTTGATTTTTTAATACTTCCATATATTGCTCCTTTTTTAATACATTTATAAAAATATATGAAAAATATTTTAAAATATTAATAATTTTGTACAAATAAGCTTTATTGCAAAATTAAAATAAAAATGATATAATAGCTTAAAGCGATAATTGTTTTTATTTAGGAGATTTTTATGAAGATTTTTAAAAAAGTAGCTTTATTATTTATTATTATTTTATTAATTTTTTTAGTATTTTTGGGTTTAAATATAAATAATAAAAGTGACGTAACCCCACAAACAACAGTACAAAATACTATTATAGATAGAGCTGGTAATGAAATACAAATGCCCCAAAAGGTAGAAAAGATAGTATCTTTAGCCCCTTCTATAACAGAAACGCTTATTGACCTTGGGCTTTTGGATAATATAATAGCTGTCGATACAAATTCTTTAGATATAGAAGGAATTAGCACAGAAAATATAATCACTTTTGATATGCTAAATCCAGATATAGAGCAAATAATAGCATTAGCTCCAGATATTATTTTTACAACAGATATGAGCCAAATCGACTCATCTTACAGTGTGCTTAATGATATAATAATTACATGTATACCTACCTCAGAAAGCGTAGAGGCTATATTAGAAGATATAGAGTTTATAGGCAAAATTACAAATAAAGAAGATAGGGCAGAGCAGATTATAACAGACTATGTAAACGAAATGCAAAGCATTATAAATAAAATAGAAGAAAGCAATTTAGCCAAAAATCAAACAGTTTATTTTGAAATTTCTCCTCTTCCTTCGGCTTATTCTTTTGGACAAGGTACATTTTTAAATGACATGCTTTCTAAACTTTTTGTACAAAATATTTTTGAAGAATTTAGTGGTTTTATTAGCGTTTCTGAAGAACAAATAGTTGCCAAAAACCCCGACATTATTTTTACAAACGCCACATATATAGAAAATCCAGAAGAAGAAATAAAAGCTAGAGCCCAATTCCAGACTATAAACGCTGTTAAAAACGACCGTGTTTATGCAATAGATGCAAATTATTCCTCAAGACCTAATGAAAATTCTATTTTTGCCTTTAAACAATTAGCAGAAGCCCTATATCCAGAAATAGATTTTTAATTATGCAAAAAAAGTTTAAATTAGTTATAATTATTTTAATTAGCATATTAGTTTTAATTATTGCTGTAGGGGTAGGGAGCGTTTATATACCCCCTCTTGATACTATAAAGATTATTTTAAGCAGAATATTTAGTAACAAACAAATACAAGATTATACAGAAACAATAATACTACAAATAAGGATACCAAGGGCGTTGCTTGCTTTTGTGTGTGGGGCAGGGCTTGGGGTAAGCGGGGTTATTACGCAAGCTGTTTTACAAAATCCTCTTGCATCTTCTTATACCCTTGGGGTATCTTCTGGAGCATCTGTTGGGGCTTGCCTTGCTTTATTTTTTAATATTTCTATTTTTGGAGCTTTTACTATACAAATAGCGGGTTTTTTGGCTAGTTTTTTAACAGTTTTTTTATCTATTTTTTTGGCATATAAGCTAGACAAGGCTATGCAAAATAATACTATAATATTAATAGGCTTTGCCTTTTCTTTATTTGCAAACGCTATTTTATCTATAATGCTTAATTTAAAACAAGAAGAATTAAAAACAATTGTATATTGGCAAATGGGCAGTTTTGCTATGAAAGATACTGTATATTTAAAATCTTTAGCTATAATTATTTTAATTTGTTTATTTATCGCTATAATATATTTTAAAGAAATGAATATACTTGCTTTTGGCGATAAAGAGGCTATGCTTTTAGGGGTTATGGTAAAAAGGGTAAAATGGATACTTCTTTCTATTTCTGCTTTATTAACTGGAGCCATTATATCTATAGCTGGGGTAATAGGCTTTGTAGACTTATTTATACCACATATAGCAAGAAGGCTTTTTGGAGCAGATAATAGATATGTTTTAATATCCAGCGTATTTTTGGCTGGAGCGTTTATGGTTTTGGCTGATTTAATAGCAAGAACGATTATATCGCCTTTAGAGCTACCTGTTGGGGCTATAACCTCTTTTATAGGCGCACCATTTTTTATTTATTTATATTTTAGCAAAAGGAAATAAATATATGATAAAATTTGAAAATGTTTCTGTATATTATAATAAAAAAGAAGTTTTAAAAAATATTAATTTTGAAATTAATAAAATAGAAAATATAGCCTTAATAGGTTGTAACGGATGTGGTAAAACAACACTTTTAAAAGCTTTTGCTAATATTATAGGTTATAACGGTAAAATATTTTTAAAAAATAAAGATATAAAGCTATATAAAAGAAAAAAGCTAGCAAAAGAAATAACAATGCTTTCTCAAATTAATTATATGCACTTTAATTACACAGTATTTGAAATTGTTATGATGGGGAGATACATATATTCAAATAGCCCTTTTAATAATAGCGAAGAAGATATAAAAAAGGTAAATAACGCTCTAAAAATAGCACAAATATATAATATAAAAGATAGAAATATAACAAGCCTTTCTGGAGGGCAGCTGCAACGTGTTTTTTTGGCAAAAGTAATAGCGCAAGATACAAATATTATTTTGCTTGATGAGCCGACTAACCATTTAGATTTAAACTATCAAATAGAATTTATAAATTTTTTAAAAACATGGGCAAAACAAGAAAATAAATTAATAATAAGTGTTTTTCATGATATAAATTTATCTATTAATTTTGCAAAAAAACTAATGCTTTTGCATGATGGAGAAATAAAAGCTTTTGATACAACAGAAAATATTTTAAATTCTAAAAAATTAGATACAATATATAAAATGGATATAAAAAAATATATGATAAATACATTAAGAAAATGGAACTAATATAAAAAGCATTTTATAAAAATATTTTGGCTAAAGCAAAATAAATATATTTGCTTTGATAATAAGTCATAACGAAAGGGGGGTAGATTTTGTCTATTTTATAGGAATTTTATAAGAAAATGCCCTTTTATGTATGCAAAAAAAGGGGCTATATACAAGCATTTTTTGTAACCCAAAATACTCTATATACATAATATAAAGTATAACAAATTGAAAGGGGGACAAAAAATGCATGAAATGTCTTTATTAGAGAGTTTAGTAAGATATATAGGGCAAACTGTTACTATATTTACAACAAGCGGTGGGCTTTCTGGAGATGGTTTTACAGGGGTATTAGCATCTGTTAATGAAAATTATGTAAAGCTTATAACAAATATTGGAGCAGCGCCTAGTTGCCCACTTGGCTCTAATTGTAGCGGTTATAATAGATATGGTAATAGTTGTGGTTGTGGTAATGGCTATGGTAACTTTTTAGGCTCTGTTACAGAAATTCCTATTTGTAAAATAGCAAGCTTTACACACAACGCTATATAAAATAAATTAAGATAAAGCTCCTATGGCTAAGCTTTTATCAGAAGGCTTGGCCATTTTTTGTATAAAAATACTGCTTAAAAACTTTACACATTTAAAATTTAAAAAGTTTTATTTTTTTAAGTATGAAATAATATAAAAATAATTATTATTTTTAAATTAAAATTGCAACTTGTTATACTATAGTGTATAATTAAATAAAAGATAATTTAAAGCTATAAAATAATATATATTATTTATAAGGAGCATTATAATGAACATAGACGGAATTAAATTTAAAAATTTTATCATCTTTGCAACCCAAAATTTAAAACAAAATAAAGATTTAATAGATTCTTTAAATGTCTTTCCGGTGCCTGATGGCGATACTGGTACAAATATGTATCTTACTATGCTAGAGGCTTTTAAAGCTATACAAAATATAGAAGATTTAGATATATCTACTGTTTCTAAAATTGTTTCTGATGCTTGTTTAAAGGGCGCAAGGGGCAATTCTGGAGTTATCCTTTCTCAAATATTTAGAGGGTTTGCTAAAGGGCTAGAGGGCAAAAAAGAGGCTGATGCTATCGATATAGCAAATGCCTTTAAAGCAGCAGAAGAAGCAGCATATGCAGCTGTTTTAGCCCCAAAAGAAGGCACAATATTAACAATGGTTAAAGAACTTGCTAAAAAGGCTAATGAAGCTTGCCACAATACCCTAGACGTAATACAAATGCTAAATATTGTTATAGAACATGGTAGCATTATTTTACAAAGAACAAAAGATATGCTCCCTAAGCTTAAAGATACAAATGTTGTTGATGCTGGAGCTAAAGGGCTTTTAACCATTTTAGAAGGCGCTATTTTAAAAGATAGCCCCCCTATATTATTAGAAGATATATCATCTAATAATAAGCCTGCTATATTTACAGAAGATATAAAATATATCTATTGTACCGAATTTTTTATAAATATAAAAAATCATTTTGATAAACATTTATTCAAACAATTTTTAAATTCTATAGGAGATTCTATCGTTTTGGTTATGGATGAAAATTTAGTTAAAGTGCATGTACATACGAATAATCCAGGTGCTGTTTTACAAAAGGCTTTACAATACGGAGAATTAAACAATATCAAGATTGACAATATGAAATTCCAGCATAACAATGTTATAGATGCTAAAGAAAGCCAAAAGCCTAAAAAATACGGCATTATTGCTGTTTCTTTTGGTAAAGGGCTTAATAACATTTTTGAAGAATTAAATATCGATTATTTAATAAAATGTGAAGAAATTTTAAATCCTTCTGTAGAAGATATTACAAACGCTATAGATAATGTAAATGCAGATAACATTTTTATATTCCCTAATAACAAAAATGTTATTTTAGCTGCAAAACAAGCTCAAAATTTATCCAATAGCAAAAATATTATCGTTTTTGAAACAACAAATATTTTGCAAGCTTATATAGCCCTTGTTAGCTTTTTAGATTCTGACCCTTTAGAGCAAAATATAAATAATATTAAAAATGCTATCACTATTTCTCTCACAGCAGAAATATCTATAGCTCAAAAAGATACAATATTTAATAATCTAAATATTAAACAAAATAATTATATAGCTATAATAAAAAATGAAATTTTATTTACTTCCAAAAATATTTTGCAAACGTTAAAGTTTGCTATAGATAATCTAAAAAGCCAAAATAGCCTTTCTTCATTTTTAACTATATATTACGGCAAAGATATTAAAAAAGAAGATGCTTTAAACATATACAAAAGCCTTAAAAAAGATTATCAAGATTTTGAGATGGAGCTTATAGAAGGAAATCAGCCTTTATACCCTTTTCTTATATCTTTAGAATAGCAAGGGGTGATATAATGTTTCTTTATGATAATGTTTCTAATATAAAAAGTGTTGGCAAGGTAAGGCTAAAAATGCTACAACGGCTTGGTATATTTAAAATTAAAGATTTGCTAGAATATTTTCCACGTACCCATGAAGATAGAAGTGATGTAATAAATATAAATAATGTTATAATAAATGAAACAAATACTGTTAAAGGCAAAATTATATCAGAACCTCAAGTTTTAAATACAAAAAATCTAAAAATTATAAAAGTTAGTATAAGTGATGGTACAGGTTTTTTAAATGTCGTATGGTTTAATCAAGAATATTTAAAAAACACGCTAGTTAAAAATAAAGAATATATCTTTACGGGTAAAATTATAGAAAAATTTGGTGATATCCAGCTAGAATCGCCTGAATATGAAGCTTTAAATGCAAATGCTCCTCTATCTGGTGGAAGAATTGTGCCTATTTATCCAACCACATATAAATTATCGCAAAAAGTTTTTAGAGTTATTATTAAAGAGGCGCTAAGCATAGCTAAAAATCAAATAGAAGAATTTTTGCCAGCTGAAATAACAGAAAAGTACGGCTTATGCGATAGAGAATTTGCTATAGAAAATATACACTTTCCTAAAGATATAGATGCTTTTTATGCTGCAAGAGAAAGGCTTGTTTTTGAAGAATTATTTTTGTTACAAATGTATCTTTTTAATATGAAAGCTTCTATTCAGCAAAAAGAAAATAACATAATTATTAAAGATTTTGAAGATAAAGATATAATAAATCTTTTGCCTTTTACCCTTACAAATGCTCAAAAAAATGTTTTAAAAGAAATAAAAGAAGATTTAAAAAATAAAGTTATGCATAGGCTTATACAAGGTGATGTTGGCTCCGGTAAAACAGCTATAGCACAAATTATTTCTTATATATTTGTTAAAAACGGTTATCAAGTTGCTATAATGGCACCAACAGATGTTTTAGCAAAGCAGCATTTAAAAAGCTTTAGCCCCCTTTTTGAAAAGCTTGGTTATAATTGCGTTTGTTTATCTGCATCTTTAAAAAAGAAAGAAAAAGATAGGCTTTATGAAATGATAGAAGATGGTAGCGCAAATGTTGTTATAGGTACACATGCAATCATACAAAAAACGGTTAATTTTAAAAATTTAGGGCTTACTATTACAGATGAACAACATAGATTTGGTGTTGTACAGCGTAATCTTTTATCTTTTAAAGGTAATAATCCACATAATATTGTTATGACAGCAACTCCTATACCTCGTACTTTAGCCCTTATTTTATACGGTGATTTAGACATATCTATTATAGATGAAATGCCTAAAGGTAGGCAAGTTATTGATACATTTCTTGTTAATTCTTCTTATATGGATAGAATATACACTTTTATCAAAAAAAATGCCGAAGATAAAAAACAAACTTACATTGTATGCCCTTTAATAGAAGAAAGCGAAACGCTAGAATTAAAATCTGTTTTAGAATATACAGAAACTTTAAAAACAGAAATATTTAAAAACTATTCTGTAGCATGTATCCACGGTAAAATGAAAAATGAGCTTAAAGAAGAGGTGATGGAAAAGTTTACAAATGGACAAATAGATATATTAGTCGCAACAACTGTTATAGAGGTTGGTATAAATGTACCTAACGCAACAATTATGGTTATAGAAAATGCCGAAAGATTTGGTATAGCGCAGCTTCATCAGCTTAGAGGGCGTGTTGGGAGAAGTAGCTTTAAATCTTATTGTATCTTGATAAGCGATACAAAAAGCGAAATTACTAAAGAAAGGTTAAAAGCTATGGTAGAATATTCTAGCGGCAGTGTTTTGAGCGAAAAAGATTTAGAAATTAGAGGACCAGGAGACTTTTTTGGTACAAGGCAACATGGGCTACCTGCTTTAAAAATAGCTAACCTTTATAATGATGCTAAAACTTTAAAATTAGTACAAGAGGCTTGCAACGATATCTTTTTGCAAGACCCTAACCTTACAAGCCAAAATAATTTAAAATTAAAACAGTACATAAATAACTTTTTTGATTTTGAACAAAACTCTATAGCACTTTAAAATTTATTAATAAGGAGAATAAAATGAATTTAGAACAAAAAATTATTAACACATTAAGAAGTCTTAGTGTTGATACAATTCAAAAAGCTAATTCTGGACACCCTGGTATAGCTCTTGGTGCTGCTCCTGTTGTTTATACATTATTTGCAAAACATTTAAAGCATAACCCCAAAAATTCTAAATGGCAAAATAGAGATCGTTTTATTTTGTCTGCTGGGCATGGCTCAGCGCTTTTGTATAGCTTGCTCCATCTTTTTGGATATAATATATCTATAGAAGATTTAAAAAACTTTAGAACGCTTGGTTCTAAAACACCAGGGCATCCAGAATATGGGCATACAGATGGTATAGAGGTAACAACAGGTCCTCTTGGGCAAGGTATAGCAAATGCTGTTGGTATGGCTATTAGCGAGGTTCATCTTGCAAGCAAATTTAATAGAGAAAACTTTCCTATTATAGATAATTATACATATGTTTTATGTGGTGATGGTTGCTTAATGGAGGGTATATCTTATGAGGCTATGTCTTTAGCTGGAGCTTTAAAGCTTAATAAGCTTATTGTTTTGTACGATTCTAATAATATTAGCATAGAGGGGGATACAGACCCTGTTTTTAAAGAAGATGTAATAAAGCGTTTTGAAGCTTTTGGTTTTTATACACAGTTTATTTTGGATGGTAACGATACAGAGCAAATATATAAAGCTATAGAAAATGCAAAAAAATCAGACAAGCCTTCTTTTATACAAATTAAAACAACGATAGGTTATGGCGCTCCTAATAAAGCAGGCACAGCTAGTGCACACGGCGAGCCTTTAGGGCAAGAAGAAATAAAGGCCTTTCGCCAAAATCTAAATATAGAACAAAAAGACTTTTTTGTACCAGATGATGTAAAACTTTATATGGATAATATAATAAAAGATTTAACTAAAAAAGAAGAAGAATATATAAATCTTTTAAATAATTACAAACTTACATATCCAGACCTTTTTGAACAATATGAAAAATATTTTTCAGACAATTTTATAAATAAATTGCTAGACGATGACACTTTTTGGAATTATAATGAAGATATGGCAACAAGGCAATCTTCAGCTCTTATATTAAACAAAATATCCAAAATTATGCCTAATCTATTAGGAGGGGCAGCAGACCTTGCCCCCTCTACAAAAACTATTATGCAAGACCGAACATCTTTTTCAGATACAAATAGAATAGGCTCTAACATGCATTTTGGGGTAAGAGAGCATGCAATGGCTGCTATAGCAAACGGTATAGCGCTTTATGGTGGGCTTCGCCCTTATATAGCTGGATTTTTTGTTTTTAGCGATTATTTAAAGCCAGCTTTAAGGCTTTCTGCTCTTATGAAGCTTCCGGTTATAAGCATATTTACCCACGATAGCATAGGGGTAGGAGAAGATGGCCCAACCCATCAGCCTATAGAGCAATTAGCAAGCCTTAGGAGCATACCTAACTACACAGTAATAAGGCCTTGTGATACAAATGAAACAGCAGCAGCTTATTACCTTGCTATTAAAAGAAAAATATCACCAACTTCTATTATACTTACAAGGCAAACGACAAAACAAGTAGGCGACGGTAAAAAAGCCCTTAAAGGTGGTTATATTATTAAAGATTATGAAAATATAGATTTAATCATTATTGCGACTGGTTCAGAAGTTGCTATTTGTATCGACGCAAGCGAAATTTTGGCAAAAGAAAATATATTTGCAAGAGTTGTTAGTATGCCTAGTTTTGAAATTTTTGATGAACAATCAGAAGAATATAAAAACTCTGTGTTGCCTAAAAATATAACAAAAAGGATAGGGGTTGAGGCAGCGGTATCTTTTGGATGGCATAAATACATAGGACTAGAGGGGGCTTTAATAACTATAGACACTTTTGGAGAATCAGCCCCTTTTAAAAAACTTTTTGAAAAATACGGTTTTACAGCAGAAAATGTTGTAAAGCAAGCTAAAAATATTTTGGAGAGGTAAAAAAATGCAAAATGAATTAATGTTAATACTTTCTGGAGTTGTTGCTTATGCTTTAGTCATTATATGGTTTTATTTATTTAAAGATAAAGGATTAATAGGCTTTATTATATTTGCAACAATAAGTGCTAATATAGAAGTTATGCTTTTTATAAAAGCTTTTGGTATGGAGCAAACTTTAGGTAATGTTATGTTTGGGGCGACATTTTTAGCAACGGACGTATTAAGCGAGCTATACGGCAAAAAGACTTCTAACAAAGCTGTATCTTTAGGGCTTTTAACATCTGTTAGCTTTATAATTGTATCTCAAATTTGGCTTAATTTTGTACCAGCTTTTGACGACGGTATTTTTGAAAGCTTTAATACAATTTTTAAAAACACTCCACGTATAATGATAGCTAGCTTATTAGTCTATGCTATAAGCCAATTTTTGGATATATTTTTATACCATAAGCTTTGGGAGCTTACAGCCAAAAAAAGTGGCGATAAGCGTAAATTTTTATGGCTAAGGAATAACGGTTCTACCCTTATTTCACAGCTTATAAATGCTTTTCTTTTCAACTTTTTTGCCTTTTTTGGGGTACAATCTTTTGGTACAATTGTGTCAGCGTTTTTATCGACATACATTATTTATATAGTTGTAGCACTTTTAGATACACCAGTAATATATTTTATTAGATATTTATATAATAATCATATTAATAAAGATAAAGATGAGAAAAAAGCTTAATAAAAATAAAAAAGAAAGACTGATTTAATAGCAGTCTTTTTCTTATTTTAAACTATCAGCAAATTTTTTACCAAATTCAAAAGCTAGTTTTTTTTGTTCTTCAGAAGGGTTTAAAGGTATCTTTAAGCTTTCTAGTGGCATATCAAATCTTAATTGTTTGAGTCTTTCTTCTACATTTGTTATACCAGCGCCGTTCCAGCCAAAAGAGCCAAAAACTCCAGCTTTAAGCCCCTTATGCACATTAGGGTTTAAAGCTATAAGTAGCTGCCATATAGGGGGGAGAGTATCGTCTGCTATAGTCGGGGTGCCTATTAATAAGCCTTTAGCATTTGCTATACTTTCTAAAACTTCTTTATTATCTGCCTGTTCAAGGTTAAATAAACTAGCTTTAAAATTTGTTTGTAAAATACCTTTTAAAACTTCTTCTGCTAAAGCTTTTGTATAACCATAAGAAGAAACAAAACATA
Organism: uncultured Bacillota bacterium; assembly: GCA_965120415.1. GTDB lineage: Bacteria > Bacillota > Clostridia > Lachnospirales > CAG-274 > CBCPNA01. Next base: position 3,704 of record CBCPNA010000012.1, on the reverse strand, counting down.
CTACTATATTATCTATCTTTTCATTTTTTGCCCACTCTTTATAATAGCTTATATATTTTTTAATATCTGTTCTTAAAACAGGCCCATGCCCTGGGCAAATAGCTTGTATTTCTAGATTTTCTATTTTATCAAGAGCTTTTTTAACATAATCTTTAAAAGGGCCCATTATACAATCAAAATAATATTTATAAGCATCATAAAAATCGCCTTCTATTTTGTCGTTAAATACATTTTTGTCACAATAATGGCATCCAAAAGAATCGCATGTAAATAGCGTTTTGTCCTCTTGTAAATAGCTGTACATAGAATCTGGCCAATGCAAAAAAGGGGCATAAATAAAAGAAAGTGTCTTGCCACCAAGGCTTAAAGTATCGCTATCTTTAACGACTAAGCTTTTAAAGTCTTTATTTACAATTTCTCTTAAAAATTTGATAGCAAAGCTAGAACCAACAACCGTAATATCAGGATTAAGCTTTAAAAGCTGTTTTAATGCACCAGAGTGGTCTGGTTCTGTATGGTTTAAAATTATATAATCTATATCTTTAATATTTGTTACACTTTCTATCCTTTTTAGATGCTCAGCAAAAAATTTATCTTTTGCTGTTTCTATCAATGCTGTTTTTTCGCTTCCTTTAACTAAATATGCATTATATGTTGTACCATATTCTGTATACATAACAACATCAAAAGTGCGTATATCATAATCTAAAGCGCCAACCCAATAAATATCCTTTTTAATTTCTAAAGGCTCTATCATAAATTCAACTCCTTGATAAAATTATCACTTATCTTATATAGTATAATATCCTACTAAAAAAATCAAGATTAAAAAGACTTATAAATATTTATTAAATATATAATAAAATACCTATATCAATCTAAAAATATTATATTTTTATAGTATGTTACTAAATTTTAAAAAAATACATTAATTAAAGATAAAATATTAATAAAAAAATTAATAAATAAATTTATTATCAGATATTGACATTTTTTTAAAAATATGCTATAATGAGACAAATAATAAACAAAAGGGGTGATTTTTATGAAAAATAATAATGCTTTTATACACAAGAATATGCTAAAAAGCTATAAATTATCAAATATTACTTTGGAATATTTAAGCAGTTCTTTTTTACAAAAATTTGCTTTATATACAAAAGGTTTTCTTGTACTTAAAAGGTGATATATTTTAAATATGTAAAAATATATTTGTATATTTGTATATAAAGGAGGTTTTTTGTATGAATAAAAATGTTAAAATAAAAAAGGCGCTTTCTATAGGGCTTGTTGGGGCTATAGTGGCTGGTTCAACTGGGCTTAGTAATCCTGTGATTGTAAATAATCCAGAAGGTAAGGAAGGAATTGTTGCTAATAGAGAGCTTAATGGTGTAAATAATAGTATAGAAAATATTATTGCAAACAAAGATGCTGTTGGTACAGAAAATGATATAGAAAACATAGAAAATGTTGTTGCAAATAAAGATGCAGTTGATACAGAAAATGATATAGAAAAGATAAAAAATGTTGTTGCTAGAAGAGATGATGTTGATACAGAAAATGATATGGAAAGTATCATTGCTAGAAGAGATATTTTTACAGACAATGATATAAAAAATGTATAATCAAACAATCAATAAGGGTATATAAAAGCATTTATAATGCTTTAAAGTATGCATAAAAACAAGATTATATAAAAATAATTTAATTAAAATGAAAAATATGACTTTTAAAATCATAAACTACTTGAATAGTTTATGATTTTTTTTATATGTGCATATATCGATTAATAACGATGCGCTATGAAATAATAAAGAAAGCGTTAGAATAGCGCTTACTCAAAAATCAACAATAATTTAATTTGCTTTAAAATTATAGATATTTATTAAAAATTCTTATTATATCTTTACAAGAAAAATTTTTGTGCTAAAATACTTGATGGTAATAAAGTTTTTGAAACTTTTTGTGATTTTAAATATATAATTACAATTCTTTCAATTATAATAGTATTTAAAAGCAAGGCGCTTAAAGCGCTTTTTTTGGCTTGCTTATTTGCAAACGCTATTGAATATAAAGTTACAGTGTGATATAATATATTTAAGCAATATATTATCTTAAATGAAAGGAATATTAATATGAAGTTAGGTATTGTTGGGTTGCCTAATGTTGGTAAAAGCACATTATTTAATTCTTTAACACAAGCAGGAGCCGAATCTGCTAATTATCCTTTTTGTACAATAGACCCAAATGTTGGGTTTGTTTCTGTACCAGATTTTAGGCTAGAAGTTTTAAAAAATATGTACGATTCTAAAAGGGTTGTACCGGCAGTTATAGAATTTGTTGATATAGCAGGGCTTGTTAGAGGGGCTAGCAACGGCGAAGGGCTAGGCAATAAATTTTTGTCGCATATAAGAGAAGTTGACGCTATAGTCCATGTTGTCCGTTGTTTTGAAGATGCTAATATAGTGCATGTTGATGCTAGCATAAATCCATTAAGAGATATAGAAACGATAAATTTAGAGCTTATTTTTTCAGATATCGAGCTTATAGAAAGGCGCATAGCAAAAACGATTAAAGCAGCTAAAGCAGATAAAAGCCTACAAAAAGAGCTTGATATATTACAAAAGCTAAAAAAAGAATTAGAAGACGGAAAGCTTATAAGAAATTTAACCTTTTCAGAAGAAGAAGAATTTTTTATAAAATCATTAAATTTATTAACATCTAAGCCTGTTTTATATGCAACAAATGTTTCTGAAGAAGATATTTTAGATGATGCAAAAAATAATAAATATGTATCAGAGGTTATAGAACTTTCTCAAAAAGAAAATTCAAAGATATTTGTTATATGCGCTAAAATAGAAGAAGAAATTTCAGAATTAGCCCCTGATGAAAAAAAGGAATTTTTAAAAGAATTAGGGCTTTTGGAAAGTGGGTTAGACAAGCTTATTAAAGCTAGCTATTCTCTTTTAGGGCTTATAAGCTATTTAACAGCAGGACCTATGGAGATAAGAGCATGGACTATAAAAAACGGTACAAAAGCTCCAGAGGCAGCAGGCAAAATACACTCAGATTTTGAAAGAGGGTTTATAAGAGCAGAAGTTGTTTCTTTTGAAGATTTAAAAGAGCAAGGCTCGATAAATACAGCTAAAGAAAAGGGGCTTGTAAGGAGCGAAGGTAAAGAATATATAATAAAAGATGGCGATGTTGTTTTATTTAGATTTAATGTATAATATAAAATAATAAAATAAATTTTTAGCCTTGCCTTTAGGTAGGGCTGTTTTTTGTTTTAAATTGATAAAAAAAATATTTTTTGGAAAAGGCATTGACAAAATATGTAAAACGTGTTAAAATAACACAAAACGAAACAAAAGGGGTGATTTTTATGAGGATAATTGCAAACGATAGTGCGCTTTTACCGGTAAATATGCCAAAAGGTAATGAATTACCAAATATTGCCGGGGGGGGGTTATTTAACTAACCTTTTTTTAATAAAGCTTGCTTTATGTGCAAAAGGCTTTATATACAGAGTGTGATTTTTTGGAGAATTGTCAAAATGATGATGTTTTTTGATAATATTTTTTGAATTTAACGATGTATATTTTGTACATAAAGGAGGCTTTTTGTTATGAAAAAAAAGGTTAAGATAAATAAAGCGCTTTCTTTAGGCATTGTGGGGGTTATAGCTTTTTCTGCATCTGGGGTTA
>CBCPNA010000011.1:0-19702 GCA_965120415.1 uncultured Bacillota bacterium | reverse complement strand
CAGAATGTATAAACTTTAAAACATTTAAAGGTATATTAAAATTAAAATAAATTAAAACCCCTAGATAAACTAGGGGTAATTTTTATTTCCAAAATTCTGTATTTGTAATACCTATATCTTCTGCTTTAAACACAGGTTCTTTACCTTGTTTACGCTGGCTAGTATAATTTTTCAATGCTTTTATTGCTATATTGCCCAAAATTAATATAACAGCAATATTTATAATAGCCATAAGCCCCATTAAAATATCAGCCAAATTCCAAACAACGTCAAAGCTAAGCTGTGTACCTAAAAATATAGCTACAATACAAGTTATTCTAAAAATATTTAAAGCAACTTTTTTTGTAGTTATAAATTTTAGATTAGCCTCTGTATAATAATAATTTCCTATTAAAGATGTAAAGGCAAATAAAAATATTGAAAGTGTTATAAAATGTATACCTATTTCTCCAAAATTTTGCTTAACTGCTAGCTGAACAAAAGAAATATCTTTTAAATCAGAACCACCTTCAACACCAGAACATAGTAGTATCATAGCTGTTGTTGTACAAATTAATATTGTGTCTATAAATACAGAAAATACTTGTACAAGCCCTTGCTTAACTGGGTGAGAAACATCAGCCGATGCAGCAGCATTAGGGGCAGAACCCATACCAGCTTCATTAGAAAATAAACCACGCTTTATACCATACATCATAGCAGAGCCAGTAAAACCAGCAAATATAGCACCAAAATCAAAAGCTTCTGTAAAAATATCTTTTAAAACAGTTGGGAGTAATGTTACATTTTTTAAAACTATAAACAGACCTAACAAAATATATAAAGCAGCCATAATAGGTACAACAATAGAGGTTATAAAGCTTATCCTTTTAGAACCACCAAATATTATGATAGCAGATAATATTACTAAAACAATACCAACTATAACAGGATAAATAGTATCATTATAGCTAGGTATATAATAGGTAAAAGCACTGCTTATATTATAAGCTTGCAAAGCATTAAAACCATATGCAAAACATGCTATCATAAGTATACTAAATACAATACCTAGCCATCTAGCTTTTAGCGCGATCTGGATATAATAAGCCGGACCTCCTTTAAAGCTAGTGCCATCTTTTGTTTTATATATTTGAGCTAAAGTACTTTCTATAAAAGCAGATGCACTACCGGCAATAGCTATAAGCCACATCCAAAAAACAGCTCCAGCTCCACCTAAAGCAATAGCAGTTGCAACCCCTACTATATTACCAGTACCAACACGAGAAGCAGTTGAAATCATTAAAGCTTGAAATGATGAAACGCTATTTTTTTCTGAATTTTTTTCTGATATAACTCTGATAGATTCTCCAAAAAGCCTAAACTGGACAAAATTACTCCTAAATGAAAAATATAAGCCAGCCAAAATAAGTAGCCATACTAAAATGTAAGTGTATAAAAAATCGTTTATGATTTGTAAAAAATCATTTACACTACTAGATAAAAACATTTCAAACGCTCCTCTGTTAAATAAATTTTTATAATTATAACATAAAAGTATGTAAAAATCAAATTATATTGGGTTTTATCAAATAAGAAAAATGCTTTAAATTGTTAAAATAAATTTAAAGCATTCTATTCACGAACTCTATTACTAAAACTTTTCCAAACTAGCTAAAATAGCTTGATTAGAGTCATGATTAAATGATATCATACAAGAAAAATATTGTCAAGCATAAAAATAATTTTTTAATCATTTGTATAATAACTTTCAAGATTAGAAAATCTTGTGTACATAGCGTCCCAACGTAAATTTACTGTACCGACACTGCCGTTTCTTTGTTTTGCTATTATAACCTCGGCAACGCCCTTTTTTTCTTCGGCTGTTGGGTCGTAATATTCTTCTCTGTATAAAAAACATACAAGGTCAGCATCTTGCTCTATTGCCCCTGATTCTCTCAAATCTGAAAGGATAGGCCTTGGTGGTCTTCTTTGCTCTACAGCACGACTTAGCTGTGAAAGAGCGATTATAGGTATTTCTAATTCTCTAGCAAGTGATTTTAGCGCTCTTGAAATAGCAGAAATTTCTTGTTGCCTTGATTCTGCCCTGCCATGAAAAGTCATTAGCTGTAAATAATCTATAACAACAAGCCCTAAATTTTTTTCTTTTTTAAGCTTACGACATTTAGCACGAAGCTCTGGTATAGAAATAGAAGTTTTGTCATCTATATATATAGGTGCCTCTGAAAGTATGCTAGCAGCCTCTGCTATTTTTGCCCATTCATCATTTTCTATTTCTCCTGTTCTTATTTTTTGGGACTCTATGCAAGATTGAGCAGAAAGCATACGGTTAACAAGCTGCTCTTTAGACATCTCTAAGCTAAATATAGCAGTTGTAATATTTTTTTTAACAGAAACATGCTGGGCTATATTTATAACAAAAGCAGTCTTGCCCATAGATGGTCTTGCAGCAATAAGGATAAAGTCCGAATTTTGTAGCCCGGCTGTTTTGCTATCAAAATCTGTAAAGCCTGTTTCAAGCCCCGTTATTTTGTTTTTACGCTTATTTAATTCTTCTAATTTATCAAGAGAAGTTTGCAAAATGCTGTTTATTTGAAAAAAATCATTATTTTGTTCATCAAAAGAAACAATTTCTAAAGCACGTTCAGCCTCTGATACAATATTTTCGATAATTTCAGAATTATTATAAGCTAACTCTTGTATCTTTTTAGATGCTTTTAAAAGCTTTCTCCTAATGGACTTTTCTTTAACTATTTCTGCATATTGCCTAACAAGCCCACTTGTAGCACTATAGTTAAAAAGGTCTGTAATATAAGCTATGCCCCCTATTTTTTGCAAAACGTTCATACTTTCTAGCTTATTTTTTAATGTTATAATATCTATTTGTATATTTTGAGAATACATTTCTATAATAGCGTTAAACAAAACTTTATTTTCAGCATTATAAAAATCGTCATAGCTTAATATTTCATATGCTATATCTATACCATCGCTATCATATAGCATAGAGCTTATAACAGCCTGTTCAGCCTCTGTATCACTAGGAGGAAAGTTATTAATATAGCCTTTTTCCATAATACTCACCTATTTTAATTCTTGTATAGTAATGTTTAATGTTGCGCTAACTTTTGGATGGAGCTTTATTTTAACTTCTCTTTGCCCAAGCATTTTAATAGGATTTTGTATAATAATCTTTTTCTTTTCTATATTTATACCTTCTTGTTTTTTTAATTCTTCTGCTATTTCTTTATTTGTAACTGTACCAAAAAGCTTACCGTTTTCTCCTAATTTAGCTTTAATAATTAAATTTTTGCTTTCTATTTTTTTAGCTAAAGAAAGGGCATCTTCATATTCTTGTCTTTTTTGTTCTTCTTCTATTTTTTGGATATTTTTCATTTTAGTTAAGTTATTTTTATCTGCCAAAACTGCCTTTTTATGAGGTAACAAAAAGTTTTTAGCATATCCTTCACTAACCTCTTTAATATCATCTTTTTTGCCAACCCCTTTTATATCTTCAAGTAAAATAACTTTCATATGGCTAACTCTCCTTTATATGGTCTTTTATAGTTTCTTTTAAAAGGCTTATAGCGCTGTCTATAGAGGTATCTTTAAGCTGAGCTGCTGCTATAAGCTTGTGACCTCCTCCACCTAAGCTTTCCATTATTTCTTGCACATTTATTTTATCAAAACTTCTTGCGCTAATAAAAACATTGCCACCTTGGCTGTATAAAACAAAACTAGCATCAATATTATCGATAGAAAGTAAGTCGTCCGCCGCTTGTGCTATAATAAGCAATGGATTTAAAACATCTGTATTTAAAATAGATATTGCTATATTATTTTGAAAAATTTCAGCATCTTTAACAAGGCTAGATTTAACACTGTATTCTTCTATACTATTTTTAAATAAAGCTTTAACACGTACAGTATCTGCCCCTCTCTTTTTTAAAAATGCAGCTGTTTCAAAAGTTTTAACTCCTGTTTTAAAAGCAAAATTTTTGGTATCCAAAATAATACCAGAAAGCAAGGCATCTGCTTCTACATTTTTGAGTGGTATAGTTTTGTTTATGTACATAAGCATTTCTGTTATAAGCTCACATGTAGAAGAGCATGCTGGCTCATGATATGTTAAAACCGCCTTTTCTATATAAGAAACGCCCTTTCTATGATGATCAAATACAACAACTTTTTTGCACTTTTCTATAAGCTCTGTACATTCGCATAAATCTGGCTTGTAAGTATCGACAATAATTAATAAAGTCTTTTTATTTATTATAGAAAATGCTTCATCTGAAGAAATAAAAACTCTTTTGTATTTTTCTTCATTTTTAAGCCTTTCATACAATATTGATACAGAAGGTGTATGCGCATTTAAAACAATATTACATTTTTTATCAAGCCCATGTACGATAGAATACACCCCTACAGCAGCCCCTAGACAATCTAAATCTATGTTTTTATGCCCCATTATAATAACATTTGCTGCCTCTTCTATAAGCTCTGTAAGCGCATATGCTTTAACCCTTGCCCTAACTCTAGAATTTTTTATGATTTCTTTTGAATTACCGCCAAAAAACTGGTAATTTTCATTTGATTTTATAACAACTTGGTCGCCCCCACGGCTAAGGGCTAAATCTACAGCGACTCTAGCAAATTCCATGTTTTGGTCAAGGCTTGTTCCGTTTAGCCCTATACCCATAGATAAAGTTAAAGGTAAGGTATTGCCTAAATCTATTTCCCTTACGTTATCTAGTATTTCAAATTTAGATTGTTTTAGCTTGTCTATCTTTTCATTAGTAAGGACAAATATATATTTGTCTTTTTCAAACTTTTTAACAATACCACCTAAATCTTTTGCAAACTTTTTAACCTTTCTATCAAGTATAGCTATTATAAGAGGATGCCTAAATTCTTCTATAGAATCTAAAATTTCGTCATAATTATCTATAAATATAAGCCCTATAGATATTTTATATTCATCCATAAAGTCTAGCTTTATAAAAAATAGATAATATGTATCATCTTCTTGATTTTTTTGAGAAAATATGCAGTAAGATGAATTTTTTATAATAATATGCTGTTGCTCTTTTTCAAGATTAAAATTTTCTAATATTTGATTTATAGACTTTTCTTTTTTTATATCTAAAAGCTCTGCAAATTTGTCATTATATTGTAAAAGTTCGCCCTCAAAATTAATTTTTGCGTAAGCAAAAGGAATATTCATAATCAACCTCATTTCTTAAAAAGCAGAAATATTTATTTAATTATTAAAATATTTAAAAAGTTCTTTAATGTCTGTATTAAAGCTGTTGTTATCTAATATGCCTAGTTTTAATTTTTTATTTATTTTATATTTTAAATCTTCTGGTGTTATAGATAGCCTATTTGCAAGGATGTAAGAAATAATAATAAGGTCTGCAAAAATATCTTTTATTTCGTTATTTTCAAAACAATTTAAAAGGCTATTGTTTAAATCTGCAACACTGTTTAATATTTGACATTTAAGAATTTCTATCATTTTAATGTTTTGTGTAATATCAAGTTGTTCTTCAAAATTTTTCATTTTATCTCTCCAGATTGTAAAATATTTAAATATATTAAAATATGCTTTTGCACTTTATAAAATAAATAATAAAAAATTTTAAATAACTAATATAATTTTAGCATAAATTTTATTATTTTTCAATAGATATATAAAAGTGCTTTTCTAGCATAGCATTTAATTGTGCCCCAAGCAAAAATATAAGAGAAATCATATTTAGCCAAATGATTAAAACAAATACGCTACCGATACTTCCGTATACTTTTGAATATTTAGAATAATTATTTATATAAATATTAAAAAGTTTTGATAAAATAAGCCAAAAAGTGACTGTAAATAAAGCACCCGGTGCAATATTTTTAATTTTTAATTTTTTAAATATTGCTATTTTGTATATAATTAATGTAATAATTAATAAGGCTATGATAATAAGTATATAAAGGAATAAGCTATCCCAAAAATGGTATAAATTAAACTTTGTATATTCTAAAAACAAATATTTTATATAATCTACAAATACAAAAAATAACAATATAAAGTTTGTTAAAATAGCAAATATAAATACAAAAATAATGCTTATTAATCTTCTTTTAAAAAAATTCTTTTTTGGCTTACCGTAAATTTTATTAAGCCCTATTATTACAGAATTAAACCCACTAGAAATGCTATAAATAGCAGCTATAAAACTTGTAGAAACAAGCTCTATCCTTTTTGTTTCTAAAACCTCTGTTAAAACTGTATTAAGTATTTGATATAAAGGTGTTGGCAAAATTATATTTAAATCTTTTATATAACTTCCCATTTCTATATCAAAAAAGGCAATTAAGCTTAATAAAAATATAACAAATGGTATCACTGCTAACACTAATTTGTATGTTAGGGCATTTGATATAAGAAAAAGCTCATTTGCATTGACTTTTTTTAAAAAATTTTTTAAAAATTGTATCACTTTTTTCATCTGAATCCACCATTTGATTGTCTTTAACTTTATTTATATTATATCAAAAAAATATATAATAAAAAATATTTTTAAAAACAAAAATTATAACAAAAAACACATATAAAATCTATAATTCTAGCTCATGGATAAATATACTAGCACATACAAGCCCTGCTGTTTCTGTCCTTAATATCCTTTTGCCTAGGGTTATAGGCGATATATTTTGCTTTTTGGCTTTATCTATTTCATATTCAGAAAAGCCACCTTCAGCCCCTATAAAAATACCTATCTTAGCTGGCTTTATGCTTTTTAAAACAGTTTTTATATTATTAACTTTTTCATTTTCATAAGGTATAATATTTAGGTCATTTTGTTTAGCTGTATTTAATGCATTTTCAAAAGTTGTAATAGGTAAAACTTTTGGTACCTTACCCCTTTTACATTGTTTAGCCGCCTCTTTTGCTATTTTATTATATCTATCTATTTTTTTATCTTCTTTGCCGTTTAATTTAACAATTGTCCTTTCTGTATACATAGGCACAAATTTAACAACACCTATTTCTGTACATTTTTGGATAATAAAATCCATCTTTTCGCCTTTTGCTAAAGCTTGAAATAAGGTTATTTGTATATTAGGCTCTGCCTCATTTTTAAAAATGTTTAAAACTTTTGCTGTAATTAAATTTTTTTTAATATCTATTATTTCGCATAAATAATCAAGGCAATTACCGTCGCAAACATCTATTTTATCTTTTATTTTAAGCCTTAAAACGTTTATAGCATAATTAAAATTTTCATCTTTTAAAAAAACTTGTCCATCTATTATTTCTTCTTTTGAAACAAAAAATCTTGACATATAAAATTCTCTTTCTATAATTTATTTTTTACAAATAACACAGCACCAGTCATCTTTAAAAAAAGTTTGTTCTATTTTGAAATTAGCCTTTTTAAGAGCTATATATACATCTTCTAGCTTGTCTTTTATAATACCGCTAGATATAAATATCCCCTCTTTATCCAAAAGGGTATAAACATCGCTACAAATATCGCAAATAACTGGCGCTATAATGTTAGCCAAAACGATATTATATTTATTTTGGTTAATTTTATTTTTAATATTTTCATCTTGCATAATATCGCCTTTTAAAGCTAGATACTTTTCTTTAGAAATATTGTTTAATTTTGCATTTTCATAGGCAACTTTTACTGCATTTTGGTCTATATCTATAGCTATCGCCTTTTTTGCCCCAAGCAAAATAGATATTATAGATAAAATGCCTGTACCACAGCCTATATCCAAAACAACGCTGTTTTGATTTACATATTTTTCTAAATTTTCTATACATAGCCTTGTTGTCTGATGAAGCCCTGTACCAAAAATATGCCCTGGGTTAATATTAAATATAATTTTGTTTTCTTTATTTAAAACATCTTCCCATATAGGCTTTATTATTATATTTTTGCCTATATTAAAGGGTTTATAATGCTTTTTCCATTCATTAAGCCAGCTTTCATCGTTTAAGTTTTCTTTAGTCTGTATTAAAAGCGTACCTAAATCAATTTTTAAATCTTTTTGCTTTAAGCTTGCTATATTTTGCTTAATATTTAGCAAAAGCTCATTACCGTAAATATCATAAGGAACATAAAATTTTATTTTTGTATCTTCTTTTGGTTTATTTAAAAGCTCGTCTGAAACATAGTCCCAAAGATCTGTTTCATTTGTTATATATTCTTTAAGCTCATCATCATCTTCTATTTGGGTGCCGTTTATACCAAGCTCAAGAAGGGCTGCTGTTATAATTTCTATACCTTCTCTTTTTGTATTTATAGTGACTTCAGTCCAGTACATAAGTTTATCCTTTCTTACATTAAACTTTTATTATAATAACAAACTTTAATCTATTAGTCAACAATATTTGTAGGATGGGGTTATGTAGCTATAAAGAAAACTTTATAGCATAATATTATTTATCAAGTTCACTTTCTAGTTTTTCTAATGCTCTTTTTTCTATTCTTGAAACATAGCTTCTGCTTATGCCAAGCTTTTTTGCTATATCTTTTTGTGTAAGCTCTTCTCCGTCTATAAGCCCATATCTAAGCTCTATAATTGTTTTTTCTCTATCTTTTAAAATTTTTGATATTTTTTCATATAAAATTTTTATTTGCATTTTTAAGCTAACTTCTTCTTCTACAGGCATATTATCGTCAGAAACTTTATCTTGTAGCGTAAGTTCATTACCATCTTTATCTGTACCTATTTTGTCTTGCAAATAAATGTCGCTATTATGCTTTTTATTAGCCCTAATATACATTAATATTTCATTTTCTATACATCTTGCTATATATGTTACAAGCTTTGTACCTTTTTCATTTTTAAAGGTGCTTATACCTTTTATAAGCCCTATTGTACCAACAGATATAAAATCTTCGCTATCTTTTTGAAAGTTGCTATATTTTTTAACAATATGAGCAACAAGCCTTAAATTTCTTTCTATCAAAACATTTTTTGCATCTGTATCTCCATCTTTATATTTTTTTAAATAATATTCTTCTTCTTCTTTTGTTAAAGGTGGTTTAAAAACTTCATTTGAAATATAAGAAAACATAAAAAATTGATTTAAAAGTGAGAAAAACAAAAAAACACCCCCATTAGCCTACTTTATATTTTATGTTTAAATAAAAAAAATGTGCAAGTCTTAAAAAAATTAAAAAAAGTATTGACAAATTAGTTAGTTTATGCTAACATATAAGTACAGTTAGCTCATGCTAACATATCCTCTTTTATGTTAATATATTTTACAAGCTTTGTGCAAATCTTTTTATTTTAAATGAATTTTATATTTACGCTATGCTTTTTATGTATAGCAAAAGCTGCCCTTTTTGGGCAGTTTTTATTTTATCCAAATGTTTTATATAATTAATAAAAACACTAAAGATGTAGCTTGTCTGCACCCTTAGTGTTTTTTATTTATACAAACTAAAATATTAATCTACCTATAAAATATCCTAAATGATAACAACCTAATATAGAAATAATCAAAAAAATGATACTTTTCATATTTTCCTCCTAATATATTTTTCATAAGTATTAATATATTATATGCTGGAAAATTTGAGTAAATTAATATTTTTTAATACAAAATTATATCATATTTTTACAATATTATAAAAAATCGTAAAAAATCGTAAAAAATCATAAAAACTCTTCCAAAATATCTGAAAGCATAGCAAACTCTTTTAAAGAAAGGCTCTCACCCCTTATATTTTCAGAAAAGCCTACTTTATTTAATATTTCTTTTATTTTTTGTTTATCAAAATCAAACTGTGTACTGCTGTGTATACAGTTTAAAAGCGTTTTTCTTCTTTTAGAAAATGCAATTTTTATAATATCAAACATTAAATCCAAATTATTTACTAAAACTTCTCTTTTTTTAAGTATAAAAAGATTTATAATCGCCGAATCTACATTAGGGCGTGGTATAAAGCAATTTTTAGGTACATTAGCAGCTATATAAGGCTTACAAAAATATTGGGTAATAAGGCTTAAAGCCCCGTAATCTTTTGTACCAACTTTTGCCCCCATCCTATATGCAACTTCTTTTTGTATCATAACAGTGATAGATTCTAAAGGTATATTTTTTTTTAATATATTGATTATAATGGGAGTTGTTATATAATAGGGCAAATTTGCAACTATTTTTACATTACTATCTTTATATTTATTTATAATTTTTAAAATATCTATCTTTAAAATATCTTCGTTTATAATTTCTATATTATTAAAATCTATAAGCGTTTCTTTCAAAATAGGTATTAATGTTTTATCTATTTCAACTGCTATAACCTTTTTTGCAGTTTTTGCCAAAAATGATGTTAATGTCCCTATACCAGGGCCTATTTCTATAACAATATCATCTTTTGTAAGGCTTGCAGAAGTTATTATTTTGTTTAAAACATGTTCGTCTATTAAAAAGTTTTGCCCAAACTTTTTTTTGAAAATAAAGTCATATTTGTTTATAATTTGTTTTGTTTTAAACGCTAATGTTTCATCTTTTTGTAAATTATTTATATAAATCTCCCCTAATTTTTATTTTTTATATATTGCAAGGCTTGTTCTAAAGCTTTGTCTAATTTTGCTATATCTTTTCCACCGGCTAAAGCCATATTAGGCTTTCCGCCGCCACCGCCGCCACATACGCTAGAGGATATTTTTACAATATCGGATGCTTTTATATCTTCTTTTATTGCCTTTTCGCAAGCCATAGCTATAAAATTAATTTTGTCGTTATTAACGCTTGCTAAAAGAATTATATAATTATTTAATTTTTGCTTTATTTCGTCTGCCATATTTTTAAGTGTATCGGCATCTATTCCGTTCATTTTGTGTATCAAAATTTCAAATTCATTAAAAATATGCTTATTTGTTAAAATTTTATCTATTTCTCCTTTTGATAGCTTAAATTTTAGCTGTTCTATTTCTTTATAAAGTTTTTTGTTTTCTTCTAAAACAGCCTTAGATTTATCTATCACATTTTTATATGTCGATTTAAAATTTTCGCATACCATAAAAAGTATCTGTTGCATTTCATTATTATAATCTAATGCATTAATACCAGTTACAGCCTCTATACGTCTAACTCCAGCAGCAACTCCGCTTTCAGACACAATTTTAAAACTGCCTATTTGCCCTGTATTTAAAACATGTGTACCTCCACATAGCTCTATAGAAAAGCGCCCTATAAATACAACTCTAACAACGTTTGCATACTTTTCTCCAAAAAGCGCTATTGCACCCTCTTTTTTTGCTGATTCTATATCCATTTCTTTTGTTATAACTTCATATGCTTTTAATATATTATAATTAACTTCTTGTTCTATTTTTAATATCTCATCTTTTGTTAAAGCATTAAAATGTGTAAAATCAAATCTTAATCTATTTTGAGAAACTAAAGAGCCTGCTTGCTCTACATGCCCCCCCAAAATATTTTTTAATACTTTATGCAAAATATGTGTTGCTGTATGATTTCTTGCTATATCAAGGCGCCTTTCTTCAAAAACATTAGCGCTAATAATATCATTTGTATTTATAATACCGCTTTTTACAATACATTTATGCACTATTTTCCCGTTAATATTAAAACAATCTTTAACTTCTATAATAGTATTATCTTTTTTTATAATACCACAGTCGCCAACTTGCCCCCCCATCTCTGCATAAAAAGGAGTCTTATCTAAAATAAGATAAACGCTATCTCCCTCTTTTGCAAAATCTAGAATCTTATCTTCAGAAACAATAGCCAAAACTTTTATATTATCGATATTTATTCTATCATAGCCTAAAAATTCACTTTGCATATCAGCGGACAATTGGTTAAAAATTGTATCTTTTTGCCCCATGTAGTTATCTTCTTCTCTTGCAAGCCTTGCTTTATTTTTTTGCTTTTCTAGCTCATTTAAAAAGCCTTTCTCATCTACAGTTATTTTTTCTTCTTCTAATATTTCTTTCATCAAATCTAAAGGAAAGCCGTAAGTATCATAAAATTTAAATGCATCTTCTCCATTTAATATTTTTATATTTTGCTTTTTTAGCTCATCTATTTTATTTTTTAAAAGCGCTAGCCCGTTATCTAAAGTTGTATAAAATTTTTCTTCTTCTATTGTAAGTATTTTATAAATATACTCTTGTTTTTCTTCAAGCTCTTTATAAAAATGTTTAAAATCTTTTATAACAACTTTGCATAAACTTGCCAAAAATAAACTTTGTATGCCTAAAAGCCTTGCATGCCTTACAGCCCTTCTTATGAGTCTTCTTAGTACATATCCTCGCCCCTCATTAGAAGGAGTTACTCCATCTGATGTCATAAATGTTATAGATCTTATATGGTCTGTTATAACTCTTATAGATACGTCATTTTTTGCATCTTTACCATAAGTTACATTAGCTATTTTGCAAACTTCGTCCCTTATATTTTTTATTGTATCAATTTCAAAAATAGAATTAACATTTTGCATAACGGTTGCTATTCTTTCTAGCCCCATACCTGTATCTATATTAGGATTTTTAAGGTTTGTATATGTGCCGTCTTCTTCTTTATAAAATTGTGTAAAAACTAAATTCCATATTTCCATATAACGGTCACAATCGCACCCAACATAGCAATTAGGGCTTTTACAGCCATATTTTTCACCTTTATCAAAATAAATTTCTGAACAAGGCCCACAAGGCCCAGTTCCATGCTCCCAAAAGTTATCTTCTTTACCTAATTTTACAATTTTAGCTTTATCTATCCCTATTTTTTTATTCCATATATCAAAAGCTTCATCATCCTCTTCATATACAGAAACATAAAGCCTTTCTTCAGGCAATTGTAACACTTTTGTAAAAAACTCCCAAGCCCACTTTATTGCCTCTTCTTTAAAATAATCTCCGAAAGAAAAGTTGCCAAGCATTTCAAAAAATGTACCGTGTCTTGCTGTTTTGCCCACATTTTCTATATCGCCTGTCCTTATACATTTTTGGCAAGTTGTAACCCTTTTATTTGGTGGTATTTGCCTTCCTGTAAAAAAGGGCTTTAAAGGCGCCATACCCGAATTAATAAGAAGTAAGCTTTTGTCATTTTGAGGTATTAGAGAAAAACTATTTAGCTTTAAATGATTTTTTTGTTCAAAAAAGGTTAAATACTTTTCTCTTATTTCATTAACTCCTAAATTTTTCATTATATATATCCTCCTAAAAAGGTAATACTACTATTTTAAAACATATAGAAATTATATAAAATAAATATTTAAAAGTCAATACAAATAAAACGGCAAAAAAGCAAGCTTTCGCTTGCCTTATTGCTTTTTTATGCTTCTGTAGCGTCTTCATCGTCGCTTGAGGAGCTACTTGTGCCTTCTTTTTGTTCTTTTAGTATATCATATAATGCAGATAATACATTATCCATATCGCTT
Source organism: uncultured Bacillota bacterium (assembly GCA_965120415.1). GTDB lineage: Bacteria > Bacillota > Clostridia > Lachnospirales > CAG-274 > CBCPNA01. The sequence continues at coordinate 6,269 of CBCPNA010000011.1, read as the reverse complement.
GTTGTATCTGTTGTTTCTTCAGATGAGCTTGAAGCTACTGTTGTTTGAGCTTTTTTAGCCGCTTCTATTTCTTCTTCTGAATCTGGCTCTTGCATAAAGTCTGGGTCTTTTAGCGCTGGGTTTTTAGCTGCCTCTTCTTGTAACAAATCATACATCCTTGATACTATCGCCGCCATTTCTGCCCTTGTTATGTTATCTTTTGGATTAATATTACCGTTACTTCCTGTTACTATACCGCTATTTATAAGTATAGCAACGCTTTCTTTTGCATATTCTGAAACATCATCTCCATCAGCAAAGCTATTTAAAGATGTTAAAGAATAGTTAACTTCTATACCTTTTTTATCCAAAATTCTTGCTAGCATAACCATTGCATCTTGCCTAGATATACTTTCAGTTGGGAAGAATTCGCCATCTTCATTACCTTGAGCTAAACCGTAATCTTTAGCTAAAGCTAAATATGTCGCATAATAAGCGCTTTCATCTACATCTTTAAAGTTAGCAAGAGTTGAACCACTTAAGCCTAATAGCCTAACTAGCATAATTGTAGAATCTGCTCTTGTTATGCTATCTGATGGATAAAATTTACTACCATCTCCTGTTACTATACCTAGCTTAGTAAGTTTATTTATATATACAGACGCCCAGTGACTATTTGGCACATCTTCATAAAGCTCTATTTGTGTATCCATAAATCTATCTCTTAAGCTTGCGCTATATCCAAAAGTATTCAATGATGATTTATTTAAAGACACTTTTGTTGATTGTAATTTTATATAGTTATATTCTATAACTTCTTCTGTTTCTATTTTACCATAAACTATATATGTTATATATTTTTTTGTTTCGCTATTAGCTTTATCTATAACTTCTACTAGCGTATCTTCATCTATTACATATAAGCTAACTTGCTCTAGCTGTGTATTACCACCAAAAGCATTTTTGCCTACATACATAGATTTTGTTTCTTTTTGATGCCCTAAATCTAGTACTTTTAAATTGCTTGCTCCATAAAATGCATATTCTCCTATGTATTCTAGATAAGGCATTTCTAGAGTTGTTAATGATATGTTATCTTGGAATGCATAGTTAGCAACTGTTGTTACTGTTGCTGTAAGGCAAGCTGCTGCATCGTCTGTTAATTCTGATAGAGTTGTTTTGCCGTTACCTAATTGTGTTACTGTATATTCTACTCCATCTAATGTAAACTTACCGTTATTTATTTCTATATCCTCTGATACTGTTATTTCGCTATCTGTTGTTGTATAAGTTGATGTTCTTGCTTTAGAAGAAGTTGTTGTTTCTTCTTCTGTAGTTTCTTCTGTAGTTGTTTCTGTTGTAGTTTCTGTAGTTGTTTCTTCCATTTTTTCTGATAACATTTGTATTGCGTTATCTATTTCTTCATTACTAATCCCTTTTTCTGCAAGGGCTGTTCTTTGTTCGTTTAGTGCATTAATTACGCTTAGGTAAGAATCGTTATCTATATCTACATTATCTGTAGCTGAAGCTGATAATGTTGCTGCCGTTGCTGTCGCCGCCGCTGCTGCTGCCTCTTCTGCCTCTTGCTGTGCTATTAAGGCAGAGCGTGCACTCCTTATGCTTTCTACTATATCTACATCTTGATCTTCTGCTGGAGTAAAGTCTATAAGCCTTACTTCATTATCAGTATTTGGTATTATTTCAAATGTATATGTACCATGGCTATTTTGTATATCAAAGCCACCGTTGAAAGAATCTACAGTAACATTAACGTTATTAAATTTGTAATTAGATATTTGTAAAGAATCGACATTTACATAAACTTTACTACCAGCAAACAAACCGTTTGTAGCACTACCAAAAGCTATTTTGCTAAGATTAGATAAATCTTGTATACCGTAAGCATATATAGCAAAAGGTGATTTATTTTTTAAAGCATTAAATGCATTTGCATCTACAGTAACAAGGCTTTCAAAGCTAAGCTCATCTGGTATTGTTGCCCCTTTAAATGCATTTTGTTCTATTACTAATACATCTTCTGCTGTAAAAGATTGTACCTCTGAAAAGTCTGTGTTTTCAAAAGCCCCTTCTGGTATAGAGCTACCTACTATATTTATCCTTGATTTAATAGGTATACCAGCCACTAAAGAATCTATTTTTAATAAATCTGATGTAATATCTAGCCCCTCTATTGCTACAACATCTGTAAATGCATATTGGCTTACGCCGCTTGTTTCGTTACCTTCGATACCAGATAAGTCTAGATTTACTAATGTTAGCCCTGCAAAAGCACTTTCGCCTATTTCTTTTATATTTGTTGCGTATCTAAAGTCTATTGTATCTGTAGAATTACTTGTTACAGAATTTACCATATTATAAAATGCATTAGCAGAAATTTTTGTTAAATATTCATCGCATAGTTGGTAAAATTCTTCTTTTGCAAAATATGCTTTAAGCCCTAAATCTATAGCTCCGTTTAGCCCTAGAGTTACAATTTTAAATTGATAAAGTTTGCCTGAATAATCTTGGGAACTGCTATCGTATGTCTGTATAGTCATGATACCGCCGCTTACTGTGCTAGCTTTATATGGCGCTGTTGTTAATATTTTATCTGTTACAGAATAGCGCCCTGTTGCTTTTAGACCTTCTTTTATATCTTCTGATGAAAACTTACCTACCAAAATAGCTGTACCTTTTTCATATACATCTGGGTCGGTATTTGTTACAGAAAGTTTAAATACATAACCTTCTCTTGTTATTGCGTAACTGTTGTCCCAATCTGATATTCCTACATCTACATCTGGATCGTCGATAGAATCTAATACATCTTTTGTTACGGCAACAAATTCTGGAAAATATGAAGTCCTTGTGATAAGTGGTATAGAAGATGATGTTATATCAAAAGGCGAACTTTCTGTCGGGAAGTATGTATTAAGCTCTTTTATATAGCTTACATATTCTGACGCAACTGTTCTTGTATATTCATCCACTTCTTGAGAAAGGTCGTATATTATTTGCAAGTCAGATTCTATCTGGTCTATTAAGGCTTTCATATATGTACCTACAATAAGTGTTCTTGTTTTTGTTCTATTTTCATCTGTTTCGCTATTATCGCCAAAAATATCTGCTGGTAATATGCTATACATTGTTGCTAGATTTGCTTTTAACCTTGATGCAACCTCTTTTGGAGTATCTCCTCCCTCTTGGTTAACAGTTGGTTTTAAATCTTTATTTAGATAAAAGTTAACCGTTTCATTTCCAAGGCTAGCAAAAGCAAGTGAGTTATCTGCTGAACCAACTTTTGTACTTCTACCGCTTATATATTCTGTAGAAAATTTTTGCACTGAATCTAAATCGATAGAATATGGAAGCGTTGCTCCTTCAAAAGCTCTAGGTTCTATCCTGCCTGCGCCGGTTATTTTTAAATCTGTTGTAGAAAGGTCTTTATCTTTGAAAAGCTCTGATGGTATAACAGCAACTGTTGATAAATCCATTACAGCTGGAGTACCTGTTGTTGTTGTAAATAAATTTGCATCTACTGTTGTAACCCCTTCAAATTCAAAATATGCGCTATCTATTGATGCATTATCAAATGTTGTAGATGGTAATTTTACTGTGCTTGCGTTAGCATATATAGTCGCTCCTTGAAGCGTCGCATTTTGGAACATATTTTCGCCTATGCTTACAACATTATTAAGCGTAATTTTTGCTCCTGTTAAATTTGATTTATAAAAAGCCTCTTTACCTATTGTGCTTGCGTTTGTAAAGTTGATGCTTGCTCTTTGTATTGTTGTTGTATAGAATGCGCTTTCTGCTATGCTACTGCTTTGCATATCTATAGATACGTCAGTACCAGTTGCATTTTTGAAAGCTTCTTTAGCTATTGTACAAGAGCTTAAATCGAAGGTTGCGTTATCTATAGTTGTTTCTTTAAATGCGCTTTCTTTTAATGTAGATCCTTTTAATTTTAAAGTCGCCCCTTCTAATACAGAGCCTAAAAATGCCTCTTTTTCAAATGTACAGCTTTCTGCTGTTATAGTAGCTCCGGTCATATCTACAACTGCATAATCATCGGTATTGCCGTAAGAAGAAAAGGCAAGGGTAGCAAATGTAGAATTAGAAAAATACCCTGTCATGTTAGTAAGGTTAGCCCCTAAAAAGGCAAGTTTACCAAAGCTAGCGTTTTGAAAATCTAGCCTTGCGCCGGATAGGTTAGCATTTTCAAAAACATTTGTACCAACGGTAACTTTATTAGTGCCATCGCCTATTTTTATATTAGCTATTAAAAGATCAGCATCTTTAAATGCATAGTTACCTACCTTTGTAACCTTTTCCATCGTAACTATTCTGTCGTAAAGGCTAGCCCCTTCAAAAGCGTTTGTACCTATAGTTGTAAGGCTATCAAATTTTAATGTTTTTCCGTTATTAACTGTTGTTAAATCTACATCTTTAAATGCATAGTTACCTATTTGTATTACGTTGCTAAAATCTATAGTTGTATTTTTTAATTTACAGTTTTGGAAAGCACCATTACCATCTGTACCATTACTTATAGTAGTATTTTCTGCTTTAAAATTAATAGTCGCTCCTGTTAAATCTGCCCCTCCAAAAATGCTATTGTTAATATTGGTAGAAGTTGTTATAGTTATTGTAGAATATTTTAAATCTGATGCTAGCTGGAAGTATGGAGCTTTTGTTATTTCTACAGTAGCGCTGTTCAAATCAGCTCCGCTAAATATATCATTGCTAACTGATGTAGCAGCTGGTAGCTTGATAGTAGCTCCACTAAGTTTAGCATTTTTAAATGCACCACTACTTACAGTAGTTGCTTTTGTAAAAGCTAGCGTTACTTTTTCTAATTCTACTTCTGCAAAAGCGCTAGAGCCTATGCTAGTAACGTCTGATACATCTATACTTTTGCTACCTGTTAAAGTAGCGCTTGCAAAAGCAGAAGAACCTAAGCTTACGCTTGTAGCGCCATCAGCAGATATTTTGAAAGTAGCATTATTTGAAAAATCAGTACTTGCAAAAGCATTAGAGCCTATAGTTACTTTTGCACCACTTCCACCAGCAGATATTTCTACTGTAGCACCTTTAAAATCAGAGCTTTTAAAAGCCGAAGAACCTAAGCTTATGCTTGTAGCGCTTGTATTACCTATTGTTAACTTAGCATTTGTTAAAGTAGCGCTTGCAAAAGCAGAAGAACCTATAGTTATTGTTGTTGCTGAGCTATCAGTACCTATTATTATAGTCGCTCCTGTTAAATCTGCCCCCGCAAATGCACTAGAGCTTATAGTTTTAACATTATCTAGCTTAATAGTTGCGTTTGTTAAATCAGCATTTTTAAATGCACTGGAGCCTATGCTAGTTGCATTTGATAAATCTAGAGTTACCCCTGATAAAGTAGCCCCTTCAAATGCGCTTGTAGAAATGTCTGTACCTGAAAAAGTAATTTTTTGTCCAGATTTAAATGTAGAATTTTTAAATACACTAGATGGAAGTTTGTCAGTTTCTACACTACCTGTTATAGTCGCATTTTCAAATGCACTAGAGCCTAATGTACCACTGTTACTAGTATCAATTTTAAAACTTCCATCTATGGTAAGGTTACCCTCATCACTTTTAAAAGCAGATGCTGGTACACTTGTTAATGTAATAGTGCTACTACTAGGAAGTTTTATAGTACCTTTAGCATCGGTAAAGGCGCTAGAGCCTATAGTACTTAACTTAGTTGCAGAGCTAATATCAAGTGTACCAAAGCTAGCTCCATTAAAAGCATTAGAGCCTATTTTTGTTAACGCTGTTAACTTGCTAAGTGTAATATTACCTATAGTAGAATTTTTAAAAGTATCAGATGAAATTTCTGTTAAATTACTATTTGAAAAGCTTAAAGTACCTGTTATCGTAGAGCTTTGGAACGCTTTTGGCAGATACTCCCCTGTAAGTTCACCTAAAGTAACATTACCTTTTATGTTACAGTTATAAAAAACTAGGTTACTGCTGCTACTGCTGGTAGCGTTTAATACATCTCTATTTGTTTTATCTATCGTAACATCGCCAGTTAATTTAGCATTATAAAAAGCTTTTCCACTTATAGTAACTTTATCAGAATTAAATTTAGTAAAATCTATTTCAAGAGCTGTTGGGTCAGCGCCTGTTTGGCTAAATATATCGTTAGCCCCTACCCCTTGCTTTGCAGCACCGGTTTTACTATTGGTAAAATTAACATAGCTATCAGAAGAACTAAAAGCATAATCACCTATGCTAGTAACTGTTAGATTTAAAGTAAC
>CBCPNA010000010.1:0-22976 GCA_965120415.1 uncultured Bacillota bacterium | reverse complement strand
GTTCTTTCTGTATCAAGGTTAAAATTAGTATTTTTTATATAATAATTAACAATTTCCATTATTTGCATCAAATGACTTTTTTCTGCTTTAATTATTTGCATTTTAATCTCTCCTTCTACAAGATATATTATATTAAAATAAATTAATTAGTCAAGAGGGTTAACTAATTTTTAAATATTACTTAATAGTATATCAAATTATTAAAATATGGATATATCAAGATATTATTTGTTAATAAAAACAATTGACATATTATGTAAAATTAGTTATAATATCACAAAACAGTATCATGATATAATATGATATAATACATAGGAAAAGGAGGTTAAAATAGTTCATAAATATTATAGAGTAGATTTTGGAAAAATAAAATCGACTAATATTTTTATAAACTAAAGTTTTTAATAACAAGGAGGAAATAAAAATGAAAGATACTAAAAATACTAATTCTAGTATATATGTAAATGCAAATGATGAAGAAGGCCGCCGGGTAGATAATTCCAACAAAATTAAAACGGCTAGGCGTATAAAGCGTATAGGGTTTACAATTGGTATGATATTTATTGCCCTTGCTTTTCTATGCGTTTTTGCATCATCAATTGGAGCAGTTGCACTTAGTCCTTTAAGCCAAGGTATCATCACAGCCAGTGCGTTTGTGGGTGCTATAGCATCAAACGAAGCTTCAAGGTATATTCAAAAAAAGTATATTCAAAAAATGAACACAGAACACAGAAATAATATAACTAATACGCTTACGAAAGAGCATGAGCGTGCTCAAGAGCTTGCGCATAACATATCAGAGAAATCAGAGAAAGCTGCAATTGCAACTGTGCAAGAAAATACACCTATGAAAGAACAACTGCAAACAGCAAAAGACACTTTAGAAAACAGAGAACCAAAAAATAATACTATAACTTTACCAAGACAAAATCATGCTGATATGACAAAATAATTATCTTTACAATAGGCTAAAGTTTTCAAATAATAAGTTGTAAAATAAGCTAAAAGTAAAAAAAATAAAGGAAATATTAAGAAATATTAAATAGTAAATAACAAAAGTATCACTAATTGAGCTATTTCAGATTAAGAAAGACTTTTGAATTTAGCAATAAAATTATAGAGAGGAGAGAAGATTTTGAGAGTTGCAGATAATACAAAAAAAGAAGAACCAAAAAGTTTATGGGGTAAAGTTGGAAACTTTTTTTCAAAAACTAAAACAGGTAGATTACTAAAATTAGGAGCTATAGGTGCGCTTGCTGGAGCTTGTGCATACTTTACATGGCAGATTAGAGCAGGGATAAGTGCTGTAGTTTTGGTTGGTGGACTTGCTGTTGGAGGCGGAGTTACTTGTTTAACCTTAGGAATGGGTAGAGAAGTAGGCGGGAAAATTATGCTCGGTACATTTAAAGCTATCGGTGGAATATGGTTTCCAGAAATTACTTTTCTTAAAAATCTATATTCATGTGTTAGAGATTTTGGAAAAGAAGCTTATGATAAGATTAAAAATAGAAGAAATAAAAATAATGAAACGAGCAAAGCTGAAGATAAAGATAAAAAAATAGATGAAGTAAATAAAGATAAGGTAATAAATAAATCAGACAAAGATGTAAATAAAGAAGTAGCTAAAAATAATTCTAAAAACTCAATGGTAATACCGGTAATATCAGCAAATAAAAATACTGTTACAGATAGAAAAAGAGTAAGAGAAACAATGAAAGCGGCAAAAACTACAACGCAAGAAATATCACAAATTTCTACTAAAACAGGAAGTAAAAAAAAGTCTGTTCAAAGATAATATAATTTAAAATTAAAGTTAAAGATAATATCTTAACATTTCAATACTTAAAAAACAAGAACATATTTAGTACAGTTTAAAAGCTATATAATTTTATATTTAGCAATAAATACTATATATTAAGGAGATTGGAATAGATGGGAGAAAACAAAGGTATTTTTACAAAAATAAAAGGAGCTTTTTCAAAAGCAAAAGAAAAAATAAAAAATAATAAGATATTGCAAGGAGCTTTTAAGGCTACTAAGTTTTGCGCTAAAGCGCTTTTTAGTGCTGCATTAGGAACAGTTGGGGGAGCAATTTGCTTAGTTTCATTATTTACCTTGAATTGTTATTTATTAGATGCAGGATATGGTTTTTTAGAGTTAGTAATGAAACCATGGAAAAGAGATAGGGCAAGAAATACAAGAAGAAATGATGCGCGACAAGCTAACATAGAAAATGCTGTTGATATAAGATTAGCTAATAATAGAAAACAAGGAAAAATACAATCAAGGCAACCAGTTAATAAAAGATTGCAAGATGCACAGCAAATTTCTGCAATAAGGAAACAAGCAAGGAATACAGCATCATCACAGCTAATACATAATGCATTAAGATAAAATAATTTTAAACAATATAAAAAGCTATATAATAAAATATTAAGATAATTAAAATAAATATTGGATAAATACGTATCAGAAAATATATTGCTTTAATAATAAAAAAAGAACATAAAGGAACATATAAGTACAATTAGACAAATATATGTTATATTTTTAATAAAATTGTGCTATATGTTCTGTTTTTATTTAGCTTAATTTTTAAATCAATATAACAATAACTATAAATTTAAAATTTTTTTATAAAAATTTTAAATTTATAGTTGAAATTATTTATGAAATAGAGTAAAATTAGGTTAAAGTAATTAAAATTGTTTTTAAATAGTTTTTTATTTTTTAATTATTATTTTTTATTAGGTGAATTTTACATGGATTTTAATCATATATCTGTCCTTCTTAATGAAACGATAGAAAGTCTTAACATAACAAAAGATGGTACATATATCGACGCAACGATGGGGGGAGCGGGGCATTCTATAGCCATATTAAACAGCCTAAAAGAAGGTATGCTAATATGCATAGACCAAGACAAAGATGCTATTATAGCTGGCAAAAGTCGCCTTTATGGTTTTAAAAATGTATCGTTTGTACATGATAATTTTTCAAAAATAGATCAAATAATTAAAAATTTTAATATAGATTATGTAAATGGTATAATTATGGATTTAGGTGTATCTTCTTACCAGCTAGATAATAAAGCCAGAGGCTTTTCTTACATGCATGATGCTCCCCTTGATATGCGTATGGATACAAGAAATAGTATTTCTGCTTTTGATATTATTAACCACTACCCAGAAGATAAGCTAGCTAAAATCATGTTAGAATACGGCGAAGAACGATATGCCAAGAGGATAGCAAGCCTTATTTGTAAAGAAAGAAAGGTTGCCCCTATAAGTACAACCCTTGCTTTGGCAAACATTATCCAAAAGGCTATACCAAAAAGCACTATTACAAAAGGCTCTCACCCAGCTAAAAGGGCTTTTCAGGCTATTAGGATAGAGGTTAATAGTGAGCTTTTGATATTAAAAGATACAATACATAAAATGGTCGATATTTTGCATACAAACGGCAGATTATGCATAATCACTTTTCATTCATTAGAAGACAGAATTGTAAAAAATACATTTAAACAACTAGCTAACCCTTGCACATGTCCGGTGCAATTTCCTTATTGTATATGTGGCAAAAAGCCTGTTGGCAAAATTATTACAAAAAAGCCTATCGTTCCTTCTCAAGATGAAATAAAGGCTAACAGTAGAGCAAGAAGCGGTAAGCTACGTGTTTTTGAAAAAATATAAATAGGAGGTCACAAATGAAATCCCCTCAAAACAACGTACATAAAGCTAAAAACTCTAGATACAAATCTAAAAATAAATACATAAAAACATCAGAAGCTTTTAAATACGATATTGCGAGTTTACCCGAGTATCGTCCACTAAAAAAAAGAGTTAGAAAAAAGCTACAAGATGTATATATTAAAGCAGAACAAAAAGAAAGATACTTATCCTTTAAATTTTTTGCTACTTTTGCTATTGTTGCATCGTTTGCTTTGACCTATGTAACAATTAGCGCAAAAGTGCTAGAAAAAAAGTTTGAAATACAAGATTTAAGTGCGCAGCTTAAAGAAATAAAAGAAGTAAATAGCTATCTAGAAACACAAATAGCCAAAAATCTTGATCTTGATTATATAGAACAATATGCAAGCGTAAATCTTAAAATGCAAAAACCCGCATCGCATCAAATAGTATACATAGATGTACCTAAAGAAAGCTATACAAAAGTTAATAATTCTAATTAAAAAGGGTTGATTTTATGGATAGACAAGATTTAAAAAGAAGAAAAACAAGAAGAGAGCGCCTTAAAAGAAAAAGGCAAATAAAAAGGCGCTTTAGAGTATTTTTGTTTTTAACAATAGGGGCGTTATTTTTTATAGGTTGTTGCCGTGTTATTATTATAAAAGCTAATAACGGACTTGCTTATGAACAGGCAGCTATAGAGAATCAAATAAATAAAGTGACAGACGAAATAATAAACCCTAATAGAGGTACTATACTAGATCGTAATAACCAAGCAATAGCTATAAGCTCTACAGTGTATAATGTTGTCCTAGATTTAAGAAATATTTTTTTAGAATCAGACGAAACTAAGCAAAAGCTAATGGAGCTTTTGTCTGAACAGCTAGATATGGACTATACCACATTAATGGCATATATAGAGCCAGATGAACAAGGTAATCTAAAAGAAGAAAACGATACGCACTGGAAAATTATAAAAAAGAAAATATCTTTTGAAGACGGCAAAGCTTTAGAAAAGCTTTTAGAAGAAGAAAAGATAAATGGAGTTTATCTAGAAGAAGATAGCCAAAGAGAATATCCACATAAAAATTTAGCTGCACAGCTAATAGGCTTTATTATGGGGGATACTATGTGGGGGCTTGAAAGCTACTATAATTCAGAAATGACTGGTACACCGGGGCGTATTTACAGAACATATGAAGAAGATAACTCTGTCGTAACAAGAGATATAGAACCTATAAAGGGTAACGATATTGTTACAACAATAGATTTAACTATACAAGAATTTGCAGAAACAATTGTTGAAGAAACATACAAAGAGGCATCACCAGACTACACACCAGAATCGGTATCTTTAACTGTTATTAACCCTAAAACAGGAGAAATAATAGCGATGGCGCAGTATCCTAATTTTGATTTAAACAACCCATTAGATTTTTCTCTTTTAGAAGATGCATCTTATGCCCAAAATTTTGAATCACTCACCGAAGATGAACAGATGGAAATAAGAAATAGTATATGGAAAAACTTCACGATAACAGATACATACGAACCAGGCTCCACCTTTAAAGCTATGCTTGTTGCTGCTGCTTTAGAAGAAGGGGTAATAACCCTTGACGATACTTTTTATTGCGAAGGATACAGGATAATAGCTGGAGAAAGGGTAAGATGTCATGAACGCAGTGGACATGGAGAGATTACTGTAAGAGAGGCTTTAGCCCAATCTTGTAACCTTGCTATGATAGATATAGCAAACAAATTAGGTAAAGAAAAGTTTTATCAGTACCAAAAAGATTTTGGTTTTGGAGAAAAAACAGGTATAGATTTATACGGAGAGGCAGATGCATCTAGCCTTATTTATTCTTTAGAAAGCCTAAATACGCTAGAGCTTGCAACAAGTGCTTTTGGGCAAGGATTTAATTCTACCTCTATACAAACATTAATGGCTTTTGCGTCGGTTATAAACGGGGGTAATCTTTTAAAGCCTTATATCGTTTCTCAAATTGTTGATAATGAGGGGAAAGTTGTTAAAGAAAATAGTCCACAAATTGTAAGAAAAGTTATAACAGAAGAAACATCAGACCTTTTAAGAGAAGCCATGATACTAACTGTTACAGAAGGTACAGCAAAAGCAGCTAGTATACCAGGGTATAATATAGCAGGCAAGACCGGTACAGCCCAGCAAGGGGTAAGAGATGATGGAGAATATACATTAAGTTTTATTGCTTATTTTCCAGCAGAAGACCCAGAATATTTAGCCCTTGCGGTTATCCATAAACCACAAAATTATGTAGAAGGCTCTGTTTCTGCTGTGCCTATGATAAAAGAGCTTTTTTTAAATATTATAGATTATAAATCTATACCACCTTCTAACCCAACAGCTGTTTCTAACGAAGTTTCTACCGAGTCTGATTCTATCGTGCTTGAAGATTATTCTAACAAAAGTTTAAAAGAAACAATAGCATCTTTAAATAGCTTAGGGTTAAGCTACCAAATTGTAGGGAGTGGAGGAGATACAGTTACAAAGCATTTTCCAGCAGCTAATACCCAAATATCTAAAAAAGGCGAAGTGCTTTTATACGCAGAAACAAGAGATGAAAATACAGAATTGCAAGTGGTGCCAGATACAGAAGGCTTAACCCTAGAAGAGGCTACATCTATTTTAGAAAAAGTTGGCTTTGAGGTTATATATGAAGAAATTACAGAATTAGAAGAAAGCACGGAAGAAGAAACAGAAGATACAGAAACAACAAAAACAGTTTTTGAACAAATGCCGCAAGCAGGAGTTTATATAGAAAAAGGAACAACTATAAAACTGAAAATAAAATAAGGGAGTGCTTTATGAACAAAAAAATATTAAAGCTTGCGACCAACATAGCTATGTTAGCTTGCTTATTAATCATTATTTTTAATAAGTTACACAAAACATAGAGCATTATATTTTGCATTATTAGCTATGCATTTATTTAATAACAAAAATTATATCAAAAATATATTTAACTAATTTTCATAATAATGATGATTATTATATGTATTTTTTGAATTATTATTAAGATAATATAAAATATATACTTAACAAAAGGTGATAAAATGTTATGTAAAGTTGCTTTTGAAACAATAGGCTGTAAAGTCAATTTATATGATACAGAGGCTATGATGGAGCTTTTTGAAAAAGAGGGTTATACGATAGTTGATTTTAACGATTTTGCTAATATTTATATTATAAACACTTGTACAGTTACCAACATAGGAGATAAAAAATCAAGGCAAATAATTAGGAGAGCAAAGGCTACTAACCCAGATGCTATTGTTGTTGCTACAGGCTGTTATGCCCAAGTTTCTCCTAAAGAGGTTGCTAAAATAGATGGAGTAAATATTGTTATAGGCAATAAAGATAGGCACAAAATAGTAGAAATAATAAAACAATATGAAAAAGATTACAATAAAGATACATTAAACTGTGTTTCTGACATTATGCAAGAGCGTATTTTTGAAGATTTAGATATATCTAATTTTAAAAATAGGGCTAGAGTATATTTAAAAATACAAGAAGGGTGTAATAATTTTTGCACATATTGTATAATACCTTATGCAAGAGGGGTAGTAAAAAGTAGAGAACAAGACAAAATATTAAAAGAGGTAAGAAGGCTTGCCGAAAGCGGCTTTAAAGAAGTTGTATTAACTGGCATACATATATTATCTTATGGCATAGATTTAAAAGAAAGTATAACCCTTATAGATATAATAGAAAAAATACACGATATAGACAAAATAGAAAGAATTAGGCTTAGCTCTATAGAGCCTTTAATAATAACAGACGACTTTATAAAAAGAATAAAAAAATTGCCTAAATTTTGTAACCATTATCATTTATCTTTACAAAGTGGTTCTAACAAAATATTAGAAAAAATGAAAAGAAATTATACAAAAGAACAGTTTGAAGATGCGGTAAATAAGCTTAATAAAAGCTTTACAAACGTTGCTATAACAACAGATATTATAACCGGCTTTCCTTATGAAACAGAAGAAGATTTTAACGAAAGTTACGATTTTGCAAAAAAGATGAAATTTGCCAAAATACATTCTTTCCCTTATTCTGCCAAAAAAGGTACAAAAGCTGCTACATTCCCTAATCAAGTTGATAATAAAACTAAAATTTTGAGAAATAAAAAAATGATACAATTAAGCAATAAATTAGCAAACGATTTTTTAAATAATAATCTAAATAATGAGGCTTATGTCTTATTTGAAAATAAAAATAGCGAAGGTTTTTATGAAGGATATACAACAAATTATATAAAAGTTTATGCAAAATCAAATGTAGATATAATAAATCAAATTTTGAAAGTTAAATTAATTTCTCATACAGACTTTAACATTATGATTGGAGAAATAATATAAAAGGAGAATTGTCAAAATGGCTTTTGATGTAAATTTAATACAAAAACAAATAGATGTCGCTGTAATAAGGCTTATAACGGGCGCTTATAAGCTTAAACAATACGCCCCTTTTGATTTTAAAAAAAAATTAAATGAATATGAACAAATTATCTATAAAAATATATTAATTATAGAAGATATGCTAGAACAAAATAAAGGAAACATAAAAGAAGAACAAGATAATATCTTAAAACTAATGGAAGATATAGAAAGTATATCTTTGCAGTTTGTTTCTGCTATAAATTTTGCTAAAATAATTAAAGAAAATTTAGAATATCATTATTCTTTAAAAAAAGTAGTGCTAGATGCCGAAGAGCCCGTTTCTAAAGAAAAGTTTTTAGATTTTTTAGATGGCTATTTTGAAAAATCTTTTGGGGCTTATGCTGGGGTTATATTATCAAAACTTCCTTTTTCGATGGAAGAGTCGGCTTATGAATCTTATTTAGAGCAAGCTTTTACGCAAATATTTAGGCTTAAAGATAATAAGACTAATTTAAATATTTTTAATTTTTTAAAATTTTATTTTTGCCCATTTGATAATATAAAAGATGAAAATATTAAACATATTTTAAAAGAAACAGCAAATTTAAATATTTCTGATTTAAGCCAAAAAGAAATTAAGCATAATTATAATAATATTAAACATATAGAAGAAGAACAAGCAAAAGCTTTAGCTTATATACAAATTATGTATGAATGCTTGATTAGCATATTTATTATATACAAATATATTGATAATAAAGAGCAATTTTATCATTTTAAAAAAGAATTTAAGCAAGAATTTGAAGAAATAAAACAAAGCATAAAAGATAATAATTTTATCAAATGCGATGAATATATAAAACTATACGAAGTTATTTTTTTAAAGCTAACCAAAGAGCTAGAAGACCTTATAGAAGCAAACCTTCCCAAAAAAGAAGTAAAATACAACTCTTTTGATGAACTTACTAAGTTATTTTTTGAAATAAGAGGATATTATATAGCCTTTTTAGAAGAAAATGCTTTAAATTATTTTAAATACAACCAAAATAAAATGCCATATACAGCTTATGCAGAAAATGTCGATAAAGATTTAATAAAAAGATTAACGATAGATTTTATGCTATATATAAAAAGTTTTGATTTTAACAACAAATTTAAAAATTATTTAAAACAAAATTTTTTTTCTATAATACCTTGTCCATTAAAAAATGAATTTTTGCATGCACATATAACATATATATTTAAAAATGCATCAGAAAGAGAAACAATTCTTTTTATTTATAAAATACTAGACATTGTAGTTAAAAAATAGCTTTTTATAATATTTTGCAATATTAAAAAGGAGGTGCTTTATTATGAAGAAAAAAAGAAATATTAAAACAAAAGATATTGTTGAGCTTTCTTTATTTTCTACAATTATTGTTGTTTTAGGGCTTACCCCTGTAGGCTTTATACCAACTGGTATTTTTAATATAGCTATAGTGCATATACCGGTTATTATAGGTAGTATTATATCAGGATACAAAAGGGGGGCTTTTTGGGGCTTAATTTTTGGGTTAACAAGCCTTTTGAATAATACTATAAGACCAGGGATAATGTCGTTATTTTTTTCTCCTTTTATAAGCCAAAATCTAAATAGCTTGATTGTATGTCTAGTACCACGTATTTTAACAGGGATTGTGCCTTGTTTTGTATTTAAAATGTTTCGAAAGAGAAAAAAGATTGGAGCTATTTTTGCTGGAGCTTTAGGAGCTTTAACAAATACTTTTTTTGTAATGGTTTTTATATATTTATTTTTTAAAGAAGAATATTTAAATATAATGAATATTAGTGCTGCTAGTTTTTATATTATTTTATCTAGTGTAGCGCTTAATGCTTTAATAGAGGCTTTATCTTCAGCGATAATTACTCTTTTAATTTGCAATGTTTTTGTAAAAATAAAAAGATATTAATAAAAAGGGTTGATAAATATGTTGCTTGCTATCGATATAGGAAATACAAATATTGTTATAGGCTGTATTTCAGACAAAAAGATACATTTTATAGCAAGGCTTGCTACAGAAAAAAACTTATCAAAAGAGCAATATTGTATACAGATAAAAAATATTTTAGAAATATATAATGTGCCTATAGAAAAGATAAAAGATAGCATAATATCTTCTGTAGTACCACCTGTTTTGCCTTCTGTATTAGAGGCTGTTAATATTATTACAGGTAAAAAGCCTTTTATAGCTAATCAAAGCTTAAATACGGGGCTAAATATATTAATGGATAACCCTAAGCAATTAGGGAGCGACTTAATTGTAAATGCGGTTGCTGGTATTAAAGAGCATAGCCCACCTTTAATAATTATAGATATGGGTACAGCAACAACCATTTCTGTAATAGATAAAGAAAAAAATTATATAGGAGGTAATATAATACCAGGGGTTAAAATTTCTTTAAATGCGCTTTCTTCTAAAACAGCCCAGTTACCTTATATAGATTTAGAATATAATAAAAAAATTATAGGCAAAAATACAATAGACTGCATGCAAAGTGGTATTATTTTAGGTACAGCGTCTATGCTAGACGGTATGATAGAAAGGATAGAACAGGAGCTTTTACAAAAGGCTACCGTTATAGCAACAGGGGGTATAGCAAGCCATATAATACCTTATTGTAAAAAAGATATTATATATGACAATAATTTGATGCTTAAAGGGCTTTTATATTTATATAACAAAAATTTTAGTAAATAGGAGTTTTTTATTATAACTATGGATAAAAAGATAAAAAAAAATATTAAATATGATTATTCTAGTATTGAATATTTTAATAAAAATAAATTAGATGAAAATACAAAAAATAAAATAAAAAAAATACTAAAAAAAGAAAATAAAAAATCAAAAATAAATAAATATAAAATTAATAATAAAAAACAACAAAAAGATAAAGAAAAATTAAAAGAAGAAAATATATTAAAAACTGAGCAAGATAAAAAAGAAGGCAAAAAAGAAACTAAACAACAAGTGCCAGCGCCTTCTAATGAAGGCCAAAAAGAACCAGTATCAGCGCAACAAGCAAGCCAAGATGAAGAAATAGATAGGCGTATTACTATAAAATTAAATAATGCAAGCATAGAAGAAATCAAAGAATTTGAAAAACAGGTAGCCTCTAGCTCTAGCAAAAAAAAAACAGAGGCGCTTGCTAACTTAAATCAAGAAAAAAATATTTTTAAAAGGCTTGTTTATAACATAATTTATAAAAACTTTTTCGAAAGTAGTGGGGAAAAGTTTAAAAGAAAGCTATTAAAGATAGAGATATTAAAAAGATCTATAAAAATTGCAAATTTATTTATGTTTTTAACGGTATTAGGGGGAGTTTTTCTTACATTTTACGGTGTTAACAGATTTTTTGATGCATATTCTTTACAAGAACAGATATTAACAGCTTTATCTGTTGGCTTATTATTTGGGCTTATTGTATTTATTTTTACCATTTTAAATTTTAAAATTTGTATTAAAGATTCTGTATTTGAAGGGGCTATTATACATTATTATAAAAATAAAAAATATAAAATAAATATAAAATATTTAATGCAAGCTATAGCTATAGCTATTATACCAGCTATTGTAGTTAGTATTATTGATAGATTTATATTTTTAAGGTTTATACCAGCTTTTTATACAACAAATATTGGGCTTAACGTTATATACAATCTATTTAGCAATATTTTTTATTTTGGTATTACAGAAGAAATTTTGGCAAGATTTTTTGTAACCTCATTAGTCTTTAAATTAATCTTGAATTTATTTAAAAAAACTGAAAAATTAAAAAAAGGCTTAAAAAAAGAGCAAATAATAAAAAAAGTGTATTTTTTAACAAATATATTTTCAACTATTTTGTTTGCTGTATTAAATTTTGCTTTGTTTGTATTAATTTTTAAAATGACTTTTTTAATAGGGTTTAAAATCTTGATTACAAGCGTTATTATAGGTTTTTTTGCTAATAGTTTGTATTTTAAAAAAGGGCTTGAATATAACATAGCTTTTCATATAGCGTTTGCTGTTTTAAATCAAATTATTTTAATTTTGATATAGTGGACTTTTTACATTTTTATTGTAAAAAATATAGATTTTTTATTTTATAAGGTATGCATAGATTAAATATAAAATATTTTAAAATAGATATATTTTACATCAAATTTACTAAAATGTTTATATTTAATAACGGTTTTTAAAAATCTATAAATTTACTTTAAAAAGAGATATTATACAATATTGTACGCAAAAACGCTTTATTTTAGCTTAATTAAAGATATTGTAAAAATTATACTTGAAAATGCAAAAAAAATTTTTATATATACAATTTTATGAAAACAAATTAATTGACAAACGAAATGTTTTTTCATATACTTTTTATATAGTATATTTTATTAGTCGTTCAGAGGAGAGTGGATAATGCTACAATTATTAAAAAATAATTATATTTTTGCAGTAGTTAGAGGAAAGACACAAGAAGATGCTATAAATATTGCTAGAGCTGCTATAAAAGGTGGCATCAACAATATAGAAATAACTTACACAACTCCTAATGCATCAGATGTTATCAAAACTCTAGCTTTAGAATTTTCTACTAATGAAAATGTTGTTATTGGGGCTGGTACAGTCATGGATACAAATACAGCTAAAGAGGCTATAGCAAACGGAGCTAAATTTTTAGTAAGTCCTCATTTTTCAGCTGATATACAAAAGGTTGCTGTACAAGAAGATTCTTTATATTTTCCGGGCTGTGCAACTGTTACAGAAATAGTAAACGCTTTAAATACTGGCGTTAAAATTATCAAGATATTTCCTGGTGGGGCTTTAGGTCCAGGCTTTATTAAAGATGTACATGGACCATTGCCTAATGTTGATTTAATGCCTTCTGGAGGAGTTTCTTTAGATAATATTAAAAAATGGAAAGAAGCTGGAGCTTGTGCCGTTGGTGTAGGGGGTGCCTTAACCGCAACAGTTAAAGAAAAAGGTTATGATGGTGTTACAGAAATTGCTAAAAAATTTATAGCTGCATTAAATGACAGAGGTAAAGAACAATCATATGAGCGTTAAATTTATCAAAATCTTTTTTAAATAAGCTTACAATTAAAGAAAAAGTTTGTACTGGTATTATAATTTTTGAAATAATTTGTATACACTTTAAAGGAGTGATAAAATGACTTTTATTAATGACAATTTTATGTTAAATACAGAGTCTGCTAGAGAGCTTTATAAACAAGCTATGAAAAAGCCGATTTTTGATTATCATTGCCATTTAAATCCACAAGAAATTTATGAGGATAAACCTTACACAAACATTGTTCCTCTTTGGCTTGGTGGTGACCATTATAAATGGCGTGCTATGAGAGCAAACGGTATTTTGGAAAAGTATATTACCGGCGATAGTAGCAATGAAGAAAAGTTTAAAGCATGGGCAAAAACTGTTGAATGCCTATACGGTAATCCACTCTACCACTGGACACATTTAGAATTAAAAAGAGTTTTTAACATAGATGAAACATTAAGTGGAGCTAATTGGCAAAAAATTTATGACTTAATGAACGATTTTATCAAAAAAAATGAAATATCGCCCAAAAAGCTTATCAAAAATGCTAATGTTAAATTTATAGGTACAACAGACAACCCACTAGATACTCTAGAATTTCACAAAAAAATAAAAGAAGATGAAAGCTTTAATGTTATTGTTTCTCCTACCTTTAGGCCAGATGAAGCTTTTGTAGAACATAAAAATTTTGTAAACTTTATAACATCCTTACAAAATATTACAGGGCAAAATATTGCAAACTACAGTGATTTTATGGCTGCTATATCCAAAAGGATAGATTATTTTGTGGAAAACGGTTGCCGTATAACAGACCATAGCTTTCAATCTATCGTATACTGTGAAGCTGATGAAAATGAGTTAAACTCTATATTAAATAAAGCAATAAATAATGAAAAGCTTACAGATATTGAAATAGCTAAATGGCAAACTATGACTTTTAAAAATTTATGTATTTTATACAATAAAAGTAATTTAGTTGTACAACTTCATTTTGGAGCTATAAGAAATAATAATTCTTTGTGTTTTTCAAAGCTTGGAGTAGATTCTGGCTTTGATTCTATGGTTGACCAAGCAGATTTAGCTGTGCCACTTAACAGATTTTTAGATAGCCTTGTTTTGGAAAATGCACTACCTAAAATGATAATTTATAATTTAAATCCAGCTTATAATACCCTTATAGCAAATACAATAGCTAATTTCCAAGGTAATGAAGAGGGTATTAAATCTAAAATACAATTTGGGGCGGCATGGTGGTTTAACGACACAAAAGAAGGTATGATACAGCAAATGACTGCACTTAGCGAACAAGGCATACTTGCTAATTTTGTCGGTATGCTTACAGATTCAAGAAGTTTTTTATCTTACCAACGCCATGATTATTTTAGAAGAATACTTTGTAATTATGTTGGTAAATGGGTAGAAAATGGTGAAGTGCCTAATGATAAAAATTTATTAAATGAGTTTGTCGGCAACATATGTTACGAAAATGCTTTTAACTTTTTTATGTAATTTTATCTAAACTTTAATACTTTAATAAAGGAGGAAACATATATGGAAATGACATTTAGATGGTACGGCAATTCAGACCCTGTAACGCTTGAAAAGATAAAGCAAATACCAGGTATGAAAGGTATTGTTTCTGCTATATATGACATACCTGTAGGGGAAGAATGGCCAAGAGAAAAAATAAGAGAATTAAAAAACACAATAGAAAAACACGGCTTAAAGCTATCTGTTATAGAAAGTGTACCTGTGCATGAAGATATAAAATTAGGTAAAGACACAAGAGATAAATATATCCAAAATTATATAAACACTATCAAAAATTTAGGTGCTGAAGGGGTTAATGTTGTTTGCTATAACTTTATGCCTGTTTTTGACTGGACTAGAACAGATTTAGCTCATGAGCTTCCTGATGGTTCTAATGCTTTAATTTTTGATGCCGAAAAAGTTGCAAAAATGGATCCAGTCACTGGAGAATTAAGTCTTCCTGGTTGGGACTCAAGCTATACAAAAGATGATATGAAAAGCCTTTTGGGCGAATATGCAAATATAGATGGAGAAAAGCTTTGGGCAAATCTTGAATATTTTATCAAAAAAGTTATACCAGCAGCTGAAGAGGCTGGAGTAAAA
This sequence comes from uncultured Bacillota bacterium, assembly GCA_965120415.1. Classification (GTDB taxonomy): domain Bacteria; phylum Bacillota; class Clostridia; order Lachnospirales; family CAG-274; genus CBCPNA01. Next base: position 7,650 of record CBCPNA010000010.1, on the reverse strand, counting down.
ATGGCTATCCATCCAGATGATCCACCATGGGATATATTCGGCTTACCACGTATTATTACAAATAAAGAAAATTTAGAAAGATTTATTAAGCTTTATGATAGCCCAAGTAACGGTATTACGCTATGTACGGGTTCTTTAGGGGCTAGCGCTGATAACGATACACCAAATCTTCTTAGACATTTTTTAGAAAAAGGACGTGTTAATTTTGTCCATGCAAGAAATGTAAAATTAACAGGGCCACGTTCTTTTGAAGAAAGTTCTCATTTATCTAGCGATGGTTCTATCGATATGTATGAGGTTATTAAAGCTTTAAGCGATAATAATTATACAGGCCCTATACGCCCAGACCACGGTAGGATGATTTGGGGAGAAACAGGTAAGCCCGGTTACGGCTTGTATGACCGTGCTTTAGGGGTAACATACTTAAACGGACTATGGGAAGCTGTTGAAAAAAATAAAAAATAAGGAGAAATTTTATGTCAAAAACGATAAGTTTTAAAGATAAAGTTGTTGTTATAACTGGTGCTGGTGGGGTTATATGTGCGTATTTAGCTAAAGAATTTGCGCTAGCTGGAGCTAAGGTTGCGCTTCTTGATTTAAACGAAGAGGCCGCAGATGGTTTTGCTAAAGAAATTAACCAAAATGGTGGTATAGCTAAAGCTTACAAAGCGAATGTTTTAGATAAAGCTATTTTGGAACAAGTAAGAGAACAGGTTAATAAAGATTTAGGCACTTGCGATATATTAATAAATGGTGCTGGTGGTAATAATCCAAAAGCAACAACAGATGTAGAATATCATACAAAAGATTTAGCAACTTCTGTAAAAAGCTTTTTTGAGCTTGATGATAAAGGGATAGAATTTGTATTTAATTTAAACTATTTAGGTACATTACTTCCTACACAAGTTTTTGCTAAAGATATGATAGAAAAAAAGGATGCATCTATAATTAATATATCAAGCATGAACGCTTATACACCTTTAACAAAAATACCAGCTTATTCTGGAGCAAAAGCAGCCGTTAGCAACTTTACACAATGGCTTGCTGTGTATTTTTCTAAAACAGGTATTAGATGTAACGCTATAGCCCCAGGCTTTTTAGTTACAAAACAAAATGAAAAATTATTGTTTGATGAAAACGGCAATCCAACAGAAAGAAGTAACAAAATATTAAGAAATACCCCAATGGATAGGTTTGGAGAAGCTTTTGAATTAGTTGGAGGAGTATTCTTTTTAGCAGATTCTAATTTATCAAGCTTTGTTAATGGAGTTGTTATACCTATAGACGGTGGCTTTTCTGCTTATTCTGGAGTATAAAATAATTTAGATAAATACATAAATTTAAAGTACAATTATATAAAGTTTGTATAATTTATTTATATGTGATGTTCTCTGCCTTTTGGCAGAGTAGGTATCACAAGGTAATATTAATGCATAATTTTATGCTTTAGTATAAGTTTGCGTTGATTGTTAAAAATTTAACAAGGAGGATATAAAAGTGGAGAAAAATAAATCAAAACCGTTTGGTCTTAAAGACAAAATAGGTTATATGTTTGGTGATTTAGGTAACGATTTTACGTTTCTTTTTGCAAGTCAGTTTTTATTAATTTTCTATAACAAAGTTTTAGGTGTTGATGCAGGTACTGTAGGTACATTGTTTTTTGTATCAAGATTAGTAGATGCCTTTACAGATGTTGGTATGGGTAGGATAGTAGATACAGCAAAGCCTAATAAAGCAGGTAAATTTAGGCCATGGATAGCAAGGTTTTGTTTGCCAGTATCTTTCTGTGGATTTTTGCTTTTCCAATCATGGCTTGCACCTTTTAGCACAGCTGTAAAAGTAGTATATATGTATATAACATATATTTTATGGGGTAGTTTTTTCTATACTGCTGTTAATATACCTTATGGTTCTATGGCATCTGCTCTTACAGATAAACCAGAAGAAAGAGCATCTCTTTCTACATTTAGATCTGCTGGAGCACAGCTTGCATCATTATTTATAGGTACGATAACTCCACTTATCGTATATACAAGCGATGCAGATGGCAATCAAATAATTAGAAATAGCTATATATTTACATGGGTTGCAGCATTGTTTTCTATATTTGCTCTTATTGCTTATTTAATATGTTACTTTAATACTACAGAACGTGTAGTAGTTGAAGAACCAAAAAATGAACAACCTATGATTAAATCTTTAGGTAAAATTTTGAAAAATAAAGCATTAATAGGCATTATACTTACAGCTGTTGCTTGTCTCCCGATACAATCAGTAACTTCATCTTTAAATAACTACATCTTTTTAGATGTTTATAGTAATTCTACTGGGCTTGTTATTGTAAACTTTGTAAATCCACTTGTTGCAGTTATAATTATGTCGCCCCTTGCATTATATTTAAGTAAAAAAATTGGTAAAAAAGAAACAACTGCTACTTTTCTTTTTATTGGTGTTATTTTATTTTTAATATTATATTTTGTAAAACCAGACAATGTATATATTTATATTTTATTATATGTACTTGCTTTTTCATCATCTTACAATGGTTTTAATGTATTAATTTGGGCACTTATTATAGATGTTATAGATGAACAAGAAATAAAAACTGGTAGTAGAGATGACGGTGTTGTATATGCTTTATATTCTTTTGCAAGAAAGATGGGGCAGGCTATAGCAGGTGCTATGAGTGGCTGGGTATTAGAAATTATAAATTATGATAATACAGCAGTTACACAAACGCAAAGCGTTTTAGACGGCTTATTTACTTCTAACGTTATTATACCAGTAGTTTGTGCTGCACTTGCTTTTATATTTTTACAATTTGTATGTCCTTTATCTAAAAAAAGAATTGATGAAAATGGTAAAATATTAGCAGAAAGAAGAAATAAATAGCCTTAAAGGAGGATTTATTAATATGAAAGAATTTGTTTTTTGCGTTGATTCAGACGGTTGTGCAATGGATACAATGGATATTAAGCATAAAATGTTTTTTGGGCCTATAGCTGCCGACATATTTAATATACAAGATAGAGAAACATTTTTATATAATTGGTACAAAATAAACCTATATTCTAAAACAAGAGGGGTTAATAGATTTGTTGGGCTTTTAAAAACGCTTGATAGCGTAAATTATCCTAATATAGAAAATTTGAGAAAATGGATAGAAGAAACAAAAGAGCTTTCTAACAAATCTTTAAGCCAAGAAATACAAAAAAATAAAGCTAAAGATTTAGAACTTGCCTTAGAATGGTCTGAAAAAGTTAATGAAAATATACCAACACTAGAAGATAAAGATCACCCTTTTGAAAATGTTAAAGATACTTTAGCAAAAATGAGTGAATATGGAGATATAATGATAGTTAGCTCTGCTAATAAAGAGTCTGTTATATCTGAATGGCAAAGGCATAAGCTTTTTGAACATGTAAAAGATACTTATTGCCAAGATAGAGGCAAGAAAGAAGATGTAATAGCACAGATTATACAATCAGGAGTAGCCCCAAGCAAGATTTTTATGGTTGGGGATTCTCCAGGCGACTTAAAAGCAGCAGAAAAAAATAATGTTAATTTTTATCCTATTTTAGTTGGTAAAGAGGCTGATTCGTGGCTTTTATTACAAAATGAAGTTTTAAACAAAATTGTATCAAATCAATTTGATGCAAAAGAACAAGAAAAATATAATGAAATGTTTTGGGCAAATTTAGAAGATTAAGAAAGGGGTAATTTTTTATGAGTAAATTAGTTGATTTAACAAAAAAACCATATAATTTAGATGCAGAGGCTATAGAGTGGGTTGAAAAAACAATTGCAGAAATGACATTAGAAGAAAAAATAGGGCAATTATTTGTAAATATGGGTTCTAGCCGTGATAAAGAATATTTAACAGAAATAGTTAATAAATACCATATAGGGGCGGTTAGGTACAATCCTGGTACTGCAGAAGAAGTATACGACCAAAATAGAATACTTCAAACAGCAAGCAAAATACCACTCTTAATAGCAGCAAATACAGAGGCTGGAGGTAACGGTGCTTGTACAGATGGTACAGAAATAGGTTGTAATGTAAAAATAGGTGCGACTAATGATGCAAAATATGCATATGAAATGGGTCGTGTATCTGGAGTTGAGGCGGCTGCTATAGGTTGTAACTGGAGCTTTGCCCCTGTTGTCGATATAAACAGAAACTGGAGAAACCCTATTATATCTACACGTTCTTTTGGTTCAGACCCAGATAAAGTTTTAGAATTAGCACTTGCTTACATGAAAGGTATACAAGAAAGTGGTATTTTGCCAGCAGCTAAACATTTCCCTGGTGATGGTATAGATGAACGTGACCAACATTTATCATTTTCTATCAATAGCTTAAGCATGGAAGAATGGGACAAAACTTTTGGTAAAGTTTATTCAGGGCTTATAGAAGCAGGGCTTCCATCTATTATGGCCGGACATATCCACATGCCAGCTTATTCTAAACATTTTAATAGTAGCTTAAAAGATGAAGACCTTTTGCCTGCAACATTATCTAAAGAGCTTATTACAGACCTTTTAAGAGGTAAGTTAGGATTTAATGGCTTAGTTGTTACAGATGCTAGCCATATGGTTGCTATGACTTCTTCTATGAAACGTAGTAAAATGTTACCTACATCTATAGCTAGTGGTTGTGATTTATTCTTATTCTTCAATGACCCAGATGAAGATTTTCAATATATGATGGATGGATACAAAGATGGAATTATTACAGAAGAACGTTTATTAGATGCTTTAAGGCGTATTTTAGGTTTAAAAGCAAAATTAGGGTTCCATAAAAAATCAAAAGAAGAGCTTTTGCCAGAAAAAACAGAAGCTTTAAAAAGAATAGGACTTCCAGAAAATAAAGCAATGTATAAAGAAGTTGCAGAAAAAGCTATAACTTTAGTAAAAAATAAAAAAGATATTTGGCCTATAACTCCACAAAAATACAAAAGAGTTTTATTAGTAGATGTACAAGGTACACAAGGTGGTTTTGGAGCGCTTATAGGTAATAAAGCAAAATCTATAGATTTGCTTAAAGAAATTTTGGAAAGTAAAGGCTTTGAGGTTGAAAAACATATTTCTGATGAAGCAAGAATTAAAGCACTTCCTCCAGAAGAACAATCAAAAAATATAGCAGGTATTTATGCCGCTAAAAGACCTATCAAAACACTTACAGATAATTATGATATAATAATGAATGTTGCAAACGTTAACCCAGCTACAGGGCAACGTATTGTTTGGCCAGCTAGCAAAGGTACACCAGATATACCTTTTTATGTACATGAATTGCCGACTTTATTTATATCTGTACAATGTCCTTTTCATTTAGCAGATGTACCTCAAGTGCCTAATTATATCAATCTTTATGATGGTAAAAAAGAAAATTTAGAAGTACTTGTAGAAAAAATGATGATTGGTGCAGAGGCATTTAAAGGAGTTAGTCCAGTTGATCCTTATTGTGGATTTTTTGATACTAGAATTTAATTAAGATAAATACCCTCTTTATTAAGAGGGTATTTTTATATGCAAGTTTTACAATAAATATCCAGCATATAAAATACACTTATTTGTAATTAACAAAAGCTTTATTGAATAATATATATATAGATGGGAGGATTTTATATGTGTGGAATAGTTGGATTTTGCAATTATAAAAAAAATTATTTAGATAAAAAAGATGAATATTTGCATATACTAAGGAATATGAGGGACAGCATAAAGCATAGGGGCGAAGATGCAAAAGGGCATTATATAGAAAAGAATGTATTTTTGGGGCATGCAAGGCTATCTATTAGAGATTTAAGCGAAAACGGTACCCAACCATTTACCGCCAAAATAGGCGATAATTTATATACAATTTGCTATAATGGAGAAATTTATAATACAGAAGATTTAAAAAAACAATTAAAAAATTATACTTTTAAAACAACAACAGATACAGAAGTTATACTATATTTATTTATAGAATATGGAGAAAAATGCGTAGAAATGCTAAATGGTATTTTTTCTTTTGCTATTTATAATAAAAATAAAGAAGAATTATATTTATTTAGAGATAGATTAGGTATTAAGCCTTTATTTTATACAATAAAAGAAGATACATTAGTTTTTGCATCAGAAATAAAAGCATTATTTAAATTTAAAGGACTAAAGCCAGAAATAGATAAAGAAAGCTTAAAGCAAATTTTTGGCTTAGGGCCAGCGAGAACAGAAGGCAATGGAGTATTTAAAAATATAAAAGAGTTAAAATCAGGGCATTTTGCTGTTTTTAATAAGTACGGATTTAAACAGCTTAAATACTGGGGCTTGATAAGTAAAGAGCATAAAGATACTTATGAACAAACAGTAGAAAAAGTCCATTTTTTGCTAAAAGATGCTATAGAAAGGCAGCTTGTTTCAGATGTTGATATATGTTCCTTTCTTTCTGGGGGTATAGATTCTAGCATTGTTACAGCAGTTGCGGTTAATTATTTGAAAAGACATAATAAAATATTAAATACATTTTCATTTGATTTTAAAGAAAATGATATATATTTTAAATCAAATAGTTTTCAGCCAGAAAGAGATAGACCATATGTTGATATTATGGTAAAAAAAATATGAAGTAAATCATAAATATTTAGAATGCACTGAAGAAGATTTGATACAATATTTATATAAATCTGTAGATTCAAAAGATTTGCCCGGTATGGCTGATGTAGATGCATCTATGCTTTATTTTTGTTCGCTTGTTGCAAAGCATAATAAAGTTTGCCTTACGGGCGAGTGTGCTGATTAAGTTGCTATAATAAGACTTAACTAAAAAACCTTGAAAAATCAAGAGTTTTATTAAGTATTATTTTTTATTTTAAATTTTTAAAAAAGGAGAATATTCATATGAATAATAAAGTTATAGCAATTATGAATGAAAAAGGTGGTGCCTACAAACAACAACAGCAACAACAATGTCATACCTATTATGAAAAGAAAAAAGTTTTACTAATAGATTTTGATGGACAAGCTAATTATATCATACAAAATATAGTATCAAAAGCATATGAAGATTTTTTAAATGAGGTGTTAAAAATTGAATAATGAAAAAATGGAATTAGATGATTTTAACACACTATTAAATTTTGCAACTGGACAAGCAGTTAATAAAGATATAGAAAAAATTGAAATAAAAAAACTGCTCCCCTTTCCTAATCATAAATTTAAGCTATATACTGGAGAAAGACTTGAAAATATGATACAAAGCGTAAAAGAATATGGAGTAATTGTACCTATAATTGTATGGGAAAACAATAATGAATTTATTATACTAAGTGGACATAACCGTGTCAAGGCTTGTGAGCAAAATGGTATTTTAGAAATACCTTGCATTATAAAAAAAGATTTAACATTAGAAGATGCAACGCTTATTGTCACAGAAACTAATTTAATGCAACGTTCATTTAGTGATTTGAGCCACTCTGAAAGAGCCTATACTTTAAAACAACATTATAAAGCAATAAAAAAGCAAGGAAAGAGAAATGACTTATTACAAGAAATAAGTGCTTTAATGTGGATAGGTTATAATAAATTATACAAAAAAATGTGGGAGATGATATAATATAATAAGATATTGAAAGGTAAGGTAAAATAAAATGAGATATGAAGAAG
>CBCPNA010000009.1:0-6043 GCA_965120415.1 uncultured Bacillota bacterium | reverse complement strand
CATATTTAATAAATTCCTATTAAGAGAATAGCATTTTTGGAATACTTTGTCAAGTTTAATTTAAGTTACAATTTTATTACAAAAAATATTTAAAGATTAAAATAATTATTGTAAGATTAATATACTTTTGCCTTTTTATATAATAACTACTAAATATAGAAAAAAAGGCGTATTAAACGCCTTTAATATAGTAACTTTTTTATAAATTATATATTTTTTTATACAATAATTGCTATAAGCAAAAAATGCTCCAATTTTTATAAAGCAAACAATTTTTTATAATGTTTTAAATTATAGTAGTCACTTTTGTATCATTATCATATGTAACAGTTTTTCCTAAAAGTGCTGCTAAATCTTTAACCCTTATATAATTTTCTCCTTCATCATTTATAACTGTAAAAGTTTGTTCATTTTCTCCATATTTATAACTTCTTTCTACTTTCAAATAATCTTCCTCCTCTAATCTATTTTTAAAATTTGCCCACAATATAGTATTGTTTACAAAAGGAGCTGGGCAAATTTTTCCTGTAACATCATAATGTCTTATTACATTATCTGCTGATATATCGTATTTTTCCATCAAGTATTTAACTAAACTTATAGCATTTTCTATCGTTTCTGTATTAAAATAATATTCTCCTTTTGTATCCTTTTCTGAACAAATTTCAACCCCTAAAGAGTTAGAATTACGGCAATATTTATGCTTATAGCTACCTGATGTACCGCAATGCCAAGCTGTATCTTTATCTAGCACACTTTGCCATACCTCTGTTTCATCAACAAAATAATGAGCTGATGCATTTCTGCCTGCTGTCTGAAAATAGACGCAGTTAGATTTTGCCAAATCTCCATCATTTGCTGTATAATGCACAACTATATAAGCTATCTTTTCAACACGTCCGCTAGAAAAGTTTGCTTCATTTGCTAATAATTTATTTATTAACATTTTCCTCTTCTCCTTCTTCATTTATTTTATCTGTATTATCATTTTGCATTTTTTCTCCAAAAAATTTTTCAAAAAGTTTTTTTATTTTGTCAACAAGTAAATTTCCTGCACTTTTCTGAAAGTTTTTTAAAACTTCTACTAGCCCTTCTGGCAAATTTGGGTTTATAGCAGAATAATTTTCTAAAATACTTCCTATCTCAAAAAATATAAAATAATATAAAACAATATAAATAATAAATTTTATTTTAAAAATACGGTTTAATATATATATAATTCCTATTAAAATAAGCTGGCTAATTTTACCATAGATACCCCATCTTGCTTTAAAATATGTCCAGTTGTTATTTTTAAAGCATCTTATCCAGCTAAAAATTGTGTCTACAAACATAAGTAATATAAATACTAATAAAATTTCGTTTGTACTCCCAAAAATTTTTTTTATTATTTCTAAAAAATATTCAATTATTAAATAAAATTGTATAGAAACTCCTCCTAATAAAAATTTCTATTTTTATTTAGCTTATTCTTATTTGAGTATTTTCTAAAACATCTTGCCATGAAAATTTGTTTAAATCATTCCATTTATTATAAAGAACATCTTGCCATATGTTATAATCTAATTTTAGGTTAAAAAATATATTTAAAGGTATAATTTTATCCACTATATCAAAAATACGATTTTGCAAATCTTTTTTATCTAAGCCAATTCTTAATTTTAATACAAGATTTGTATATTGTAAAAAAATTCTATAATTTTCTTCTCCACAAATAGCATTTAATATCAAAATTAGCTTTTTATATGTATAAGGTGGGGTTTCGTTATAAATAGATAGTATTTTAAGCTTTCTTTCTTCTAAGCTTTCTGTAAGCTTAGGGGTAATATTAAACATACCTTCATACCTTTTTACCCCTTCAAGTGTAGCATCGTTTATAAAAAAATCTTTTAAAATATCTTCTATGTTAATAGTAATACTATCTACATTATTTTGCAAACTTTGCATAATTTGATAAACTTCTTCTATATCAGCAATAAATTTAGGCAAATAATTAGCTAACATTAATTATCCCCCTTATAGGAACATCGTTTTCTCCTAAAATAAGATTTTCTGTTTTGTCATTTATTTTTGTTTCTTTAATATCTATAATCCCTAAAATTTCGAGCAAACAGCTTTCTACATGGCTTATTCTTATAATAAGATATTCTTCATCTTCCCATGTTTTGGCAACAGTTTTTATATAATCTTCTATTTTTTCTTCTACATATTCTTTAACATCTTCTAAAGAATAGCCTGTTTTTAAATCTAACGTAACATCTATATTTACCAAAACTTCTTCTACCGGAAAAATAGTCACAATATGCCCAATAGGGGCAATACCGTATCCATCGCCTGAAGAGTCTTTTGGGTCTATTTCATTTTGTACACAATCTATAAGCTTTTCTGTTGGGGCTGTAAAGCTTGTGTTTGTAATATAAATAGATACATCGCCTATTGCCTTACTGCTCCTATAAAGCTTGCATCCACCTATACCCCCATTTTGCAAAATTTCTGTAAGCTCATTAAGCTGTTTTATCTTTTGCATATAGTCTGCCCTATTGCCCCCAAAAGCTTGTATTTCAAAACTTTCAAAATACCTTTCTCTAAAATCTTCTGTCTCTTCTTCATCTTTACCATATGTAAAAATTTTTATAACATTAGCTGTAGAAAGCCCTTCTATCGTATCTATAGGTAAAAGCTCTCCATAAGAAATATTACCTATTTCTCCTTCTTCCTCACATTGCAATTTGTAATAATCTTCTTCTTTTTCTCCTGTATAAAAAAAGTTTAGCTGCTCTAGATTAAAGCGTTCGCCCCCTGATAGGCTAAAATCGCCTTGCAAATCAGCCAAAATAACAGAGCTTGTCGCATCATAAGGGGCAAGCCCCCTTTCTTTAGCCCTTTTTATAAGATATTCTCTTGTTGCTGTATCTGCAAAGCCCTCATTTAAAACATTGTCTAGCTGTAAATAAAATTTTGCAAGCTCAACACATAAAGGGGCTATACAATCATAAATAATAGAGCCTTGCCTTTTATCATATTTTTCAGAAATACGCTCCAAAACATCTTCTAACAATTGTTCATAAGTCATGCTTTCATACACTATAAACTTACCTCCATATCAAAATCTAAAGTACCAAAAATAGATTTTATAAAAAACACAACTTCCAGTGCATTTTTATCACTTTCTATATCATAAAAAGAAAAATCATAAACATCTTCTATGCGGTCGTCTTGCAAAAGTGCATCTTTTATTCTTCTTTCTAATTCTATTTTAGTATATCCTTTTGGCATACCTATTAAATCGTCTATTTCTATACCATAGTCCCAATTATATATTACATAAGTGTATCTTTTTGTCATTAAAGTTTTAAAAACTGCTTGCTTTAAAGCTTCTATTCCTGTAAATATATGTCTAACTCTATTTTTATTAAAATCAATTTTAAATGTATTAGATGGATTTTTTATTATAGAATATTGTTTTGTGCTAAAGATGCTTGTTTCTGGAAGCATTAGCTATCTTCCTCCTCTTCTTCTGTATTATCTATAATACTATTTATTAAATAGTATTTTTGTCCCCCTTGTTCACGTATTAATAAAATTTTTGTACCAACTTTAGGATTAGTTAAAAAATTTTTACTTCTTATAATTTCATTTTCTGTTAAAACAAGTTTATCTTCAATTTTTATTTTAAAATTATTGCTATCGGTAACTTCTCCTACAAATATTTCTGTTAATTTAATACTATTTATAATATTTAAAACTGCTGTTTTAATTATTTCTGAAAAATTCATCTTTTCCTCCTATATAGAAGATAAAGTTAGCTCCATATTATGAAAATTGTTAGATACAATATGTATACATTTTGTGATTATCATTTGTATATATACATTATTATCTAAAATATTAATTATATTGCCTGCTCTTATGTTTGCATATCCTTGCATTTTCAAATAAATTTCAAACTTTTGTTTATTTTTTAATTCAAGAAGATTTTTTGCATAAGTTTCTGCTTGAGCTTTTGTATATGTGCTAGAAAGCTTTTCATAATATTTTAAAATGCCCCATTTGCTTTTGTTTTCTTCATCTTCTTTTTGTATTGTAGATAATATTTTTGTCTTACTATCTTGTATAGAAAGTTTTATACTGTTATAAACATCATTATCTATAGAATAGCTTTTTTTATAATAAAAAACATCTTCATCTAAATTTATAATAAAATCTAGCGTCATATTTTGTAAGCTTTTTAGGCATATTTTGCCAAAATTATCAAAAAAAATAAACTCTTTACCGTTCATTTTTTTGCTTATTTCTAATGCATTATATATAATATTAAAAATAGACTGATTTTCTTCTATTCTATAAGATATTATATAGCTTGTATCTTCTATATCGCCTTTTTCTAAGCAAAAATCATCGCATATCATAGATATTATTTGGCTAGCCGTTTTATTTTGATATGTATATGTATCTTTTGTCACTAAATATCTTATTTGGTCATAAGCTTTTATAAAAGTTGTATTTTCTTCATAATCAATAGTAAATATATAGCCGTAAAATAGCTCTTCTTCATCTATTTTTAAAGCTATCGCATTTCCCTCTTCTATATTTATATAGTTATTTTTTAATATCTTAAGCTCAAGATTAGAAGGGGCATCTTTGTAATACATAGTTAAATTAATATCATCTACAACACTTTCTGATATATCAAGCATACTTTCATTTGTATATAATAAAATGTTTATAAATTATCCCCCCTATTCTAGCCTTAAAACGGTACCTATTTGCAATTTATAAGGGTCTTCTATACCATTAATTTGCATTAATGTTTTATAAAGTGTTTCATCGTTAAATTCTCTTTTTGCTATGTCCCAAAGGGTGTCGCCACTTTTTACTGTATAAGTTTTTGGTACTTCTTTATGTTCTCTTTTAACACTTTCAGAAAAAGAAGTATCATCTATTTTTGAAAACTCTTTAACCGTAATATCTCTATACTCTTTTAAATATAAGCTTACATAAAAATCGCCTTCTTCTCCTGCCTTTTCATAAACAGAATATTCTTCTAAAGAAACTTTTATATTTGTTTCAAATATTTCTTCATTACTTGGCAAAATTCTTGTAATCATAAATCTAAAAGGCTTTTTATCTATTTTAAATTGCCTAAATTTATTTAAATATATAATAGGCTTATCTAAAATACAGTTAACTGCATACTTTTTTTGCACAAAAGGAAGATTTAAATTATTAGGCAAATATATATCCATCTTTATATTTCTTAGCCCTATATCTTTTAAAATATTTGTTTCTCCGCTCCCTAAAGTTTCGTATATTTCGTTGTTAGAATTAACTTCTGTTATCATTTCTTCTGGTGGTATAGGCAGCTGATAAATATTTGTTTCGTCATCGTATTTAAATAAATATGTATAAATATATTAACCCTCCTTTTAATAAAAATGTCCATTTAGCATAAAAATTTCATCAAAAATTTTTTGTTTTATTTTTTCATAAATTTTATTAATATCTAGCTCTTGCTTTTTATAGCTATAGTCTTTATAGCTTTTGTTATAAAAAAATTTATTTTCATTATTTTTTTTATATTGCATATTAAAAATATCTTTTTTGTATGCAATATTTTTTTGTTCTATTGTTTTTAAAATATATAAATATTTATTTTTACTTAAATTTTTTATATTTTTACCAAGCATATTTTGGATATGTTCATATTTAATAAAACGCTTTAATAAATTTTTTAAAAATATCCTTTTAAAAATATTATTAAAATTGTATAATGTTTTATAATCTTTTGCTTTACTATAAAAAGTTTTTCTAAAATTATATTTATTTTTATTTTTTTTTTTAAATTCTGTTTTTAAAAAATATTTTGCATAATTTGATAAAATATTTTTATAATTGTAAAAAAATGTTTTATAAATTTGTAAATATTTTAAATTTTTATTTTTAATAAAAGTGTTTTGTTTTAAACTATTATTATAGTCATTATAAAGATTTTTTTTATAATTTTTATAAAATTTAAAAATATCGCTTTTAGTTAAAAATCTTT
>CBCPNA010000008.1:0-68032 GCA_965120415.1 uncultured Bacillota bacterium | reverse complement strand
TATATCGCACTTGTCTCTGATACCCCTGCACCTACTAGCATTGTTGTCATTATGTTTGATCTTGCCTCTGGTTGTCTTCCTACTGCTTCGGCTGCCTTACCTGCAGCATATCCTTGTCCGCACCCTGTACCAAGCCCAGAAAGTACTGCTATACCTGCTCCTATAGCTGAGCAACCTAACACTATCGCCTTTTCCATCTTTTTACCCTCCTAAAACAAATTAAATTAATATTAATATATATACTAATGTTTTGCACTAAAATAGCTTAATAATAGCTTAATCTCCTATTTTATTTTTAATAAAAGTCATGCTTAAGATAACAAAAATAAACGCTTGTAAAAATCCTTCAAATATATCAAAATAAATATGAAGTATTGGGGTTAAAATTCCTATACCTAACAGCTCTATTATAATATTAACAGCTTGTAAACAAGCATAAATAAGACCCATAATAATTGTACCACCTAAAATATTACCAAAAAGACGAAGGCTCAAAGATAGAGGGGTTGCAATCTCTCCGATAATATTTAAAGGTATCATAACAAATATAGGTTCGGCATATTCTTTAAAGTATTTTCCTTTATTTTTATATATGCCCATAAAATGTATTAATGTAAAGGTTGTTAAAGCAAGGGCAAGAGTTGTTGCTAAATCTGCTGTAGGCGATCTAAGGGTTATAAGCCCGATAATATTTGAAGTAAAAATAAAAGCAAAAACTCCAAAAAACCAACCAGCAAAATATTTATATTTTTCTCCCATATTTTGTATCGTAAAGCTTTCCATAGCCTCAACTATTAATTCTATAATATTTTGAAATTTACTATTAGGTACTTCTTCAAATTTATTAAGCTTAAATCTAATAATTAAAGCAATTATAACTAAAACTGCTATTATAATCCATGTATTTAGCATTGTTTCTGTAAAATTGAGAGTAATACCATGAAATTCTGTGCTATAGAGTATTTTATAGCCAAAATCTAAATCTTCCAACATTTTACCTCCTTTCTATTAAAATATTCTTATGAATTTTTAAATGCATCTTTTTTAAGCCCAACAATATATGTTGCTGGTTGCAAAACAATCACCCCTAAAACAGTCGCTATAAAGCTTATCTCTTCTTTGTTTAAAAGCACTATTATCAATACAAAAGCTGTTAAAACATATCTTAAAATAAAATTAAAGCTTGTATAAAGAGTCGCTTTATTTTTATCCATTTTTAAAGATTTTTCTATAGTCTTTTCTATTAAAATAAGCTTTAAAATAGAAAAAACAACTCCAACAAAAAGCCCTTTTAAAAAGGGAATAATAGATGCTTTTAATAAAAAGGCAATACCTAAAAAAATTAAAGATAAAGAAAGCATAGTTAATATAATTTGCTTTGTTGTGTTAGAAATTTTGAACATAATAATTACTCCTTTTTGTCACTTTCTTTTATATGTTGTTTTGCAATAACATATAAATTTCTAAAAGATGATAAAACGCCAAGTATAACAAATATTATTAATATTATGTTATTTGCTCCAAGCTTCTCATCTATAAACTTTCCAACTAAAATACATATAAGGATAGGCACAAGCATATTTATACCTATTTGACTTATTAAAGAAAATGCTTTTAAAACTTCATGGTTCAAAAAAGAGCCTCCTTACAAAACAAAAGTATTAAATATAATTATAAACTCTTTTTTTAAAAAAATCTACAATTTTATTTAATTTTTTTATTTTTATTTTATGCAATATTCTATAATTTTATTTCAAAATCTTTTGGCTTATCTTTTATAATTTTAAAGTGGTATAAAACGGCATTTATAACCCTTTTAGATGCAAGCCCATCGCCAAAAGGGTTATTTGTATTTGTCATTTTTGCATACTCTTTGTTATCTTTTATAAGCATATTGACAGCATTTATTATATCTAGCCTTTCTGTACCTACAAGCTTTAAAACATTTGCTTTAAGCCCTTCTTGCCTTTCTGTCACATTTCTTAATACTAAAACGGGCTTTTTAAAAGAAGGTACCTCTTCTTGCAAGCCGCCTGAATCTGTCATGACAAAATAAGATTTGTTTATTAAATTATGCATATCTTTTATATCTAAAGGGTCTGTTAAATGTATTTTTTTATTATCTCTTAACATTTTATGTACAGTATCTCTAACAAGGGGGTTATAATGAACAGAATATACAACCTCTACATTTTCATTATTGTTTACTATATCTAATATAGCGCTACATATATTTTCTAAAGGCTTGCCAAAATTTTCTCTTCTGTGGGCAGTAATTGTTATAATCTTTTTTGTATAGTCTATTTTATTAAGCTTTTCAAAATTAAATATATAGTCTTTTTCAACTGTCGTTTTTATAATATCGATTACGGTATTACCAGTTACAAAAATATCTTTTTCGTTTATATTTTCTTTTAATAGATTTTGTTTAGAATAAATAGTTGGGGCAAAATGTATATCGCAAATAACTCCTGTAAGCTTTCTATTAAGCTCTTCTGGAAAAGGTTCGTATTTGTTATATGTCCTAAGCCCTGCCTCTACATGCCCTATCTTTATTTTGTGATAAAAAGCTGCTAAGGCTCCAACAAATGTTGTTGTTGTATCTCCATGTACTAATATTAAATCTGGCTTTGATTTTTTTAAAATTTGCTCTAGCCCTAAAAGTACTTCTGTTGTTATTTTAGTTAAAGTTTGATTTTCTGTCATTATATTTAAATCATATTCTGGCTTTATGTTAAAAATGCTTAAAACTTGGTCAAGCATTTGCCTATGCTGTGCTGTAACGCAAACTTCGCTAATTATATTATCGTTATTTTGCATTTCTTTTATTATAGGTATCATCTTTATAGCTTCTGGCCTTGTACCAAAAATTGTCAACACTTTTATTTTTTGCATAAATACACCTCTATTTTTTTAATAAATCTTTTACAACTTGACTTGCTAAAATAAAGCCAGCAACAGGTGGTACAAAAGATATACTCCCCGGCACAATATTTTTGTTATCTTCAAGAGAGGGCACTTTTATAGGCTTTTCTTTAGAATAGACTACTTTAAGGCTTTTTATCCCCCTTTTTTTAAGCTCATATCGCATAATTCTTGCTATAGGGCAAACAGAAGTTTTGTATATATCTGCGACTTCAAATAGGCTAGGGTCTAGCTTGTTACCGGTACCCATAGATGATATTATAGGTATATTCTGCTTTTTAGCATTTTCTACAAGCAAGATTTTGGAAGATATTGTATCTATAGCGTCTATTATATAATCATAGCCAAAAAAGCTTATTTCATCTTGTGTATCTTTTGTGTAAAAAAGTTTTGTTTTTATAATATTTATATTTGGATTTATTTCTTTAGCACGTGCTTCTATAGAATCTACCTTATCTTCTCCTAATGTTTTAGTTGTTGCTATTAATTGCCTATTTAAATTGGTAAGAGAAACGGTATCTTTATCTACTATGTGTATATGATAAATGCCCGCTCTAACAAGTGCCTCGACACAAAAGGAGCCAACCCCTCCAGCCCCAAACACTATTACTTTACTGTTTTTAAGCTTTAAAAGCCCTTCTTCTCCTATTAAAAGCCTTGTTCTTGTAAACATGTGTATAATCCACCCTTTTATTAATGATAAGATTTTGATTAATATTTTATCATTTAAAAATTAATTTGTCTAATATTTTAAACATTTTTTATTAAAAAACATATAATGTATAAATCAATATTTATGGAGTAAATTTATGAAAATTGTTGTTATAAAAAGTGGCGACACTATCTTTTCTATTGCTAATGAATATAATATTAACCCTTATGAACTTATAGAAAAAAACGGTATACCAAACCCAGATAATCTTGTTGTTGGGCAAACTATAGTTATACCAGAAAATTTGCCAAAGCTTGGCTCTATAGCCGTTAATGGATACCTTTACCCTACTATAGATACAAATATTTTAGAAGAAGCTCTGCCTTATTTAACATTTGCAACTATATTCACATATGGCTTTACAGAAGATGGTAGTTTAATATACGCTGATGATGAAGAAATCTTGGGCGTATTAGCTAATACGGATGTTGCACCTATTATGCTAATTTCTACATTAACTTCCGCTGGAACATTTGATAATTCTTTATCTAATAAAATATTAAATAATGAAATAGCACAACAAAATTTGATAAATAATATATTAGATGTTTTGGAAGAAAAAAACTATTTTGGGCTTGATATAGATTTTGAATACGTCTTCCCGGAAGATAGAGAGGGTTTTATAGCATTTGTAGAAAAAGTTAAAATCGCTTTAAATAACGCTGGATTTGCTGTTATTACTGCTTTAGCACCAAAAACATCAGCAAATCAAGAGGGGCTTTTATATGAGGCTCATGATTATAAAAACTTAGGAGAAAGCTCCAACGCTGTGCTTTTAATGACATATGAATGGGGCTATGCATATAGCGAACCACAAGCCGTTTCTCCTATAAATAGAGTTAGAGATGTGTTAGATTTTGCTATAACACAAATACCACCTAACAAAATTTTTATGGGTATACCTAATTATGGGTACAATTGGATGCTACCTTATATAAAAGGAGAAACAAAAGCTGTAAGCATAGGTAATACAGAGGCTATAAGCCTTGCCGCTGCTTATAATGCCCAAATTAATTTTGATGAAGTTGCTAAAACTCCTTATTTTAACTATACTTTAAACAATATACCTCATGAGGTATGGTTTGAAGACGCAAGAAGTATTTATGCAAAATTAACTACAGCATTAGAATATAATTTAACCGGGGTATCTTATTGGAATTTAATGCGTCCTTTTAAGCAAAATTGGCTTATTTTAGATGAGCTTTTTAATATTTATAAAGTTTATTAATTTTGCCCACATAAAGTGGGTAATATTAATTTAAAAATATTATAAAACATTATATAAATTATTTCAAACTAATTTTTATAAATTATTAAAAATTTAGCGCTAAATATTTTTCAACTGAAGTAACAGCATTAGCTCCATCTGATACAGCAGTTACAACTTGCCTTAAAGCTTTTGTCCTTACATCTCCAGCGGCAAAAACTCCAGGTACAGATGTCTCACAGCTTTCATCAGCTAATATATAATTACCATCGTCTAGCTTTAGATGCTTTTCAAAAATATGACTATTAGGAATAATACCTATAGCAACAAAAACTCCATCTACCGGTATATTTTTTAATTCATCTGTTTTTTTGTTTAAAATATCTATAGATTTTACCTCCTCATCACCTTTTATTTCTTTAATAACAGTGTCCCAAATAATTTCTATATTAGGTATTTCAAAAACTTTTTCTTGCAAAATTTTTACCCCTCTAAATTCATCCCTTCTGTGTATTAAATAAACTTTTTTGCAAATTCTTGATAAAAATATTGCATCTTCTAGAGCAACATCGCCCCCTCCAACAACAGCGACTACCTTTTCTTTATAAAATGCTCCATCGCAAGTTGCACAGTAAGATACACCTTTACCATAAAGCTTTTTTTCCCCTTTAACATCTAGCATTTTATGGTTTGCCCCTGTCGCTATTATTATTGTTTTTGTTAAATAGTTAGCTTTTTTACAATTAACTTTTTTTATATTATCCATTATTTCAAGGCTTAAAACTTCATCTGTAAAAAAGTCTGCGCCAAGCTTTTTTGCATGTTCTCTAAATTTAATCCCCATATCAAAGCCGTTTATATTAGGTAGCCCCGGATAATTATCTACTTCATATGTGTTTAAAATTTGTCCTCCACTCATATTATGCCTTTCTATAGTGATTGTTTTAAGCTTAGCCCTTTCTGCATATATAGCAGCAGCTAAACCAGAAGGCCCTGAGCCTATTATAACAAGATCATATATTTCATTATTCATAATATAACTCCTTTTTTTGCAAATTTTATATTAATTTATATAATATATTTCAATTTTAACTCCTTGACATTTTTTTACATATATGATATCATTAATATAAATTTATTATAATCATTTTAAACTAATATTAAAACTATTACAACATTTTTGTAAATAATTTTAAATATATTAAATAGGAGGTGCTTTTATGGCAATCAATAATGATAAAGCAGAAAGTCGTTATAACAAATACATCAATACATTAAAAAACAGTAAAACTGAAGGTCATTATAATGCGTTAGAATATGCCTTTGATAATCCAAATATAGATATAAATACAGCCTTTAATACTTCTTTTGAAAATATAAAAGGTAATTCTGCTTTAGTATCTGAATATATTAGTAAGTCTCATATAACCCCTTTAAAAAATAAGCTTGAAAATATACAAAAACATATAGGCGCTGAGCTTGAGGTTATACAAAATTATAGTAAAGTATTAACATTAGATAATACAAATATTAATGACCCTTATTTTAAAAATTTATCTAATGATTCTAAACTTTACATGATTAATTCTTTCAAAGATTCTTCCAAAAATCTTATGCAATCTTTAGAAAGATTTAATGCTCTTGAAAGAAGCATTAATTCATTTGAAAATATGATTAATAAAATACCTCAAGATAATTTAAAATACGCAAATAAAATATCTAAACAAATTGAAGAATTTAACAGAGATTATGCTGATATAGAAAAAAATAAAGTAATAAATATAGAGTCTGCTAAAAACAAGCTAATAGCTAAACGTTCTGATATATTTAATAATCTTACAGATTTTCAAACAAATATTACAAAAAACACTGAAGCTTTACAAAAACAATATGAGGAAATTTGTGATAATTATGGAAAATTACAACAATCTTTAGACTTTTCTACAACATACAAAGCATCCACTTTACATAAAGACACCCTTGAACTTGTAAACACATTTCCTGAAAGGTTAGAAGGGCTTTCTAAGGCTTATGAATTAGTTGAAAAAAACGAAAAAGATGCTACTATGTTTTTTAACAGTGTACGCAAAAATTTATCACAACGTGAAAGCAGAATAGAATACAAACTAAGCAACGATTTATATCCATCTAAAAAAGAGGTAATTATGAGCAAAGTTGCTAGCCTAGCAGATAAAATGCCTGCTGTTAAAACTTTCCAAGAAGAATTACAATTACGCAAAAACTTAAACGAGCTTAAACAAGCTAAATATAAACAAACTAGGCTAGAGCGTGCTATGATACAACAAAAAGCTAATAAAATTAACACACCACAGCTTAACGAAGCAGGTAAATTTAGCTTTTATATTTCAAAAGGTAGCCTTAATTTACCAACACCTAAGCAACTTGAAAACTTTAAAGAAAACAAACAAGAGCTTTATAAAAGCTACAATATAAAAAGTATCGAACCAGAACGTCATGAAAGCACAGAAAATATTAATCTAAACGTTGCCTTTGATTCTGTTGACCCTAGTGGTATAGATGAGGCTCAACAAAACAACGTTTCTATCATTAGGACTTCATACGGTACTGTACAAAAATCATCACACTCTACCCAAATTGAACGTCCACGTGATATAACAAAACATGAAACTTTAAGAAATCCGGCTCAAATAAAATATGAACAAAAAGCTATAGGTTCTAAAAAATATATAGGACGTAATAGGATAAACACTAACAGAAGATCATCTCTAAGAAATAAATACGCACATTACGCACACTGGAACACTATGAATAGGCCTCGCCTAAAAGACCAGCTTAAGAGAGCTAGTGCTATGGCAGCCCACAGAGCTAAATCTGCATCTATCAAATATCATCAAATTTCACCACAAGACCGTTAATACAGTTAATATAAAAATAAATTGCAATACAAGTTATAATATTTGTAATTGCAATTTTTTTATGCCTAAATCAAAACAGCTTTCATAATCATACATTTTATGATTATTGCAAATTAAAATACAGTATGATATAATGTTAACATATATATGTTTATGAATAAATTTTTATAAAATAAAATCATATGATTATATAAATGCTTAATTTTTAAATTACTTTTTTAGGAGGAATTAATATGTGCGGCATTATTGGTTACGTTGGCAAAAATTTAGCTATGCCTATTTTATTAGAAGGGCTTTCTAAATTAGAATACAGAGGGTACGATTCTGCTGGGGTAGCTACTATAGAAGGCTCTTCTTTAAATATTAATAAAACTAAAGGAAGGATAGATAACCTTTTATCTATTGTTTCAAAACAAAAATTTATTGCTAACACTGGTATCGGGCATACTAGATGGGCAACCCATGGCGAACCTTCAGACAAAAATTCTCACCCACATTTCAGTAATGACAACACTATAGCCCTTGTTCATAACGGTATTATAGAAAATTATGCCGAATTAAAAGAAGATCTTATCCAAAAAGGCTATATATTTAAATCTGAAACAGATACAGAAACAGTTGTCCATTTGCTCCATGATTTTTATAAACAAAATAACGATTTATTATATTCTGTTTTTGAAATTATTCAAAAAATTGAAGGCTCTTATTCTCTTGCTATTATTTGTACCGACTATCCAGACCAAATAATTTGTGCCAAAAAAGATAGCCCTCTTATTATAGGATTAGGAAACGATGAAAACTTTATTGCATCGGATACACCAGCTATCCTTAAGCATACAAGAAATGTATATTTATTAGAAGATAACGAAGTTGCTTTAATCACGCCACGTAATATCACTATATTTGATAAAAATAAAAACCCTATACAAAAAGAAATTTTTAAAATAGACTGGAACATAGAAGCAGCCGAAAAAGACGGCTATGAACATTTTATGCTTAAAGAAATTTTTGAACAACCTAAAGTTGTTAAAGAAAATATTAATAGAATGTTTAAAGATAATAACGGCAAAATTAACCTTGACGGAATTAAACTTTCTTGTGATGATATTAAAAAAATAGATAAAATTTATATTGTTGCATGTGGTACTGCTTATTATGCAGGGCTTGTTGGTAAATATTTGATAGAAAGCATAGCCCGAATACCTGTTTTTAGCGAGGTTGCAAGCGAATTTAGATATAAAAACCCTATTATAGATAACAAAACTCTTGTTATTGTACTATCGCAATCTGGAGAAACAGCAGATACTTTAGCGGCTATGAGGCTTGCTAAATATAAAGGGGCAAGGGTGCTTTCTGTTGTTAATGTTGTAGGGAGTACTATCGCTAGAGAAGCGCACGATATTTTATACACTTTAGCTGGGCCAGAAATTGCCGTTGCATCGACAAAAGCTTTTACAGCCCAAGTTATTGCTATGTATCTTCTTACTTTTAATTTTGCAACAGAGCTTAATATTATATCTTATGATAAGCTAGATGAAATTAAAGCAGAAATTCAAAAATTGCCTGAATACATAGATTATGTATTAAAAAGAAATGAAGAAATAAAAAAGCTTGCTAATAGCTATCTTAATGCAAAAAATGTATTTTATGTTGGACGTGGGCTAGATAATATTATATCCCTTGAAGGTAGCCTTAAATTAAAAGAAGTTGCTTATGTCCATAGCGAGGCTTACGCTGCTGGAGAGCTAAAGCATGGCTCTATAGCGCTTATAGAAGATACAACATTAGTTTTTGGGCTTTTAACGCAAGAAGATTTGTATGAAAAAACTTTTAGCAATTTAAAAGAAGTTAAATCACGTGGGGCAAAAGTTTTTGTTATAACGCTAGAAGATAACACTTCTATAGCAAATGAAGTTGATAACATATTTTATATACCTAAAACAAGTTGGTATTTTGCACCGCTTATAGCTAATATTGTTCAACAATTATTTGCTTATTATGTTTCTCTTGGGCGTGGTAATGATGTTGATAAACCACGTAATTTGGCTAAAAGTGTTACTGTTGAATAAGCTAAAGTTTTATAGATAAAATAAAAGGCAATGTTGTATTGCCTTTTTAGTATAATTAAAAATTTTCCAAAAATAAATCTTTATTATTTTCTATAGCCATTAATTATTGCGCTAATAGGCAATGCTAAAAATAATGCTATAATAAAATAAATTAACCGTGGAAACAGTATATTAAATCAGCAGCCTAAGCCCCAATCAAAATATACAGCTATGCATAGCTTTAGCTCCTATTTATATTTTATATTATTACAACATAAAACATAAAAAGGAGTAAAAGTATAAATAATATTTTTTATTATAAAATTTACTAAATTATAAGCCTTATATATCCATTTAATTAAAAACTATCATTACCTTTATAGCAAATTATAGCAAATAGCCAGCTTTCTGTTCTTTTATTATTCAATATTTATTCATCTTTATCTATATGTTGATAAGTGTAATTAAGCTTTCTTCATTTTCAAAAAGTTTTTTAATTTTAAAACATCTGTATTTATAATAAGCTCATCAGGAAAGTTAGCCTTTTTTAAAAGCCTTATAGCATCTTTAAAATTACCTACATCGGTAAAATAATGTGCATCACTTCCTAAAATAATAGGGGCTTTTTGCGCCTTACATTCTTCTAAAATAGAAATAATCGTTTCTTCCCCTCCTGCCCTTGAATTATTAGGGTTTAAGGAAGAATTATTAAGCTCTATAAGTGTATTAGTCTGTATAGATTGTTTAACAACTTTTTTTACATCTATAGGGTATCTTGGGTCGCCCAAATGCCCTATTATATCGATAAACTTATTTTCCATAGCGTTTAAAACAGCGTTTGTATTAATCTTTATATCGTCTGTCGGGGCTATACAAGGTGGATGCAAGCTTGCTATTTTTATATCTAAATTTTGCAAAATAGCATCTGGCAAATCTATTTCTCCTTTTTCATTTAATATGTTAAGCTCTGCCCC
Organism: uncultured Bacillota bacterium; assembly: GCA_965120415.1. GTDB lineage: Bacteria > Bacillota > Clostridia > Lachnospirales > CAG-274 > CBCPNA01. The sequence continues at coordinate 57,269 of CBCPNA010000008.1, read as the reverse complement.
TTTTAGAAGCTCCACACCGTCTATATTATTAGGTAGTACATGCAAATTTAAAAAATGGAGATTACAAGGCGCCCCTGGCATCATAGGAGTATGGTCTGTTATAGCTATAAGCTCTAGCCCTATTTTTTTAGCATGCATAATATTTTCTGTAATTGTGCTGTAAGCATGCCCACTAGAAATTGTATGACAATGTACATCTAAAATATATTTCATAATATACACCCTCTAAATATTTATTTTTGATAAATTAAGCCTTTTTTGTATTTTAAAAAAGGATAAAAGCCTAAATACAACATATAAGCCTATCTTTTAACAAATTGTCTTATTTTTTTATTATAACACAAAATATATATTTTTTCAATATATATAAAATAAATTTACCTATTGTTTTCATAAGCAGTATATATTTTTTCATTTAAGCCATTGCTTTCTATATATTTTAAAAAATCTTTTTCAAAAATGGTTGCTATTATTTTATCTTCTTTTAAAATATCTATATATAGTACAAAATCTTGCCCCAGCTCTGGCAATATATCTTTTATAATAGTATTTTGTTTTACTAATATTTTTTTTGCCTTTATTATTTTAAAATTTTTGTTTATAATATTTTTATAAAATTCAAAAATATATTTTATATATTCTTTTTTATTAATTTTTAAAAAATAAATAGCAAGGCAAATAAGGCTTATATTATAAGGATAAATAACCATTTGCAAAATACCCAATATAAATAAAAAAATGCTTAATATTTTGCTTATTTTTTTAATAATAAAAAATGCTTTTAAATCGCCTATTTTGCTCCCAAAATAATATAAAAAAAATCTTCCACCATCTAAAGGATAAATAGGCAAAATATTAAAAATCGCTATAGATAAATTAATATTTTTAATAATACATATTGTTTCACTTTTAAAAAAGGATAAAATAAATACAAATATTAAATTTAAACAAACTCCAGCAGAAATAATAATAAGCCTTTTATACAAGCTAATCTTCTGCATATCCTTAAGCTCTGCTATTTGCCCAATAGGTGTTATATAAATTTTTTTGCATTTAATATCAAAAAATTTAGCTGTTAATATATGCGCTAATTCATGTAAGCAAACAAATATAATAGCATAAAAAAATGCATCAAGCATTTTTAAAAAAAAACTTAATATTAATATAAAAAGAAGGCTTATATCTATTTTTATACAAATATTTTTTATTTTAAAATTCATAAAAGCTCCCTTTTAATCTTCATAATAAGGAAAATCTACATAATCTATAGGGTCTATAAAAGCATCATCTTTTTTTATTATATAATGAAGGTGAGCTCCTGTTGCAAGCCCTGTGCTGCCAACAAGCGCTATTACCTCTCCTTGCTTTATATTTTGGTTTTGCACTACAAGACTTTCTTTTAAGTGTGCGTATATTATTTCATATCCATCATTTGTTACATATTTTACACAATTTCCATAACTATCTGATGTATAAACATCTAGCACAACTCCATCTTTAACCGCAAATACATAGCTTCCCTCATCTGCTGATATATCAAGCCCATCATGAAATTCTTCTTTATCTAAAATAGGGTTTATCCTTTCACCAAATAAAGATGTTATTATCCCTTCTTCTAAAGGGTTTATAAAGTTATCTAGTTTTTTTTTGGAGTTTTGGCGTCTTCCTGCATTAAGTCTAGCTGCTGTGCATCTATTGTTGTTTTATTTTTTAAATTAAAATCTATATTTAAAGCCTCTTGTGCTTTATTTAAAAAAATTTTATAATATTCAAAATCGTTTTTAGCAAAAAAGTACACTACAACAATTAAAGCAAATATTATAAAAATAAATTTATTTTTGCCTTTATTTTTTTTAGGCTTTTTATAATTTATATTTTTATTAGCTATTTTTTTATAATAAGTACTTTTTTTTGGCATATGTATATCAACCCTTTTTATTTTAATATATTAAATAAATATTAATTATATGAATATTTTTATATATTTGTATAAAAATATTTTATATAGCTAAAAATTTTTATTCTAAAATCAAATTTTAATGAATAGTATATAAAAGTAAACTTAAAATAAAATATTAAAGCAACCGAAGGGAGAAATTTTTAATGCAAATAGATTTAAGACAAAATAACAATGCAACTGTTTTGGGAAAAATAGTTTCAGATTACTCTTTTTCTCATCAAATATATGGAGAGGATTTTTATACATTTAAATTAGAAACAAGTAGGCTTAGCGATGCAGTTGATATTTTACCTATCATGATTTCTGAAAGATTAATAGATAAAAATCTTTTAAAAATAGGCAATTTTGTAGAAATTAAAGGGCAATTACGCTCTTATAATAATATTATAGAAAATAAAAATCACCTTGTGCTTACTATATTTACAAAAGAAATTAATTTTGAAGAAAAAGGTAAAATTTCAAACGAAGTAGTTTTAAATGGATTTTTATGCAAAAATGCTGTTTATAGAAAGACTCCTTTTGGGAGAGAGATTGCTGATATTTTGCTTGCTGTAAATAGGTCTTACAATAAGTCTGATTACATACCTTGCATAACATGGGGCAGAAATGCAAAATTTGCAAATAGCCTAAATGTTGGGCAAAATATAATTGTGACTGGACGTATGCAAAGTAGAAATTATCAAAAAAAATTAGAAAATGGAGAAGTGATAGAAAAAGTAGCTTATGAAGTTAGTGTATCTAAGCTAGAAATTTTAAAAAATGATGAAGAAATATCAGATGATTAAAAAGCCTTTAAAGGGCTTTTTTTATTATATATTTTTGTAAATAAAATAAATATTTTATTGTATATATAATTAAATGCAAAAGAAGATTTGTATAGGCTTATTAACAAAAGGCTTTATAATATTCATGCTTTTGTATATATTATTGCTTCTATAATACTATTTTTACAGGTTTATATGACAGTAATTTGTGGATTTTTCATCCTATTTTTGGCTGGTTTACTATTTTGGGTATACATTACATGGTTTTAAAGTCATTTTTAAATTATGAAAAAATTATAATAAAGAGCTTAAATTTTTAATAGCCCAAGATGAAAGTATTGTTAGGTAATTTGCTTTTAAAACAATTTAAAAAGACGCTTAAAGCGTCTTTTTGTTTTCTACATACATTCTAAAAAAGCTTTATACCCTTTATAAGCCTCATATATATCTGCCTTGCTTGTTAGCTCAAAAGGTGCATGCATAGAAAGCACAGCAACCCCACTATCTATAACCTGCATACCATAATTTGCCAATATGTAAGCTATCGTACCCCCTCCACCTATATCTACTTTACCTAATTCTGCTGTTTGGTAAGCTATATTGTTATCGTCCATAACTTTTCTTAAATTTGCTATATATTCGGCATTAGCGTCGTTTGAAGCAACTTTACCTCTTGAGCCTGTAAACTTGCTAAATACAAGCCCTTTTGCAAAAAATGCTGTATTTTTCTTTTCAAAAAAGCTAGCATAAAGTGGGTCAAATGCTGCGTTAACATCTGAAGATAACATTTTAGAATTTTTTAATGCACGTCTTAATTTTAGCTCGCTATATTCGCCCATTTTTTCCAGAACTTCTGCTATTGTGTTTTCAAAAAATTTGCTATGCATACCAGTCGCCCCAAAGCTTCCCACTTCTTCTTTATCCACTAAAACACATACGCTAGTTTTTTTAGGATTTTCTATTTCCAAAATTGCCATTAAAGAGGTAAATGCACATGCTCTATCATCTTGCCCATAAGATAAAATCATGCTTTTATCAAGCCCACAATCTTTAGCCTTGCCAGCAGGCACAATTTCTAGCTCAGCTGATAAAAAGTCCTCTTCTTCTATATTATAATTTTCTTTTAAAATATTTAATATGTTTTTTTTAACAGCATCTTTTTCTTCTTCTTTTAAAGCCTTATTGCCTATTAAGATATCTAAGTTTTCTCCTTCTATAACGGTTCTTGCCTTTTTTTCTAATTGGCTTCCTGATAGATGCACTAAAAGGTCTGTTATAACAAAAACAGGGTCTTCTTCATCTTCGCCTATGTTTATATTAATTTTTGTACCATCTTTTTTTATAACAACTCCATGCAAGGCTAAAGGTATAGTAACCCATTGATACTTTTTTATACCTCCGTAATAATGCGTATCTAAATATACAAGCTCGCTATCTTCATAAAGTGGATTTTGCTTTATATCAATCCGTGGAGAATCTATATGCGCCCCTAAAATATTCATACCTTGTTCTATATTGTCTTTACCAATATGTATTAAAATTATAGATTTATCCATGCATGTAGCGTATACTTTATCATTTGGCTTTAAGCTTTCTTTATTTTTTATAATATCATCTAAATTTTTATAGCCTGCTTTTTTTGCTAAATCTATAGTAAGAAAAACACACTCTCTTTCTGTCTTACCTTTATTTAACATATCCTTATATGTTTCATTAATTTTATCAAGTTGTTTTATTTCTTTACTGCTATAAACAGCCCACAAATTTTTTTTATTCAAATATATCAACTCCTTATAATTTAATTAAATATTATCAATTTTATAGTAAAATGTCAAATAAATTTATAATAAAATGTAGTGTGCAGACAATGTCTACACACTTTTATATGAGTATATTTTTACTATAACTAAATTTTTTGCATAGTTTACTTTATTTTTTAAATATTTCTTTTACAATTCTTGTTATTTGTATTATAAATGTAGGTATTAATGATAATAGCAATATAATACCAAAATTGCTAAGCGACATGTTATAAATTTCAAATAAGTTTTGAAGCGAAGGGATAAATAAAACAGCAACTAAACAAACTAACCCTATTAATATAGCATAAATTATATATTTATTGCTAAATAGCCCTTGCTTTATAATAGAATTTCTACTTCTGGAATTAAAGCAGTGCCATAATCTTGCTAGGCATAAGGTTGCAAAAGCCATTGTAGATGCTGTTTTATCGTCTGTTTTTAGCCCTATATAAAACGCTATTATTGAAAAAATAGCTATATTTAAGCCTTGCAAAACAATTTCTTTAAAAAATGATTTATCGAGTATACTTTCATTAATTTTGCGTGGTTTTTGCTTTAATATATCTTTAGCTGGTTTGTCCATACTAATAGCTATTGCTGGTAAGCTATCTGTTAAAAGATTTATAAAAAGCAAATGTACAGCGCTAAAAGGTATAGGCAAATTCATAATAGATGTATAAAATACAGCAAATATACCAGCAGTATTGCCAGATAACAAAAATTTTATAGAATTTTTTATATTATTATAAATATTTCTACCGTTTGCAACTGCTTTTATAATTGTTGCAAAATTATCATCTGTTAATATAACAGACGCTGCATCTTTAGCTACATCTGTACCGGTAATACCCATAGCAATACCAACATCAGAACTTTTTAAAGCTGGGGCATCGTTTACCCCATCACCGGTCATAGCAACAATAGTACCCTTTTTTTGCCAAAGGTTTACTATCCTTATTTTATGTTCTGGAGAAACTCTAGCATATACTGTAACTTTATCTAGCTTTTGCATAAGCTCTTCGTCTGTTAAGCTTTCTAATTCCACTCCAGTTAAAGCTAAATCTTTATTTTTAAAAATACCTATTTGTTTTGCTATAGCTGTTGCTGTTACTTTATGGTCGCCTGTTATCATAACGGGTAGTATACCAGCAGAAATACAATCTTGGACTGCAGCAAAAGATTCTTCTCTTGGGGGGTCTATCATAGAAATTAGACCTATAAAAGTAAGGTCATATTCTGTATTTAAGCTAATATCTGCGCCTTTTAAATCTTTTTGAGCAAAAGCTAAAACACGAAGCCCCTTTTCGCTCATTTTATTATTAATATCTTGTATTTCTTCTATATCTTCTTTTGTAATATCAAAAATTTCTCCCCCTTTCATAATATGTGTTAATCTTGGTAATATTGTATCGATAGCTCCTTTTGTAAACATTTTATATTTATTATCTATATTATACACTGTAGACATAAGCTTTCGTTCTGAATCAAAAGGTATTTCTGCAAGCCTTTTGTTTTGGCTTACTATATTATTATAATCTAAATTATTTTTTAAATAATAGGTAACTAAAGCTGTTTCTGTTGGATCGCCCAAAACTTTATCTTTAGAAATGTAAGAATCGTTGCAAAGAACGCTTATATCCAAAAGTCTATCTTTAGATTTTTCGCCCAAAAAATATATATCCCTTACAGTCATTTTATTTTGGGTAAGTGTACCTGTTTTATCTGAACAAATAATAGATACACAACCAAGGCTTTCAACAGAGCTTAGATTTTTTATTATTGCGTTTTGTTTTGCCATTTTTGTTGTACCTATAGCTAAAGATATCGTAACTATAGAAGAAAGTGCTTCTGGTATAGCCGCAACTGCTAAAGAAACAGCAAACATTAAAGAATCTAAAATAGTCATTTGCCTATAAATATTGATTAAAAAAATAACTAAACATATAGCTATTATTATAATAGATAATTTTTGGCTAAATTTATCTAAGCTAATTTGGAGTGGTGTTTTTTTATTTTTTGTATTGTTTATAAGATTTGCGACTTTACCTATTTCTGTATCCATACCAACATTTGTAACAACGCAAACAGCCCTACCATATGTTACTAAAGAAGATGAATAAACTAGATTTTTCCTATCTGCTAAAGGTATATTTTCTTCATCTATTTTTTCTGCAAATTTGTCTATTGCAAAAGATTCGCCTGTTAAGGCGCTTTCATTTACCTGTAAAGAAAAGCTCTCTATCACCCTTGCATCTGCTGGTACAATATCTCCGGCTTCTAAAACTATTATATCTCCGACTGTTAAATCTTTTGCCTTAATTTCTTGTTTTTTACCATTTCTTATAACTTTAGCTAAAGGGGCATACATATTTTTAAGGCTTTTTAAAGATTTATGTGCTTTAAAATGTTGTACTGTACCTATTATAGCGTTTAAAATTATTACTAAAAAAATAACGATACTACTTTCTATATTGCCTGTAAAGATAGAAATAATAGCAGCTATTATTAATATTATTATAAGCAAATCTTTAAATTGATTTAAAAATACTATTAAAGCATTTTCTACCTTTTCTTCTTTTAAAACATTATAGCCATATTTTTCGTACCTTTCGGCTAGATTATTAGCATCAAGCCCTTCTTTACTTGTTTTTAAATCTGCAAAAATTTCTTCTTTTGATTTGTTATAAAAACTCATAACAACCACCTTTCTGATAAAAATAATAAAAAAAGACCATATCAAAATAAATTTGATAAAGTCTTGCTATTTAAGATAAATGCGAGTTAAAAAACTGTGATTGACGCAAGTATCACAAGAATAAACTTGTCAGCTACTCCCTTTTCAACATTAGGATTATACCATATTTATATAATAAAGTCAACAAATATTTTAATTATAATAAAAAAACTGCTATAGATATAAAATAGTATCATAAGCAGTTTTATGGAAAAAATAATTTATTATACAATTAAAAAACATCACCTTTATAATATATTGTAACATCTCCACTACCTTCTATACTTTTTAATTCAAATTTTAAATTTCTTGATATACTATCTTCATAGTTATCAACATATATGCTTGTTAAACTATCACAACCATAGAAGATAACTATATCTGCATCTATCATTTTATTTAAAGTACTTGGCAATTCTATATGGCTAAGGCTACTGCATTGTACAAATGCTCCACTTTCTATACTTTCTACCCCATAAGGCAAGACTATACTTTCTAGACTAACGCAATTACTAAATGTGCCTTCATTTATTTTTGTAAGCCCAGTTGGAAGAGATATATTAACAAGATTTGTACAATAAGCAAAAGCAGATTCTCCTATAGATGTTACAGATTTTGGCACCGTAACTTCAGTAAGGCTTGAACAACCGAAAAAAGCACTGCCCCCTATAGTTATTAAGCTATTAGATAATTCTATATTTGATAGACTTTCACATTGTTTAAAGGCGCTGTTGCCTATGCTTGTTACAGTGTCTGGAAGTACTATATTAGTCAATTCTTCGCAACCTTTAAAGGCGTACTTACCTATAGTTTTAAGCTGACTACCTTCTTCAAAATATACTTCAGTCATGCCCATTTCCATAAAGACTGATTTATTCCATGCACCATCTGCAATACCAGTTATTACTATTCCGTCTTTTTCAGCTGGTATTAAAATAGCTTTACCTTCTACTTCTTGTTTAGCAGATTCTTTAAATTCTGTAATAAAACCTCTAGAATCTACAGTGATATAAGGCGTAATATCCACTACAGCAATTTCAATATCTGTGCTTTCTTCTTGTATTTCTTGCTGGCTTTCTTCTTGAGCCTTAACCTGCTCTAGAGCATCTGTCTGTTCATTTTGAGCATCTAAGCTTACTGCTTCAGCCTCAACACTTACAGAAGTATCGGCTGTGCTTTCTAATGTGCTAGCCATAGCTACTGTACTAGTAGCTGCGCTAGAGCTTGCAACAGCAGCTGTCGCCATAAGCCCTAAAGAAAGTGATTTTTTAACTTTTACATTCTTTTTCTTTTTTTTCATAAAAACTCCCCCTCATTAAATGCATTAAAAGATGTAACCCCATTATTTTAAAATTAAGCAAATATAATTACATATATTAACCATTTTTATAGACTAAATCTAGCTAAAAAAGAAATTTTATAATTAAATATTATACCTGCTAATTTTATAATAAAAATACCCTTTTTACCTTGATATTTATGCTATTTTATCATACTTGTAAAATTATGTCAAGCTTTTTTACATTAAAAATATTTTTTATTTTATACATATAATTATTTAGTTTTTTATATAATAGTTTATTAATCTTTTATATATTTACATAATTATAACAAGTAGTTATTTTATTTATTTTTTTGAATATATTATAATATATTTATACAATGGAGGAGGATTTATTATAAAAAATAAATTTGAAAAGATATGTGAAAAAATAAGTTTTGGTATAATTTTAGCTTTTATTATTTTATTTATATTTTTACCAAAAATAAATGAAACAACTTTTGCGCAAATAATTTTATATGATATTATACCTAATTATAAAATAGAAACAAGCTTTAATAAAGATTTAATAGCAAAAGCAGAAGATGAAGACGAAAAAACTAGCACAGAAGTTTTGGGGCTTTATGATATATCATATGAAGAAGATACAAATACAGAAATAAATACTGATGAAAGCTTTTCAAGCGATATAGATATTAATAAACTAACTGATTTAGATTATTTAAAGCAAACATTTTATACAGTTGATAGCAAAACAGGTCTTAGTAGCGATTATTTTAATGTCAATGATTTTTTAAATACTTCTGTAAAAGTGGACAAAGATGGCGATGAGCCAAAAGTTTTAATTTTTCATACACATTCTCAAGAAATGTTTATCGATAGCGATAAAAATGATATATATGAAGGTATAGTTGGGGCTGGAGCTAGACTTGCCCAAACGCTAGAAGAAGTTTACGGTATTAAAACAATACATTATGTAGACACATTTGATGTTGTTGACGGAAAAAACCAAATAACCGGAGCTTATGAAAGGATGGAGCCGGTAATACGAAAAATATTGGAAGAAAACCCTTCTATAGAGCTCGTTATAGATTTGCATAGGGACGGCGTTTCTGAAGATACACATCTTGTAGAAACAATAAACGGTAAACCGACAGCCAAAATAATGTTTTTTAATGGTATATCAAGGATAAATGAAGACGGTGAATTAAAAGATATCGACTATTTAGAAAACCCATATATTAAGCAAAATTTAGCGTTAAGCTTTAAAATGCAAAAAAGAGCAATGGAAAAATACGAAGGCTTTACAAGAAAAATATATATAAACGCCTACAGATATAGCTTACATATGAAACCCCTTTCTATGCTTATTGAAGCTGGGGCTCAAACTAATACTAAAGAAGAAATATATAACGCTATGGATTTACTTGCTGACCTTATAAATGATGTTGTTTTTAGCTAAATAAAGAGGGTTGATTATGAAAAATACAAAATATTTACTTTTTATTATGCTTTTTGGGAGTTTGATAGGTAGTTTATTTTTATTTTATAATAATAGCTTAAATATTACAGAAATTTTGGATGAAAATATTTTAAAAAATACGGTAAGCTATTCAGAATTAATTTTGAAAAATTTGATTTATTTTTTGATAATATGGTTTTTAGCATTTGTTAACATAGGAAGTTTATTTATTTTATTATTAACATTCATAAAAGGCTTTTGTTTTGGCTTTACCACAAGCATTATTTTAAAAATATTTAATACTAAAGGTTTTTTAATTATTTTAACATATTTACCACAAGCTTTTATATATATACCTTTTTACATATTTATTTGTATTAAAGCTATAGAATATAATAAGAAAAAAGATACTAAAACCTTTAAAGCATTTTATTATAAAATATTGATTTTTGATTTATTAATATCTATAATTTTATCTTTTACTAGCCTTTGTTTTAAATAAAAAAATTTTGGCTAAAAAATAGCCTATTAAGCTACCAAAAAGATTTAATATAAAATCATCTATATCAAAAAAGCCTATTAAAAATATATGTTGCATAATTTCTATAAAAAAGATATATAAAAATGTTATAAATATAAAAAATATAAGCTTTATATTATAAATATATTTTAGCAAAAAGCCAAAAGGTATAAATATTAATATATTGCCTGCTAGATTATAAATATTTAATTGATTTAATTGGCTTAATATAGTCCTAAAGGGGATTATGTTATAACGGTAATAAATAATCCCTTGGCTTTTTATATAAAATTTTAGGGTGGTTCTTATATTGTAAATATAAGATAAAGAAAATTTTGTTAAAAGCAGTAAAGTTAAAAATAAAATATATATGTAAAATACTGTTTTAAGCAAATTATTTTTATTCATTAAAATATACTCCTGTTATAATATATAGTTTTATAATTATAGCATAAGTTTTATTTATAATCAAATTTTAAATTTAAAAATATTTATAATTTTACAAATTTATATAAAAAAATGATTATTAAATCTTGACAACATTTTTTACTTGCTTTATAATGTTAAGAATGTGATAATTAATTTAAGGGGTGTCTTTATAAATGAATGAAGGTAAAAAAATCATTTTAACACAAGAAGGACTTCAAAATTTAGAAGATGAATTACAAGAGCTTAAAGTTGTTAGAAGAAAGGATGTCGCTGCCAAGATAAAAGAGGCAAGAGGGCAAGGCGACCTTTCTGAAAATGCTGAATATGATGCCGCTAAAGAAGAACAAGCAGAAATAGAGGCACGCATAATAGCTATAGAAAATATGTTAAGAAATGCTGAAATTATAGAATCTTCTTTAGATTCAGACACTGTTAATATAGGTAATAAAATAAAGCTTTTTGATAATGAATTTAACGAAGAAATAGAATATACAATAGTTGGTTCAGCAGAGGCCGACCCTTTTAACGGCAAAATTTCTAATGAATCTCCTATAGGTGCTTCGATACTTGGGCATAAAGTTGGCGATACTGTTTCTGTTGAAACTCCAGAGGGTATATTAAGTTTTAAAATTTTAGAAATAAGTTAGGAGCTATAAATATGTCAAATGATAATGAAAATATTAATGAACTTATCAAAATAAGGATAGATAAGCTAAAAGAGCTTAAGCAAAATAATAATGACCCTTTCGAAATTACAAAAGCTAAAGTTTTAAATAGCAGTATGCAAATAAAGAATAATTTTGAAAGCTTTGAAGAGCAAGAGGTATATATAGCCGGTCGTATTATGACAAGACGTGTTATGGGCAAAGCATCTTTTTGCGATATACAAGATAAAGAAGGCAAAATACAATGCTATGTTAGTAAAAATGAGCTAGGGGAAGATGCTTATAATGAATTTAAAAAGCTTGATATAGGCGATATTGTTTCCATTTTTGGTACTGTTTTTAAAACACAAAAAGATGAAATATCTGTTAGGGCAAATAGCATAACCCTTTTATCCAAAAGCTTGCAAATATTACCTGAAAAATTTCACGGTTTAAAAGACCAAGACATTAGATACAGAAGACGCTATTTAGATTTAATAGTAAACCCAGAGGTTAAAGACGTATTTTTAAAGCGTTCTCAAATAATAAAATCTATAAGAAATTTTTTAGATAATAAAAACTTTTTAGAGGTAGAAACACCTATCTTACAGACTATATACGGTGGGGCGCATGCTAAGCCTTTCGTTACTCATCATAACACTTTAAATTTAGGGCTTTATATGCGTATAGCTTTAGAATTACCGCTTAAAAGGCTTATTGTAGGTGGCTTTGAAAGCGTTTATGAAATAGGGCGTGTATTTAGAAATGAAGGTATGAGCATTAAGCATAACCCAGAATTCACATTAATGGAGCTTTATAAAGCATACGCTGATTATAATGATATGATGGAGCTTACGGAAGAGCTAATAAAAACTGTTGCAAAAGATGTTTTAAACACTTTAAAAATAACATATCAAGGAACAGAAATAGACTTTTCTAAACCTTTTGAAAAGATATCTATGTTAGATGCTGTTAAAAAATATGCGGGGGTAGATTTTAGCAAAATAAGCACTTTAGAAGAAGCAAGAGAAGTTGCTAAAAAGCATAATATAACTTTTGAAAACCACCATCAAAAAGGCGATATATTAAATTTATTTTTTGAACAATTTGTAGAAGAAAATTTAATCCAGCCTACATTTTTAATAGACCATCCTGTAGATATTTCTCCCCTTTCTAAAAGAAAAGCATCTAACCCTGAATATACAGAAAGATTTGAGCTATTTATAGTTGGGCGTGAATTTGCTAACGCCTATTCAGAATTAAACGACCCTATAGACCAGCGAGAAAGGTTTATTCAGCAAGAAAAGCTAAGAACTGCTGGCAACGATGAGGCAAATATGCTAGATGAAGATTTTCTTTTAGCTTTAGAATACGGTATGCCCCCTACAGGTGGGCTTGGTATGGGGCTTGACCGGCTGGTTATGCTTTTTACAGATTCTTCTTCTATTAGAGATGTTTTATTATTCCCTACTATGAAACCTTTAAATTAATTTATAAAAAGACTATCTAACAAAAGATAGTCTTTTTTGTTATATATTAAGGTTGATTTAAAAAATAGTTAATTTTTACTATACCTTTTTATATACTTTTATACAAGCTTTCACTTATAACTTTTTTTATTACTTCTTAATATACTTTTGCATAAAATAAAAAGCTATAATTTATTATTATAGCCCTTATATTTATAAAATTATATAGCATTGTGTACAAATGCTACTATTGCATTTGTTGGTATTATTGCAATTGCCCCTAAAGGTGTACAATTATTTTTATATCTACATCTATTACAACTTCTGCACCTACTACCTAAAGGACAAGCTGGTGCTGCACCTACGCTTACTAAAAGCTTTATAGCACAATTTGTGACAGATATCAAAACTCCCGTAAAGCCTTTACCAGATGCCCCACCACTTGCTGTAAAAATAGTTACTGTTTGTCCTATACAACGGCAAATATCTTCTACTAAAAAATTCACTTTTTGCCCTCCTTTTAATATATATTTGTTATATAATATGTTAAAAGAAAGGCAATTGTTAATGTTAAGCATTTAAATGTGGTGTATTAAATTTGTATAAATATAGGTAGAAATTAAGTCCACTTTCTTCTAGATTTTTTTCACAATTCATTACAGAAAGCTCTGCATTTTTCAAATCATAAAGAGTTATTTCCCCTGCGTTGTAGTTAGATACTGCTGTATTATAATCTGTTATAGCTTGTTCTAAAGCTGTATTTAGCGTTTCTTTTTGGTTATATAAACTTTTAAGCGTTGTATAGGTACTAGTAAGCCCTTGTTCTAGGCTTTCTTTTTGGTCGTCTATTGCTCTTTGGGCTGCATAAACTTCATTTCTTAATTTTGTTTTTTCTGTTGCAGTAGCATCAAAATTTGTTGAAAGGTTGTATTCACAAACTTCTAATTCATTTTGCAATATCTGTATAGATAAATCTTTTGATTTTGCAGTTGATATACATGTTTGTAGCTGAATTTCTTCAAAATCGCTATAATCAACTTCTATATCTATATCAAAATATATATCACGTGATGTACCTAATATAGATTTTAATACATTTTTTTGCACTTCTAAATTATCTTGTAAAGTTTGCAAATTTGCATTAAGCGTTTCTAAATTACTTTTAACGCTGCTCAAAGCTTGTTCAGAGATTAAGCCGTATCGGTATTTAGCTTCGCAATTTTGCAGATTTAAATTTTCATTTTCTATTTGTGCTTCTAGCACCTGTATATCAAGCTCTACTTCTTTTATTGAGAGAAAAGAAGCTACTATAGAATAAGAAACGCTATCTTCTATAATCTGCTGATTTATTTTTTGATTTTGAAGCTGGCTATCTGTAGATTTTATCGTTCTTAAAATACTTAAGCTGCTGTCTAAATAGCTTAACTCATCTGTATCTATATATACAGAATCTGAACCATCAACCGGAAATGTGTTTATGCCTAAATCATTTGGGTCTGTATCTGTAAGATTCTGTTTATAATCTTTTTTTAATTTTTCTAAATAATTACAAGTATCTGTTATGTTAGCAAAATTAGTATTATTTGCTAACGCCTTTTCAAGCAATGTATCAAAATCAGCAATTTCCGCTCCATCACTTTTTGTTTTTAAAAATAGGTAACCCTCTGACTCTTTTGTTAAAGATACCTGGCTTTTTTCCATATCCCATGCAACCTCAAAGCCAAAAAGCTCACAAATTTGCCTTACTGGTAAATAAACTTCATCATCTATAATTGTTTTGCTTATTTCTATCTTTTCGCCGTTAAATGTGGCATAATCGTTATTTAAGTATATAACGATAGTATCTCCATCTAACGATGCAGTAATAGTCTGCTTATATTCATTAAAGCTCACCTCTGCCCCCATAGAGCTAAAAAGCTCGCTATACTGCATTATTAATGTACCGCTTTGGTTTATTATATCATATTTTAAAGGTGCTAATAATTTATCGTTTAATAAAGATATTTTTGTATTACTTGCAAAAGCAGAATTAATAGATAAACAACAAATACAAGCACAAGAAACAAGCATTTTAAAATATCTTTTCATAACTCTCCTCCATGTTTAATTATTTTCTATTAAATTAATTTCTATAATATTATTAAATTTATTTGTTATAAAATATTCTTTTGTTAAAATACATAAAAGTTCTTTAGAATTTTGCCCTATAAATATACCTTCTATAATCTCATTATTTGTTATAAGCTCTATATGCATCCCCCTTTTATAAACTTTGCCTTTAAAGGTTATGTCCTTTTTAGGAAATAGCTTATAAAAAGTATTTATAACTGTTTTAGGATCTTCCTTTAAAGGATATATAAATTCTTTATCAAAACTTTTGGCTGTAAAAAGCTTTATTATAAATAGTATTATAAAAGCTAAAAATAAAGAAATTATTATATCGCTAATGGTTGGTATATACATAAAAACTCCTTATAATTTTAAATAATTTTATTAATTATATCATTTTTTTTAAGCCTTGACAACTATATTTGATAATATGACAAAAAAACTTAATATACAATTTTTATTTTTTTTTAATAATACTTTCGATCCATTTTGCAATTTCTGGATCTATGTTATCAAAAAGCATGCTATCTTTTATAGGCTTTATATCTTCTATTTTTTTTGCTATATATTTTTCTGTCTTATTTATTTCCTTTTTTAGCTCTGCTGCCGAAATAGCTATAGCACCACTTCCTAAAATTATTATTCGCTCTGTATTATCTGATGTAGCAACTCTAACTGTGTTTTTCTTAACATATTTTTTAGTTATATATTCTATATAATTATCAGCTGTTTCTGCCTCTTTTGTATATATTACAAAAACATTTCCTATTTTTTCTATATTTCTTTTACTACTTTTAACAAAATGCGCATCAAAAACTATTATAATGTTATTACCTTTTATCCCTTGGTAATTAGAAAGTATATGTATAAGCTTATTTCTTGCTTCTTCTAAGCTATAATTTGCTATTTTTTTTAGATTATCCTATGCAAATATTATATTATATCCATCAATTAACAAATATTCATCTTTTTTATTTTTCATATTAATTTGCCTTTTGTCTGCAAACTTCGTACATAATAAGCCCAGCCGCTACAGATGCATTTAAAGATTGTATTTTACCATGCATAGGTATTTTAATAGAATAGTCGCATCTTTCTTTAACTAGCCTTGAAACACCACTACCCTCATTACCTATAACAATAGCTAAAGCACCTTTTAAATCTGCCTCAAAATAGCTGGTACCTTTCATATCTGCGCAAACAACCCAAATACCCTCTTTTTTAAGCTTTTCTATTTCTTTAGATATATTATTAACTTTTGCTATTTTAACATATTCTATAGCTCCAGCTGACGCCTTGCTAACAATAGATGTTAAAGTCGCCGACCTTCTTTTAGGTATAATAACCCCATGGACATTAGTCGCCTCTGCTGTTCTTATTATAGCCCCTACGTTATAAGGATCTGTAAGCTCATCTAAAATTATTATAAAAGGAGGCTCGTTCTTTTCTTTAGCATAATTTAATATATCGTAAACTTCGCAATATTCATAAGCAGGGCAAATAGCTATAACACCTTGTGGGTTGTTCGTCTTTTTCATCTGCTCTAACTTTGCTTTATCTATTTCTTTAATAATTATACCCTTTTCTTTAGCTTTTGCAATTATTACTTTTAATGTGCCTTCTATTTCTCCTTTTTTAATAAATATTTTGTCTATTAATTTACCACTGTTTAAAGCCTCTAAAACAGAGTTACGCCCCTCTAGCTGCAAATTATCTTCTTCAAGCTTTTCTTTATTTTCTTTTTTGAAAAAGTCTTGCTTGTTTTTAAAATCTCTATGTCTTTCTTTATAATTATTTTTTTTATCTTTTTTAAAATTTTTTTTACTTTTCTTCATTATTTTCTCCTGTTATTTCAAAACTTTTTAAGCATAATTCAAATATTTCTGTTATTCTTTTTATTTCTCCTTTTAAATACAAATAGCCAAAAAGCGCCTCTAGCCCTGTCGCATTTTTGTATTCTTTTAAAGATGCTGATTTGCTAATACGCCCTTTTGCATTTCGCCCTCTTTTTAAAACATTTATTTCTTCTTCTGATATTTTGTCTATTATATAATAATACATTTTAGATTGTGTTATAGCGTTTATATATTGTGTTGATAAATTATGAAGTTTGTTAGGGTTTGTATTTATTTTTTTTAAAATATATGTTTTAACACATATATCAAAAACAGAATCTCCTATATAAGCTAAAGCTAAAGGAGAATAAGCCCTTATATCAAGGTAATTTTTATTTGTATTTAAAATTTCATTTAATATTTTATCCATCTATTTTGCTCCATCTAACTCCTGCTCTTGTATCTTCTATCAAGATGCCTATATTTTTAAGTTCTTCTCTTATTTCGTCTGCTTTTTTATAATCTTTATTTTTTCTTGCTTGTTCTCTAGCTTTTATAAGCTGTTCTATCTTTTCTATATCTATATTTTCTGTATCTATATTTTCTGCTTTATATAATATGCCCAAAATATCTGTAAGAGTTAATAAAATTTGTAGCATATTTTTTGCAAATTGATTCGAGCTGTTTTCATTTACATTGCTGTTTATAAAAGTTACTAATTCAAATATATAAGATATAGCGTCGGCTGTGTTAAAATCATCTTCCATAGCGTTTTCAAACTTTGTTTTGTATATATCTGCTTTTTGTAAAATAACACTTTCTTCTTGTTTTAAGCTACCTGTTGTATTTTTAATTATATAATCTAAATTTTTAACACAATTTTTTATCCTTGATAAAGAAGTCTTGGCTGATTGTAGCAAATCTAGACTAAAGTTGATACTATGCCTATAATGTGTTGTTAATAAAAAAAACCTTATAGTATCATAAGGCACTTCTTTTGCTATATCTCTTATTGTAAAAAAGTTACCTTTTGATTTACTCATTTTTTCATTATCAATATTAATAAAGCCGTTATGAAGCCAATAATTGGCAAACTTTTTACTATTAGCGCACTCGCTTTGGGCTATTTCATTTTCATGATGAGGAAAGATTAAATCTTCGCCCCCGGCGTGTATATCTATTTGCTCTCCTAAATATTTTTTTGCCATAGCAGAACATTCTATATGCCAGCCTGGGCGACCCTCGCCCCATGGAGAAAGAAAAGCTATTTCATTTTCTTTTTTAGGTTTCCATAAAACAAAATCTGTTTTGTTTAATTTTGTTTCATCAAATTTTACTCTGGTACCTATTTCTAGCTCTTCTAGTTTTTTAGAAGAAAGCTTGCCATAATCTTTAAATAAAGCTGTATTAAAAAATACCGTGCCTAAACTTTCATAAGCATAACCTTTTTTTATAAGTATTTGTATCATTTGTATTATTTCTTGTATTTCTTCTGTAACACGTGGGTTAAAGGTGGCTTTTTTTATATTAAGCATTTGGCAATCTTTAATCGCTTCTTTTATATATTTGTCTGAAAGCTGCTTAGGGGTAATATTTTCTTCATTGGCTCTATTTATAATTTTGTCATCTATATCTGTAAAGTTTTGTACATATGTTACCTCATAGCCTTTGTACTCTAAATATCTTCTGATAGTATCAAAAACGATATAAGGCCTTGCGTTACCTATATGGATAAAATCATATACCGTAACCCCACAAACATACATTTTAACCTTATTTTCTTCAAGTGGAATAAACTTTTCTTTCTGTTTTGTAAGCGTATTGTATATATTCATAATTAACCCTCTTTATTTTTTAATAAACAAACAGCACTTGCTGCTATACCTTCTAACCTGCCCGTAAAGCCTAAGCCTTCTTCTGTAGTTGCTTTAATATTTATTTGTTCTGTTTTTATATTAAGATGCTTTGCTATATTTTGCTCCATCTGCGGTATATAAGGCGCTAATTTAGGCTTTTGGGCAATAATTGTGCTGTCTATGTTTATTATTTCGTATTGCATTTTATTTAAAATTTGCGAAACATGCTCTAATAATAAAAGGCTTGATATATTTTTAAATTTATTATCGGTATCTGGAAAGTGTCTTCCTATGTCTCCAGCCTTTAAAGCTCCAAGGATACTATCCATTATAGCATGTGTTAAAACATCAGCGTCTGAATGTCCCAAAAGCCCCTTTTCAAAAGGTATCAAAACTCCTCCTAATATAAGCTTTTGCCCAAAAGCTAGTTCATGGACATCGTAACCTGAGCCTATTTTTAATTGCATAATTCCAACTCCATGTTATAAACTTATTAATTATTATATCATATTAAGCTAGCTTACACAAGCTCAAAAAGTATATTTATAAAAAAGCATAAGCCTATACCTATTATGGTAGGAAGTATAAATGCCAAAAATGTCCATTTATAACTATTTGTTTCTTTTTTTATTGTCCATAAAGCGCTACCGCAAGGGTAATGAAATATATAAAAAATTATTGTACAAATAGCCGTTTTTATAGTAAAGCCATTTGATATTAATATATCTTTCAATATATTAAAATCACTTATTTCTTGCAATTGATTTGATTTTGAATAAATCATGACAGTTAAAGGCATAATTATTTCATTTGCTGGAAAACCTAATATAAATGCAAGTATTATAACCCCATCTAGCCCTATCCATTTTGCTGGAGTATTTAAAAAGCTTGTTAGATAATACAAAATACTTTCATCATTAATTGTTATATTAGTCATAAACCATATAACAACTCCAGCTGGAATAGATATTAAAATAGCCCTTGTTAGTACAAAAAAAGTCTTTTCTTTAGTCGCTTTTATAATTGTTTTAAAAAATGGTGGCTTTTTATATGGAGGTAATTCTAGTGCGAAAATTTCATTTGTACTTTTTAATATAGTTTTAGAAAATATTTTAGAAACAATAAGTGTTATTATAATACTAATAATTATAAATAATGTTAAAAAAAATGCTGCTTTTAAACTTTCAAAACCAGCAGAAATAAAAAATATAGTTATTAAAGCTATTATAGCTTGCAAACGTCCGTTACAAGGTATAAAATTATTTGTTAAAATAGCTATAAGCCGTTGTTTTTTGCAATTTATTATACGACAACAATTAACCCCAACGCAATTGCAACCAAAGCCCATCGCCATACATAAAGACTGCTTGCCCGAGCTGCCACAAGCATTAAAAACTCTATCTAGGTTAAAAGCTATACGTGGCAAAAAGCCCACCTCTTCAAATAAGCTAAATAAAGGGAAAAATATAGCCATAGGAGGTAACATAACAGATACAACAAAGCTAACTATTTTGTAAATACCGTCTATAAAAAAAGATTTTACTATATAAGGAGCATTTAAAAAATTAAAAAAGTTTGTTATATATCCTTCTATATTTGAAAATATATAGGATAATAATGCAGATAAATAGTTAGAAAATACTATAGTTATCCAAAATATAATAAAAAGCAAAATTAGCATAAAAGGTATACCTATCCATCTGCTTGTAACCATTTTATCAAGCGTATTTTTGCTTGTGTTTTTGGCTGTATATATTTTAGAGCATTCATTATATATATTTTCTGTTAAAGCTGTGTTTAAATCTTCTATATTATTTTGTTTTAAAATATTTTTTGCATTTTTAAAAGCATTTTTTATTTCATCTGTTTCATAAAATTTAAAGCCTACGTATTCTTCTATTTTTTGTATTATATCTTTTTCTTCTAGCAATATTTTTAAAGCTATAAAACGCTTTTTATATTTTTAAAATCTTTATCTAAAGCATTTTCTATAATATTTATAGCCTTTTCTATATTATCTTCATAGCAAAAGCTAGCTTTTTTTCTTTCTAAATTTTCTATAGAGTTTAATAATTCAAAAAAGCCTCTACCTGTTTTAGCATTAATTTTGCAAACTTTTGAAAAATATTTATTAAGATATGCAAAATTTATATTAAAATCTTTTTTTAAATCTGCTTTACAAAAATTTATACATAATATAACATTATCTTTAACCTCTGATATTTGAAATGCTAAAAACAAATTTCTTTCTAAAGCTTTAGCATCACACATTACTATTATAGCGTCGCTTTTTTTAAAGCATATACTATTTCTTGCCTCCTTTTCATCTAAAGAATTTATATTTAAAGAATATGTCCCTGGAGTATCTATTATTTCATATTCTTTATTATTATATTTAAATTTACCTTTTGCATTTAAAACAGTTTTACCTGTCCAGTTGCCTGTATGTTGCTTTTGCTTTGTAAGCTTATTAAAAAAGGTGCTTTTGCCTACATTTGGATTGCCTGCTATTATAATATTTTTCATTAATGCTCCTCCATTTCGCAAATTATGTTTTTTGTTACATCTTTTCTAAGCGATATTATTGCGCCTTTTATTAAATAAGCTTTTGGCTCGTTTAAAGGGCTTTTTAATATGCATTTTATTTTAGTTTTTTTTGTAAATCCTAAATCATTAAGCCTATTTTTTATTTTTTTATCTAGTTTAATATTTTTTATAAAAGCCTCTTCATTTAGTTTTAAATTGCTTAAAATTACTTCTTTTTTCATAAATCACCTTATATATTTTAATGCTATTTACATATTATTTAATATAGTAAAACTATGTTACAATTTATTTTGTTTTTATTTTTTGCGCTTATTGACTTTTAGTATTATATGTGCTAAAATTTTAAAAGATTTTGCTGGCGTAGCTCAGTAGGTAGAGCACTTCATTGGTAATGAAGAGGTTCGGCAGTTCAAGTCTGCTCGTCAGCTTTTATTAAATTACATAAATAAGGAGTTTTTTTATGCATTTAGGCGCTTTTGATATTATATTAATTGCTGTTTTTATTTTAGGTATAATATTTTTTATTTTTTATTTTTTGAACAAAAAAGTTTCAACTAAATTTGTTGAACAAGAAAGTTTTATAAAACAAGCTAAACAAACTGTATCTATGTTTGTTATAGATAAAAAAAGAGCCAAAATCACAGATATTAACATGCCTAAAGCTGTTTTGGCATCTATGCCTAAATTTTATAAATTTATAAAGTTAAATTTTGTACAAGTTAAAATAGGCCCGCAGATTTTAAATCTTATTTGCGACAAGCATATTTTTAATAACATTACCCTTAAAAAGACTGTTAAAGCAGAGGTTGCTGGGCTTTATATAGTAAGTGTAGTTGGTATTAAATCTAAACAAGAAATAAAAGCTTTAAAAAAATCTAAAAAAAATATTGCTAAAGACACTAACAAAAAATCTAAATAAATTTACATATTTACATAAGGAGGTGATTTTATGGATATAGAAAGTTTTTTCAAAAGCCTTGAGAAGTCTTTAAAACGTACTATCAGAAAATACAAAAAAACATCGCTAGACGACCTTTTGCTTATAGATAATTGCAAACAAACTATATCTTATAAAATTTCTAAAGTTACTACAGAAAATCCGTCTATTTCTTCGAATACCCTTTTAGAAAAAATAATACAATACAATAATTTTCAAAAAGAACATTATTTAAGAGAAAATAGCAAGTTTTTATCCATTTCTCTTCCTTTATATGCATTTGCTATATCTATTGTCCTTCCTGTTTTTGTACATTTATCTTCTGTATATCTTTTAAATAGCTATATAGGGTATAATACCGCTGTTAACTTTTTTACAAGCTACATAATCTTATTTGTAGTTTTAATATATTTAGCTATTTTAATTGCTAAAGTCAAAAAAGTTTCTTGCAAAAATTTAAAAATACAATTTATATTAGATGAAACATTAAAAGAATTAGAAAAAGATATGGACAAACAAGAGCTTAGCAAAATATTAGTTCCAGCTGATTCTGAGCATATTGTATCTTTACAAGCAGAAGAAATAAACGCTCTTTTAGAAGAAGACGATAAAATATTTGAAGATGAAGATAAAAGATATTTAAAGGCTAGCTTAAATAGCCTTGAAGATTTTGAAGAATACAACTTAAATAACAGCGATATAAATAATAATATAGAAGAAAATGATACAAAAAACAACGATTTAGAAATTGACTTATCTTTTGGCGAAAATTTATTTAATTCTGTCGATTTTGATGAAAATTTAGACAAAGAATTGCACGAATATTTTAGCAAAGCATTAAAAAAATCTCTTGCCAAAAAAACTAACCAAAAAACTAACCCTTTAGCTGAAGAGCAATCTAAAGCAGATACAGAGACAAAACAAAAAGGAACAAAAAAGTCCATTAAAGTTTCAGAAATAACTTTAAAAACTAATGAAGAATTAGACGAAGACAAAACCCTTTCAAGCAAAAAAACAAAATCTTCTACAGAAAATAACGAAAAAAGAATTAAAAGAAAAAAAGTAGAATAATTATAAGTGAGGTTACAAATGTTTGTAGATAAAGTTAAAATTAATATAAAAGCTGGCAAGGGGGGCGATGGTTTTGTATCGTTTTATCGTGCTAAATATATAACAAATGGTGGCCCAGACGGGGGCGATGGAGGCAAAGGAGGCGATATAATATTTTATGCCGACAAAAATTTAAATACCCTTGTAGATTTTAGATACAAAAAAAAGTTTGTGGCTGAAAACGGTATAAACGGCTCTAAAAAAAATTGTGCTGGAGCAAACGGCAAAGATTTGATTATAAGAGTGCCCGTAGGTACAATAATAAAAGAAAGCAAAACAGGCAAGATTATGGCAGATATGTCAAGCCCTTTAGAAAGCAGGATAATAGCTAAAGGGGGGCGTGGAGGACGTGGTAATCAGCATTTTGCTACCCCTTCTATGCAAGCTCCAAAATATGCTGAAAAAGGCAAAGAAGGTAAAGAATACGATATTATATTAGAGCTAAAGCTAATTGCTGATGTAGGGCTTATAGGTATGCCAAATGTTGGTAAGTCTACCCTTTTATCTATGGTTACCAACGCAAACCCCAAAATTGCTAACTATCATTTCACAACCTTAACCCCTAATCTAGGAGTTGTAAAGACTAATTTTGGGGCAAGTTTTGTTATGGCGGATATACCAGGGCTTATAGAAGGTGCAAGCGATGGTGTTGGGCTTGGGTATGAATTTTTGCGCCATATAGAAAGGACTAAAATCTTTATACATGTTGTCGATGCTGCTGCTCTTTTAGGCACAGACCCTATAGACGATATAGAAAAGATAAATCTTGAGCTTTCAAAATATAATAAAGAACTTTTAAAACGCCCTCAAATTATAGCTTGTAATAAAATGGATATTCCAGCTGCTAATGAAAATTTTGAAAAAATAAAAGCTATTTATAGCAAAAAAGGTATAAAAGTCTTTCCTATATCAGCTGCTACAAATAAGGGCTTAGATAGCCTTATTTTGCAGGCTTTTAACATTTTACAAGATTACCCTAAAAACATCACTTTTGAAGAAGATTTTGAAGACTTTATTGCAGAAGATGAACATACAGAGCCATTTTCTATATCAAAAGCTAAAGAAAATTACTACAAGATAGAAGGCGCTTTAATAGAAAAAATGCTTGGTTATACAAACCTTGATACAGAAAAGGGCTTTGCCTTTTTCCAGCGTTTTTTAAAAACTAAAGGGGTTATAAAAGCTTTAGAAGAGGCTGGTATAAAAGAAGGCGACACTGTTAACATATATAATTTAGAATTTGAATATTATAAATAAAATTTAGAAAGGGTTTTTTTATGTTGACTAGCAAACAGCGTGCTTATTTAAAAAAATTAGCTCATGGTATCCCCTCTATCTTTCAAATAGGAAAGGCTGGGGTTACCCCCGAGCTTATAAAAGCTATTTTATCATCTTTTGAAGGAAGAGAGCTTATAAAATGCACCGTTTTAAACAATTGTACGGAAGATATAAAATACATAAGCTCTGCAATAAGCGAAAGGACAAAATCACATGTTGTACAAATAATAGGCAAAAAAATAGTACTTTACAAGCCTTTTAAAGAAAATAGAGTTATTATTTTGCCTAAATAATTTAAAAATTAAATTGCAAAAATATTTCAAAATTTTCTTTTATGTTTCTTTTTTTACAATTTATATATAATATTCTTAATATCTTGATTATAAATACAATATATGATATAATTCTGCTGTATAATATATTTATTTATGTATTTAAACATAATTAGTTATTGTTTTTTGAATTTGTTTTATAATCTTATATGTATAATTTATTTATTTTTATATTCATATATTTACAAATTTATTAAATTATCAATTGACTTATTAGTTTTTACTCTATATAATTATATATAAAACTTATGTTTAATTTCAAGGAGGAGTCACAATATGAAATTAAAAAAAATCTTATCTTTGATACTCTCTTGTATCATGGTATTTTCCCTAACTGCATGCAGTAATTCAACCTCAAGCTCAACCGAAACCACTACCACCCAATCCACTAGCTCCCTTGATACTCTTGTTATTGCATCGGACGAATTAAACGGTATCTTTAACCCATTTTTTTACTCTTCTGGCGCTGATATGAAAGCTTTTGATCCAGTATTTGATACAATACTAGATTTAGACGATAATAACGAACTAATACCTGGTGCTGGAGAAATTACCTTTGAAGAAATAAAAGATGAAGATGGTAATATAACTCAAGTAGAATATACTATAAAATTACAAGAAGGTATACAATTTTCTGATGGAGAAGATGTTACTATAGATGACGTCATCTTCACATACTATGTTTTATCAGACCCTAATTACGATGGTATTAACACATTTAAAACTTTAGATATTGTAGGGCTTAATGAATATATTTACGATATGGAAGATTATAGTAGCAAACTTGACGAGCTTTTAGAAACTGCACAAAACATAACAGATGAACAAATACAAGAATATGTAGAAAGTGTTGTAGACGCTGATATAGAAGAAAATACAACTGCTGTATTAAATGAATCTTTAGCTTTAGGTATTGATACCTCCTCTGTGAATTTTGATAATGAAGTTCGTGAAGCATATATACAATATTTATTACAAGATGAAAATATAAAAGAAGACGCTATCGATAATTTATTTGAAACACTTAAAAAAGAATTAATACAATCTAACCTTGAGGGTGGTGCTAATGTTACAGAAATAAGTGGTATACAAAAAGTTGATGACTATACCTGTACCGTTTTAATTAACGGAGTTAATATAGATGCCGAAAGGCTCCTAGGTGATGTATGCATTATGCCAGAGCATTATTACGGCGTTGCAGATGACGGCACTGTATATACAAAAGGCGACTTATCTGTACCTAAATCTAGAAATTCTTCCCCTTTAGGAAGTGGTCCTTATATATTTGAAAAATATGAGAACAATATTGTTTCTCTTAAAGCCAACCCTAATTACTATAAAGGAGAACCTCTTACTCCTAATATAAAAATACAAGTTGTATCTACTAATTCTAAATTAGATGTTGTATTAAATGGAGATGTTGATATATCTGAGCCTTCTGCATCAAAAGAAATTATGGCAAGAGTAGAAGAAAATGGATTAGACTACAACCTAACTGATAACAACGGATATGGATACATTGGTATTAATGCTGATAGGATAACTGATATTAATGTAAGAAAAGGGCTTATGTGCCTTATAAGCCGTGAAGCTGCTATAAACTCTTATTATGGTGATCTTGCTGTTGTTTTAGAACGTCCTATGACATCTACCTTAGCAGAATATCCAGAAGATGCAACAGCTTATTACACTTATGATAAAGAAAAAGCTTTAGAATATTTTACACTAGCTGGCTATTCTCAAGATTCTTCAGGCAAATTAGTTAATGAAAATGGAGAACAACTTAAAATAGAAGTTGGAGTTGCAGATTTAAGTTCGCACCCTTGTGCTGCTATTTTATCACAAATGAAAACAGATTTGACAGAAATGGGAGCAGAATTTATAATATCTGATTTACAAGGTAACGTTTTATTTGATAGGATGGAATCTGGAGATTTAGACATGTTTGTTGCAGCATGGGGTAGCTCTAACTCTGCCGACTTAACACAAATTTTCCACAGTAATGCTGCTGACGGTGCTGGTTCTAACCATTTCAAATTGCGTGACCCAGAAGTTGACGCCCTTTTAGAACAAGTTTCTCAAACTCTAGATCTTGAAGAAAGAAAAGAACTTGTTGCCCAAGAGCTTGATTTAATTATGGAAAATGCTGTTATCATGCCTATATATCAACGCAAAAATTTAACTGTATTTAACAGCGATAATATCAATATGGATACTGTTTATACATCAGACTCACCTTATCACACTTTTAGAGATGAGTTATATTTATTAGAAATGAAGTAATTAAAATAGTGGCTGGCTCTTATGTAAATACATAAGGGCTAGTATGCTATAAAAAGGAGTTTTTTATGAAACAGTATATAATTAAAAGGATTTTTATAAGCCTTTTTGTTCTTATAGGTGTTTCTTTTATTCTTTATGCTATTGTACGCTCTATGCCTGGCGATTTTATAACAATATCGACATCTGGTAACCCCGCTATAACAGAAGAAATGAAAGAAAATTTAAGAAAAATTTATGGGCTTGATAAAGGTATAATAGGCGGTTATATAGATTGGATTAAAGAAGCTTTAAAAGGTAATTTAGGCACATCTTTTATATATCAAAAGCCTGTTATAGATATAATTAAAGATAAAATGTGGATTTCTTTTTCTTTAGCTTTTACTGCATTTATTTTTCAATTATTATTTAGTATACCTCTTGGTATAGTATCGGCAGTTAAACAATATTCTAAAACAGATTATATTATTGTTGCTTTAGCTTTAGCTGGCATATCTCTTCCATCTTTCTTTTTTGCTGCCGTTTTGCAAAAGATATTTGCATTAGATTTAAACTTATTACCGCTCCAAGGTATGGTTACTGCAAGAAAAAATTATGAAGGCTTTGCCCTATTTTTAGATATGGCTAAACATTTTGTACTCCCTATAACAGTATTTGTAATTACTGGTATCGGCTCATGGCTTAGATACACAAGAAGTAATATGCTAGAAGTTTTAAGCTCTGATTATATAAGAACAGCAAGGGCAAAAGGAGTACCTGAAAGAGTTGTTATTTCTAAACATGCTTTCAGAAATACTTTGATACCTGTTATCACTATGATAGGTGCTTATCTCCCTTCCCTATTTTCTGGTGCTATTATAACAGAAGGTATATTTGCTATAGAAGGGCTTGGTAAAGTTGCTCTAAATGCTGTTAACCAAAGTGATATTCCGTTTTTGATGGGCTATTTTATGTTTTTAGCTATTTTAACCCTTTTAGGTAATTTATTATCTGATATTTTATATGCTGTTGTAGACCCACGTGTTAAATATAATTAAATATGGAGGTTGTTATATGGAAGATAATATTTTGTTAGAAGAAGATACTGAACAATTAACTAATATACAAACTCCACGTTCTTTAATTATAAAAAGATTTTTAAAAAATAAATTAGCTGTTGTAGGGCTTATTATAATAGCAGTTATTATAATATTTTGTGCGATAGGGCCACTTTTTACATCATATGGAGAATATGAAATATTTTATAAATATTCAGAAACAAATCAAGAATTTAGGGTTAAAGATAACCAAGATATTTCTGCAAGTGGAGTAGAAATAAACTTAAAAGCCCCTATTTCAAAAAGCCATATTTTAGGCACAGACGCTGATGGTCGTGATGTGTTTACAAGGCTTATGTACGGTGGACGTATTTCATTAATGTTCGGCTTTTGTGTCGTTATATTAGAGCTTTTGATAGGGGTTACCTTAGGTGGTATAGCTGGATATTATGGCAAAAAGATAGATATGGTAATTATGCGTATTGTCGACATATTTTATTGTATACCTTTTTTGCCGCTAATGCTTATGATTTCTTCCATGATGGCCTCTATGAAGGTGCCTTCGCAGAAAAAGATTTATATCCTTATGCTTATAATGGGCGCTTTAAAATGGGCATCCGTTACTAGACTTGTTAGGGGGCAAATACTTTCTATTAGAGAAATGGAATATATGCAAGCTGCTAAATCTTTAGGTTTAAAAAATCGTAAAATAATTTTAAAACATTTAATACCTAATGTTACCTCTATAATAATTGTTATGGCGACAATGGATTTAGGTAGCGTTATTTTAACAGAATCTACATTAAGCTTTTTAGGGGTTGGGCTGTCTTTCCCTTATGCATCTTGGGGTAATATGGTTAATGCTGTTAATGATTCTGTCATTATGCAAAATTATCCTAATATTTGGGTACCACCTGGTATTTTAATCTTGCTTCTTGTTATGGCTTTTAACTTTATAGGTGATGGGCTTAGAGATGCTTTTGACCCTAAAATGAAACGGTAGGTGATATATATGATTTCTAAAAAAGAATTAAAGAAAAGCTTTAAACAAAAAGAAAAGCAAATTAAAGCTTTTAACAAGCAAAAGTTTAAAGAATACAAAAAAAATAGCAAAAGAAAAATCAAAGAAGAAGAATATACAGTGACTATGAAAGATAATAATAATTTATTAGAATTTGATAATTTAAAAACTTATTTTTATTCTGATAACGGTACTATAAAATCTGTCGATGGGATTTCTTTTAATATACCTATAGGAAAGACTGTTGGAGTTGTTGGAGAATCTGGCTGTGGTAAATCTGTCACAAGCCTTTCTGCTATGCAGCTTCTCCCTACCCCTTACGGACAAATAGCTGGAGGGCAAATAAGATACAATAGTGCAAAATTAAATAAAGCTATAGATATAGCCAAAACTCCAGAAAGTGTTTTTAACACACTGCGTGGTGACGAAATTTCTATGATTTTTCAAGAGCCTATGACAAGCTTAAACCCTATTTTTACAATAGGTATGCAATTAGAAGAAATTTTTATATATCATAAGCCTGAAATTAATAAAAATGATAGAAAAAATACTGTTATAGATTTATTAAAACTAGTTGGTATATCAAGGCCAGAGCAAATTTATAAAAGCTATCCACATGAGCTTTCTGGAGGTATGAGACAACGTGTTGTTATAGCTATGGCTCTTGCCTTAAATCCAAAATTTATTATAGCTGATGAGCCAACAACAGCCTTAGATGTAACAATACAAGCCCAAATTTTAGAGCTTTTAAAAGATTTAAAAGAAAAGATTAACGCATCTGTAATGCTTATAACTCACGATTTAGGTGTTGTTGCTACAATGGCTGATTATGTTGTTGTTATATATTCTGGGCGTGTTGTAGAAAAAGGAAATGTAGAAGAAATTTTTAAAAATCCAAGGCATCCTTATACAATAGGGCTTTTAAAATCAAGACCTAATCTTGAAAATAATGAAGACAAACTATATTCTATACCAGGAGCTGTACCTAACCCTATAAATAGACCAGAAGGCTGTTTTTTTAAAAATAGATGTGAAAAATGTCATGATATTTGCAAAACAAATTATCCAAAAGAAACAAATATTACAGATTCTCATATCGTTAATTGTCATCTTTATAATAAGGAGGATATATCATAATGGATTCAAATGTTATTTTAGATATTTGTAATTTAGTAAAATATTATCCTATTAAAAAAGGGCTTTTTCAAAAAACAGCAAGCCATGTAAAATCAGTTGATAACGTAAGCTTTCAGCTAAAAAAGGGGCAAACTTTTGGGCTAGTTGGAGAATCTGGTTGTGGTAAAACAACAATAGGACGAACGCTTATTAGGCTCGTGGAGCCGACTTCTGGCAGTGCATTTTTTGAAGGCACTGATTTATTCAAGCTAAACAAAAAACAACTAAAAGCAATACGTCCAAAAATACAAATGATTTTTCAAGACCCTTATTCTTCTTTAAATCCACGTATGCCTGTTTCTGAATTAATTGGCGAAGCAATAAGAGAACATAATATTGTACCAAAAAATGAGCTTAAAGATTATGTTTTAAACATTATGGAAGAATGTGGACTTAAAAGTTATTTTATCGACAGATACCCACATGAGTTTTCTGGGGGGCAAAGGCAACGCATTTGTATTGCTAGAGCTTTAGCTTTAAAGCCATCTGTTGTTATAGCTGATGAGCCTGTTTCTGCACTAGATGTTTCTATACAAGCTCAAATAATAAATTTAATGAAAGATTTGCAAAATAAATCTAACCTTACTTATTTATTTATATCTCACGATTTATCCGTTGTAGAATATTTATCTGATGTTGTTGGGGTTATGTATTTAGGTAGCCTTGTAGAGCTTGCTTTAAAAAAGGATATTTTTAAAAATCCTATGCATCCCTATACAAAAGCATTGTTAAGCGCTATACCTCTTCCAGACCCTTCTAAAAAAATGAATAGGATAATTTTAAAAGGGGATATACCTTCGGCATCTAACCCACCAGCTGGTTGCAAATTTCATACACGTTGCCCTAATTGTATGGATATTTGTAAAACAACTTCTCCTAACTGGATAGAATATGAAAAAGACCATTTTACCGCTTGTCATTTGTATAAGCAGTAATTAAAATAAGGCTTAAAATTTTAGTTTAAGCCTTATTTTATATGTAGATAAATAGTAATTTTAACATAAAAAAGCCCACAAAAAGTGGACTTTAAAACTTTTAAAACTAATATTAAGATTGTCTATTGTATTTTTTATTAAATTTATCAACACGCCCACCTGCATCTAGCAAAAGCTTTTGGCTACCAGTATAAAAAGGATGACATTTAGAACAAACTTCTACATGTATTTCTTTGCTTGTGGAGCCAACTACAAATTCATTGCCACAGTTGCATTTTACAGTGGCTGAAAAATATTCTGGCTGTATATCTTGTTTCATAAAGACACCTCTTTCTTAATATATATCTATTAGTAATGATTAGCAAAATTGCAATATTCACTATCATTATAACATACAAACACCATAAATAACAAGACAAAATTTTAAAAATTTAATAATTTTAATATATCCTTTATTTTTTTATTTTATTATGATATAATTAAAAGTAAATGTATTTATAAAAATTATAAAAGAAAGGGACTATTTATGTACAAAACATACAAAACAACTTTAGCCGGAAGAACTCTAACAGTTGAAATTGGGCGTGTTGCCGAATTTGCAAATGCTTCAGCGCTTATCAAATATGGAGAAACAGTCGTATTAGTGACTGTTACGGCGTCCTCTAAGCCTCGCGACGGAATAGACTTTTTCCCTTTAAGCATAGATTATGAAGAAAAGCTATATTCTGTAGGCAAAATACCCGGAGGATTTATAAAAAGAGAGGGCAAACCAGCAGAAAGAGCTGTTTTGGCGGCAAGGCTTATCGATAGACCTTTAAGACCCTTATTCCCTAAAGATTACAGAAATGATGTTTGCCTTGTTGCGACCGTTTTATCTGTCGACCAAGATTGTAGCCCAGAAATAGTCGCTATGATAGGTTCTTCTTTAGTTTTAGCTATATCCGATATACCTTTTAAAGAGCCAACTGGTGCTGTTTCTGTTGGTCTTATAAAAGGGCAATTTATTATAAACCCTAATGCCGAAGAAAGAGAAAAAAGCGACTTATCTTTAACCGTTTCTTCAACAAAACATAAAGTTATGATGATAGAAGCGGGAGCTAATGAAGTGGACGACGAAACAATGTTTAACGCTATTATGCTTGCGCATAAAGAAAATATAAAAATAGCTCAATTTATAGAAGATATAGCAAAAGAAATAGGTAAAGATAAGCATAGCTATATAGAGCATACAGTTGATGAACAAATACTTAATAAAATAAAAGAATTAATTTCTGCTAAGGAAATGGAAGATGCTGTTTTTACAGATTTAAAACAAGAAAGAGAAGAAAAGCTTTCCATATTAAAAGCAAATGCAATACAAGCTATTTTAGCTAATAATCAAGAAGATGAGCAGCAGCTAGAGAGCAAAATAGACGACGCAATATATAAATATGAAAAAGAAACAGTCAGAAGGATGATTTTAAAAGAACATAAAAGACCAGACGGTAGAAAGCTAGAAGAAATTAGAGCTTTACATGCAGAAGTTGATATATTACCGCGCACACACGGTTCAGCAATATTTACAAGAGGGCAAACACAAGTTTTAACAGTAACAACTCTTGGAGCTATAAGCGAAGCACAGCGCCTTGACGGGCTTGATGAGCTTGAAATATCTAAAAGATATATCCATCATTATAACTTTCCTGGATATTCTGTAGGAGAGGCAAGGCCATCTAGAGGGCCAGGTAGGAGAGAAATAGGGCACGGAGCATTAGCAGAAAGAGCACTTTTGCCTGTTATCCCCCCTGAGGACAAATTTCCTTATGCTATAAGATTAGTATCAGAAGTTTTAAGCTCTAATGGTTCAACATCACAAGCTAGCGTTTGTGGCTCTACCCTTTCTTTAATGGCCGCTGGAGTGCCTATAAAAAGACCTGTTGCTGGTATATCTGTTGGGCTTGTAACAGATGAACAAAGTGATGATTTTGTTTTGCTTACAGATATACAAGGGCTTGAAGACTTTTTTGGCGACATGGATTTTAAAGTTGCTGGTACAGAAAAGGGTATAACAGCTATACAAATGGATATAAAAATAGATGGCTTAACCCCAGAAATTATTAAACAATCTCTTGAAAATACAAATAAAGCAAGGCAATATATATTAAAAGAAGTTATGTTAAAAGCTATAGATAAGCCACGTAGCGATATTTCTAAATATGCCCCTAAAATAGAATTTTTACAAATAGAACCAGACAAAATGTCTGAGATTATAGGCCCAAGAGGTAAAACTATAAACAAAATATTAGAAGATACAAAAGTTGATAAAATAGATACAGAAGACGACGGACGTATATTTATTTTATCAAATGATAAAGAAAAGATAGAAAAGGCCGCATCTATTATAAAAGCAATAGTAAAAACTCCAGAAATAGGCGAAATATTTAATTCTAAAGTTATAAGAATAACAAATTTTGGAGCTTTTGTTGAAATAGCTCCAGAAAAGGAAGGGCTTATCCATATATCTAAGCTTGCTAAAGAAAGAGTTGGCAAAGTTGAAGACGTTGTTAAAATAGGCGATGAAGTTTTGGCTAAAGTGATTGAAATAGATGAGCAAGGACGTATAAATTTATCTATTAAAGATTTATAATTAAAAAGCTACTTAATGTATATAAGTAGCTTTTATTTGTATTATGTAAAATTGTAAAGATAAAAAATAAAGATTTAAAAGCATTTTATTTTTTACTTTAAATTTGCTTATATATGCATTATATGTTATAATTATTTTAATAAACATCGTAAATATAAAAAGGAGAATAATATGCAAAAACTAATTTCAAAATACACAGATAGCGTTGATTTTTACAAAAATAACAACCCTATCGATTTGATAAACAAATACGGTAGCCCCCTGTATATCTATAATGAAAGCATTTTGCGCCAAAAAATAAGAGATATGAAAAGCCTTGTTTCTTACCCTCATTTTGCTGTCAACTATTCTGCAAAAGCTAATAGTAACCTTGCTATATTACAAATAGCTAATGATGAAAATCTACATGTTGATGCTATGTCCCCTGGAGAAATTTTTGCCGAATTAAAAGCTGGCTTTTCTAAAGACAAAATATTTTATATAAGCAACAATGTCTCAAAAGAAGAAATGAAATACGCTATAGATAACGATATACTTATTAGCGTCGATTCTATTTCACAATTAATACAATACGGTAAATTAAACCCTAATAGCAATATAGCAGCAAGATTTAACGGTGGTGTAGGCGCTGGGCATCATGAAAAGGTTATAACTGCTGGTAAAAATACAAAATTTGGTATCCAGCCTTATGAATTAGAACAATTTAAAAAAATATTAAAGCAATATAATTTAAATTTAGTTGGTATAAATCAACATATAGGCTCTTTATTTATGGATTATAATAAATATATAGATGGTGTTTTAGCTATTTTAGATTTAGCTAAACAATTTGATAATCTAGATTTTATCGATTTAGGTGGGGGCTTTGGTATACCTTATAACAAGCTTGAAGAAAATTACAAAACCTTAGATTTAAAACAACTTGGCAAAAGCCTTGATACTATTTTTCAAGATTTTGTAAAACAATATGGCAAACAAGTAACATTTAAAATAGAACCTGGTAGATATATAGCAGCAGAGTGTGGTGTTATATTAGGTACTGTACATGCTATTAAAGAAAATAATGGGCAAAAATACGCCGGCACTGATATTGGCTTTAATGTTTTAGCAAGGCCTGTCATGTACGATTCGCACCATGATATAGAAGTTTATAGAAATAATAGCACCCCTTCTGCTGGCTATAGCCCTATAACAGTTGTTGGCAATATATGTGAAACAGGTGATATTATAGCCAAAAATCGTCTTTTGCCTGATTTGATAGAAGGTGATATTATAGCTATTTTAGATTGTGGTGCTTATGGACATGTTATGAGCTCTAATTATAACAATAGGTTACGCCCAGCCGAGCTTCTGATAAGGCAAGATGGAGAAGTTGTTCTTATAAGAAAAAGAGATTCTCTGGAAGATTTAATTAATAATTTTATTCTTTTATAATACAAAAGCTATCCTTTTAAGGATAGCTTGTTTTTATTAAAACAACCCGTCTTTGCAAATATTATATATTAGCTTTTGTTCGCATTATTTAATTTATTTATCTCGTAACATCTATATCCTTTCCTTTGTTTGTAACTTTTATTTCATCAGCCTTTTTCTCTTCATTTGTATTATTTCTTTCAGCAGCGTTTTGTATTTGTAATCTTATACCAAGTTTTCCTAGCCTTTGCTCCTTACGTTCTATTCTTTTTTGAAGCTTATCTACTCTTTCGAATGTAGCTTCTTTTATATTTTTACTTTTACTATTACTATTTTTTATTTGATTAATTTCGCTATTATATTGTTTTATACTACCAACTAAATACGGAGAGGTATATCTACTTTTGTCAATATTATCTTTAATAAACTTAGTTATTTCTCTTCTTCCGCCCCTTGTTATATTCTTCTTATTGTCGTTAATAGCTTCTTTGCCTAATTTTTCTCTTATTTTATTTAATTCATGTAATTTTTTAGCTATTTTATCTGGAGCTCTTGATACCTTTGTGCTATTATCAAGCGTTTTGTTCATATATTTAAGTTCACTTACTCTTGTATATTCGCTTTGTTCGTATACTTTTATAAGATTATTTCTATTTTTCTCTTTATCTAATAAGCCTTTAGTTTGTTTTTCTAATTTTTGCTTTTTACTTTCTAAGTCTTTATTTTTCTCTTTCAAGGCTTTAGTTTGATTTCCTAATTCTTTATTGTTATCTTTTAAGTATTGCTCTACCTGTCTTAAGTAGCTCTTTGCAGTTTCCTGTCTTTGCTTTTGAACTGATAATTGTTGCTGTTTGCTTTCTAAATTGTTTGTATCTTTATTATTTTTAATGCTTTTTATATTGTTTTCAGCTTCTTTTATTATAGCTTCATAGTATTTTATATCGCCTTTACATAATTCTATATTTCTTCTAGTTTTTGCTATACCTGCTTCAGTTTCTGCTATATCTTTTACCGCTTTTCCTATCTCGTTTTTAGTTTCTTCTATCCTCGCTTTAGCTTTTTCTATATCTGCTCC
Source organism: uncultured Bacillota bacterium (assembly GCA_965120415.1). GTDB lineage: Bacteria > Bacillota > Clostridia > Lachnospirales > CAG-274 > CBCPNA01. The sequence goes on along the minus strand of CBCPNA010000008.1, from coordinate 20,636 downwards.
AGCTTTTTCTATTTTAGACCACAACTCTCTTGACGGTTTATTTATCGAAGCATACTTTTGATCCCATGATGATAGCTTGCCAAACATATTATGCATTGATTTTGCATCTTTTTTTTGCAATTCAATAATTTCATTTATTATTTTTCTCTCTTTAGTTTTTAAGTCTTTTATTTCAATAGCAGACAATTTTGCTGGTGCTTCTTTTTGCTTTGGTTTTTCTGAGCTATCTATTTGTGGCATATTTAACTGTCCTCTAAGTTCATTTATTTTAGTTATTAGCTCAGCTCTAGCAGCATCTGCTGTCATAGTAATTCCAGCTCTAGGTCTTTGTTCTCCTTTTTCTATTTTTAAAAGTTTTTCTATTTTTTTATCATTTTCTTCATATAAAGCGCTTTTAAATCCTAAGTACTCATTATCAGCATCCTTTAATTGACTTTCTAAATATTGTAATTTTTCTTCTGGCGTAAAATCTCTTCTTTTTGATTCTTTTTCTAGATTGTTTAAAGCTGCTTCATAAAAGCTTGGCGCTGTAGTTTTTTGTAAATTTTCATATTTAAAAATTTCTCTTTGCTCGTTTATTCGCTCATCGTCTCTTTCTTCAGCAACATGAAACATTTTTTTTATCTTATCCTTATTTGCTATGTCTGTTTCACTAGGCCCTAAAGGAGCTATTTTCTCTCTAAAGTTTTCTATTAGATTTCTAATTTCTTCTCTTGATTTTTCTTTCTTTTCTTTTTCTATTTTAAAAAACTCATTTCTTTGTACTTTCAATATTTGGCTTTTATTTTCGATGTCTTTATCTAATCTTTTTATTTCATGTCCAGCTTTTTCAATATCTTTACCTGCTCTAGCTATTGCTTTATCATATTCCTTTATTTTATCATCACATGCCTTAATAATATTTTTTGCATTAGCTTTATCTAATTTATTTTGTACTCTATAAAATTTATTTCTATTTTTTTCATATTTTTTTCTTTCATAAGTATAGTCATTAATACAAAGAAAGTCAACATCTCTAATCCCTAGCCGTTTCATTTTCTCCACTGTATTGTCAGACAACTTCTTAAAAGCCCAGGTTTTGGCAGATAATTTCTTATTACTTGCTTCAATTTTTTTACACTCACTTATATAATCTTCTTTAATTTTTGTCAATATTTTTTGAATTCTTTTCATTTTTTCTATATTCTTTGTTTTATATGAAATCTCTTTAAGCAAGTCTGGTATTGCATTTGTATTCCTTTCAATACCTTCTATAGTATAAGTCATATCTGTTCTTTTATTTCTATAAGTACTTCCTAGATTTTTCTTTATACTACGCCTAATTTTCTCCCTATAAGCATCAGCTAATTGTTCTTCTTTAGTCATTTTTTCCATTTTTATACACCCCTTTATTTATTATACTTTAATTATATATACATTAACTATATCCCTCTTTTATAAATACCTTTTCTTTTTATTTATTAAAAATTTAATATCTTATTTTCTTTCTATCTTTTTCCTTGATATTAAAATAATAATAGCTTTTGCTTATTTACATTATTTATATTACTTTTTCTACTTCTGATTTTGAGCTATCGCCTATTTGTTGTTGTTTAGTGTCTTCTTTTACATTTGCTTGATTTATTCTTGCATTAGCATTTTGTATTTGAGCTTTTATACCAAGTTTAACGCTTTCTAGCTTTTTATTATGCTTTTCTACTTTTTGATTAAGTGCTTCTACAGCATCTCTTTTACTTGATACTTCTTTTTGTAATTTTACAGCTTCTTTTGATTGTGTATTTTTTATTTTATTTAATTTGTTTGCTATCTTTTGCTCTTGTTCACTTCTTTCTTTATGTATTTCTTTATAATTATCTACTTTACCTTCTCTATATACAATATTATTTTTAGCTTTCTTAATATAATCTGCAAGCTCACTATTTACAAGTCTTCTTCCTTGACGTGTTATACTATGGTTAGTATCTTCAAAAGGCTCTTTACCTAATTTTTCTCTTATTTTATTTAATTTTTTTAGTTTTTTAGCTATTTTATCAGGCGCATTTAATGGTGTTTCTTTATTATCATATTTTATATAAATATCTTTCATAATCTTCATTTTCTTTACTTCATATGCCTTATATTTTTTAAAAACTTTGTTTTTTGTATTTTCTAACCTTTCCTTTCTATATTTTAATAATTTTGTTGATTTTCCTTTGCTTTGATTGTCTTTAATCTTATTATTAATTTCATTTATTTTATTTTCTAATTTGTTTATTTCTTTTTCAAAATTATCTGATTTTTCATATAATTCACGAATGTCACTGTTCCATACTGGTACTCCATAGCCAACTTGCATTGCTTTTTTATCTAATTTTTGTAATTCTATAATTTCTTTTGCTATTTTTAATTCTTCTCTTTCTAATCTTTTTCTTTCAACGCTAGATATTTCTACTTCTTTTGGTGTTGGTTTATCTTGTTCAGTTATTGGCGCTTTACCAAGATCTTTTCTAAGTTTATTTATTTCAGCCACCATCTTTGCTCTAGCTTCGTTAGAAGTCATTTTAGATTTACTATAACCAGAGGTTATGTTTTTTCCTCGTAATTTTTCTATATTTTTGTCGTTTTTTTCATATATTATGCCTTTAATGCCTTTATATATTTCGTCTGTTATTTTTAGCTGATTTTCAAGAAATAGTAATTTGGCTTCTTTCCATTGATGATTATACATCCTTTCCTTATACCTCAGATTTGCATATAATAAATCTTCTTCATAAGGGCTTGATTTTACAATTTCTCCTAAATTTTCATATTTGAAAATTTCACGTTGCTCTTTCATTATATCTGAGCCATTGAATCCTTTCCCTGCATTCTCACTAGTCCAGATATTAATATCTTCATTATTATAAGCTATATTTTTAAATTCTTTTTTTATTATATCTTTATCCATTTTTACCTTTGCTTTATCATTTTCGCTAAGGTTTAAAGCTTTTAGTTTTTGATTATGTTTTTCTCTTATCTTTTTAATTTCTGCTTTTGATTCTTTTTTTGCTTCTTTTTCTGCAGTAAAGTATCCCTTTCTTGCTTTTCGCATTGCCTCTTGCAATTCATCCATTCTCTTATTAGCTGATTTTAATTTTTTTTCATAACTTGATATTGATCTTTCTGATCCTTTTAATTTACTGTTTATTTTGCTTATTTCAGTTTTATAAAAAGAAATATTGCTTCTTAACTTTTTAGTACGTGCTGTTAGCTCTTTTTTCTTCTGGTCATATTCTCTAGTATTTTTTAATTCCCTTTCAGTCTTTTTTATCTCATTTAATTCATTTTCAGCATTTCTTATATTATTTTCATAAGACTCTTTATCTAAGTTTAATGTACCCCTATTATTTTTCTTACTTTCAATAGACTTTTCCATATTTGAAATATCAAGAGCAAGGTCATCAATTGCTTTTTTATAATTTAGTATCTTTATCCTTTTTACCTTTAAAGGCTTAGCTTTTATAGTAAAAAAATTAGTACCTAGATTTTTTTTCATAACTTCCTGGCTTTTAGAAATATATTCTGAATTTAATTTATTAATTTGTTCTTCTTTAGTCATTTTTTCCATTTTTATACACCTCTTTCTTTATTATATCTTGATTATATACTGCTTTATTATATTGCTTCTTTTATTTTCCTTTTTTATATACATCTTGTCTTAATCTATAAATAACTTTCTTTCTTATCCTTCTTTATTAGTATTTTTAATCTACTTTTCTTTATTTTTTATTTCTGTTTTTCCTATTATCTTTTTCCTTCTTAATTTTTAATTAAATAGCGCTTACAGCTTAATATTTTGCTTAAGAGGGGGTATTTATTTTTAGCTTTTTTGTTTATCATTTCTAGTTTTTATATTATCCTACTTTATAGCTATTTACGCTTTTAGGCATTTTTTCAAAATCTTTATTATATTTATTTAGCCTATGCATTTTCTCTTTTGCTTTTTCCTTTTCTTCTTTTAGCCTTTGTTCGGCTTTTTCTATTTTTGATTCCGTTACAACATCTGCTATACCTAATTTCCTTCTTATTTGGTTAATTCTTTTTATTTTTTCCTCAATAAGTTTTGTTATTTTTGCGTTTTTTAGCTCTTTTATATCTGCTTGTATTTGTTTAAATCTATCTTTTATATTATGTAATTTAGCTATTATAGCATCGTTTAGCTTTACTTCTAGCTCTTTTATTTTATTTTCTGTAAATTTTGTTTCCATCTTTTTGTTATCAACAATTGTTGATGATTCTATTTTTTTAAGCCAATCTTTGCTCGATTCGATAGCCTTTTTTATATTATCTCTTTCATTAGCATTTTTGGCTTGTTTTATAGCTAAATCTTTATCTGCTTTTTCAAAAGCATTTTTTATTTTTTGTTCTAGTATTTTTTGTAACTTTATAACCTGTTTTGATAATTTTATTTCTTCTTTTTTAAGCGTATCTATTTCTTGATTATATCTATATTTATAATCTTCTAAAAATTTGTTATCTTTTGTTTCTATACCTGCTCCAAGGCTTTTGCCTAATGATACAATCGTTTCTCTAGCATATTTTGCCGTTATCATCCCTCTTCTTATTTCTTCAAAATAGCCCCTTCTTGCCTCTGTATAAGGAAGTATTTTAAGATACATTTCTAAATAATTATCTTTTTCTCTTAATATAGCTCCGCTTAAATCTAAATATTGTTTATCAATTTTAGGAAGAGTTTTTTCTATATATTTTAATTTTTCTTCTTTATCTTTAAGCTTATCTATTTTTTTTAGCATCTCTTCATATCTGCTAACATACCCTTTAATATATCCGTCTGTGTGATGTTCGTAATCATTTCTTGTAATATAATTTTTGCTTGTTTTTTCTATTATTTGTTCCCAGTCTGCATACATTTTTGCATTTTGATATTTTTCTAGCGCACTTAATCTAGCTGTAGCCCAGCTTATAAGCCAGCTTTCTCTAATCTCAATAGGATTTTTTATTTGTATTAACCTGCTATTTTCTAATGCATCTTTTGTCATTTTATTAAATTGTTCTAATGTAGTTTGTCCTAATATTTTTTTTAGCCCAATATCATATTCTTTTTTTAATAATTCAATTTTTTCTTTTAAGCTTTCGACTGTTCATTCCATTGTTTTAATATATTCATTTCTTTTTGCTATAGGCTCTTCTAGCTCTTTTAATCTATCTTTGGTATAAGCTATATTTTCGTTTAATATAGAAATTTCTTTGCTTGTTATATCTATTTCTTTATCGTTTTTAGATATCAGCATTTTTCTTTTTAAATTCTCTACATAGCGCTCTTTATTAAAAATAATATCGTTAAAATAAATATAAGCTCTTTCAGCCTCTATATCTACATATCCTTTATCATTATTTTCTTCAAGCTCTTTTGTATAAGCTTCTTCTTCGTCATTAAGTTTTTGTATGTAAATGTCGTTTAATTGTATAATTGTATCAAGAAGTGATACAATTTTCTTTTTTTTGATTTCCGAGTCCATAAAAAAACATCCCCCTTTGTTCATTATTTTGCATTATTTTTAATTATAATACCATTTGCAAAAAAATGTCAATAATTGATTTTAATCATATTTTGTAAATATATTACAATTTTATTATTTTTCAAAATCAATTTTATATATGTATAATTTACTTATTTTTTAATATATACCTTCTCTTTTTCCTATTTTATAAGCTTACCTGTTAATTAATTATTTTCTTCTAAAATAAGCTCCTTTATACCCCTGTTATTATAATATTTTGTAATTTTATATTTTTTATTAATGCTTTTTTATTTTCTTTTATAGTAGCAATAGTTATTTCAAGCTTTTTAGAAGTTTTGCCTAATTCCAAATATTTATTTTGTATTTGTTTTATTATATTCTCTTTTTTATCTTGTTTAACAATTTCTAGCTTATCTTCTAGCTTTTTAATATCCTTTGCTATTGTTTTAAGCTTTATTTTAAGCTTATTTACAGCTACTTGTTTAGCTTTAAGCTTACCTATTTTATAATCTATATCTGGTATCATAGCTTTAGCATTTTGCTCCATAAAAATCCCTCCCTGTTCCTGTTTTATTCCACATTATTTTTGAAATAATTTTATTAATTATATCACCGATTGTAAAAAAATGTCAATAAACATTTTTAATCATCTTTTGTTAATAAATTACATTTTTAATATTTTTTCAAATTAATTTTTTATATTATAAAATAATATGTATAATCTTAAACTCTCTTATTATTTTTTTTATATCTTTATAAAAAAACATATTTAGAATATCTTTATAAAAATATAAATGCTAAAAAATCAAAATATATATGTAAATACGATTGATTATTAACTTAATTTTAAAAATTAATATTTTATATACAAAAAATATATACATAATATAAGCTATATAATTAAAATAAAAAAAGAGTAGCTAAAAACTACTCTTTTATTTTACAAATTTTCAAATGTTCTAAAAATATCTAATATGCCAAACCCCCATAAATTATTAGGAAAACTTTCATTAGCTCTTTTATTAGTCCCTGCTATTAAAGCCCCTATAATAGTTGTAGAATTCATAACAGGGCTATTACCTCTAACAACGCCCCATTGCAATAAAAGCGCTGTACAACCAGCAGTTATCGCCGCCGAAACACTCGTGCCAGAAATAGTTTCCAAAAAACCTATGTTAGAAATGCAGCTTACGTTTTCTGCTGGTGCTACTAAAATAGGTTTTAGGCTATTTAGCCTTGTTGGCCCCCTTCCTGAGCTTACAAAAAGGCTATTATTGATATGATTATATCCTCCAACTGATATTACATTATTTGCTGTTGCTGGTGTTGTCACTGTATAAAAAGCATCTGGATTTAAAAAATATGTGTTATTACTTATAAAATTTGATATAGGTAGCCATGCATGCACTTCTCCTATAATCAAAACTTGTGCATAAACATTAACCCTCCATATACCAAAGCTAGGCTTTGTAAAAGTAATAGCTATAAATTGCCCACTACTTTGCAAAACACCTGAAAAGTATTGTACCCTTATTCTTGTATCACTAATTGTAAAAAATATTTCTTCGTCATAATTAGCTCTATAAGGTATCCTACCGCTAACCTCTCCTAAAGGTGATATTATATTAATACCAGCTCTATCCCCCGGATAAAGCACTATAGTAAGCATAAAGCCCTCTTCATCTTCAGCAACATTTATTTCAAAAGATTTTTCTTCTTCTATTTCATTTAGATTTAAAACAGAGTGGGTTGCTTTATTAGCTTCATTACCGTTACAAACACATAAGCTAACTCCATTTTTTACCGCTATATTGTTTAAATATCTTTCTAAAATAGTCGCATTATTATGCGCTCCATAATTGCTCCCAAGCCCTATACATATAGCGATAGGGCGCCTAAGCTCTTGTGCCTTTTCATACAAATATTGCACCGCAAGCATTATATCAGAAGAATCATAGCATATTTTATCTTCTGATATTGCGTAATATTGTTTTACATTTTTATTAGACGCTCTTAATTTTACAATAACAAGTTCGCTATTTGGCGCTACCCCTATGAAGTCTTTATCTGCGCTTTCTCTAGCAGCACAAACGCTTGCAAGCTTTGTACCGTGCCCTATTTCATCATTTGTACTAACTATTTCAAATGGATTTTCGCTATTTATTGCTGTATCTATATCTTCTCTTGTAAATTCTGTACCAAAACATTGATTTTTTGGGGCATTGCCTTCTATTGTTTGATCCCATATGCTAACAATTTTTGTTGTGTTATCTTCGTATCATTGTGTCTTATTAAATATTAATTTCTAGCTTAAATAAGGACGTGGGTCTGTATGCTCTCCATTTATCCTTACTTCAAAATGGCAATGTACCCCTGTAGAATATCCTGTTGAGCCTGCTTTTGCTATAACTTGCCCTCTTTCTACGCTTTCCCCTACAGACACAACAAGGCTAGAATTATGTGCGTAAAGCGTTGTTAAGTTATTACCATGGTCTATCATAACAGTATATCCATATCCATTCATATATGAAGAATATATAACCGTTCCACTTTCTGCCGCAACTATATCTGTGCCGTATGTCGCTTTTAAATCAAGCCCTGTATGTACCTCTTCTATTCCTGTAATAGGGCTTGTCCTTGCGCCGTAGCTATCGTTAAAAGGATAATCTGCATAAGCTGGAACCGGATGCTGTAAAGTTGTTGTGGTTGTTGCATAAATTTCATTTTGGCTTGATGTTGTCGCTGTAATTTTTGTTTCTTGAATAAGCTGCTTTATTTCTTCATTTCGCTTTTCTAATTCATCCAGCTGTTCTTGTAAAGTTTCTGCATTACTTTGTAAAGTTGCTATTAATTGTTCTTTTGCTGCTATACTATTTTCTAATTCTTGTTTTTTTGCTGTTATTTCTTCGCTCAAGCTTTCTATACTTGCTTTTTTCTCTTCTATTTCAGCAACTTTTTGTTCATATTCTTGTTGTGTTTTTTCGTATTGTTCAAAAATAGTCTGATCATATTCTATTATACAATTTAAATATTCTACCCTTTTAAAAAAGTCGCTTATATTTTTAGCATTAATTATAAGCTCTAAATAAGAGCTATTTCCATATTCATACATAAATCGCATTCTTCTTTTTAGAGTTTCATATTGATTATTTTTATCTTCTATAGCCTGTTCTAAATCTGCCTCGGCTTTTGCAAGGCTTTCTGTAACCTCTTGCAAGCTTTTTTCTACATTTGCTAATTCTTCTGTTACCTCTGTTAGCTGGGCATCCAGCGCATCCACTTGCTTTTGTGCGTTAGATTTTTCTGCTTGTGTATCTTCTAATTCTTGTTTAGATTGTTCTATTTGGCTATTTATTTCGTCTTGTTCTTCATTTAATTCAGAAAGGCTCTTAGCATAAACAAAATTTATTGATACTAATAAAATTATAAAAGAAAGTAAAATACATAACTTCTTTTTCATTAAACCACACCTTTATACATTTAAATATTTTTTAACAGAATTAGTACTTCCTATAATACCTAATATAGCCCCTAGCAAAATAGTTGTTGGTGCTGTTATAAGAACCATATCAGCTGTAGATTTAAACTCTATATAGCTTTTAACTATAGGAAGTTTTTCATAAACTAAATACACTATTTCTGTATAAGAAAAAGCAGATATAACAACCGGTATAAAAGCTCCTATAAGCCCTATTATTATACCTTCAAAAACAAAAGGCCATTTTATAAACCAGTCGGTTGCTCCAACATATTTCATTATATTTATTTCTGCCTTTCTTACATAAACAGTAAGTTTTATTGTGTTAAAAATGATCACTATAGATACAATAGAAAGTATAAAAACAACAATAACACTAATCCATCTAATAGCCTTACTAATTTTAAGCAAAATTTCTGCCTCTGTTTGCGTATGCTTTATTTTTTCTATACCTACATATGTATATCCATCTTGATTTATAATATCTTCTATATAGCTATTTATATATTCTTCTGTTATTTCTGTACCTTCTGTATTTTCTATATTTAATGTATCTTGCCTATTATTAAGGACTATCTTTTCAAATTCTTTTTGTATTGTGGTTAAATCTTTTATCACTTGGCTTTGATATTTTGCTCCGTTTATAGTAATTTCAAAGGAACGTGGAAAGGGGTTATCGTATTCAAAGCCGTCTAGTATATTTTGTTCATCGCCCCATTCCTCTTTTGCCCACGCTAGTGCATCTTCTTTAGACATATAGCTTATTTCTAAAATATTTGCTACATCTGAAAGCTTTGTATATAAATATTCTATCTCTTCGTCTGTAACATCATCTCCTAAATAAACAGAAACACCAAGGCTTTTTTCTAAATTTTTAAGTGCTGTATTTAGGTTTAATATAACATTAAGAGAAAATATAAATATAAAAGAACATATAGCAACAGATATAATAGATGCAATAGACATAAGCTCATTTTTAAAAACATTTTTTGAGCCTTGTTTTAAGTGATATTTAAAACTCCTAATTTTCATAATCATATCCCCCTTGCCTATCACTTAAAATAAGCCCTTTTTGTATGGTAACAACCCTTTTATTCATTTTATCAACTATATCTTTAGCGTGCGTCGCAACTAATACAGTCGTACCATAATTATTAATTTGTTTTAATAAGTCCATTATTTCCCATGCTGTTTCTGGGTCTAGGTTACCGGTTGGCTCATCTGCCAAAAGCAGAGGGGGCTTATTTATAATAGCTCTTGCAAGAGATACCCTCTGTGCCTCCCCTCCAGAAAGCTCATTAGGATAAGCTTTAGCTTTAGCAGAAAGCCCAACCATCGATAAAATAGAAGGCACGCTCCTTCTTATAATTTTAGGTGATGTTTCTGTAACCTGCATAGCAAAAGCTATATTTTCATATACCGTCTTGCTCTGTAATAGCCTAAAATCTTGAAATACAACCCCTATCTTTCTTCTTAAATACGGCGTATCTTTTCTTGTTATACTATTTATATCTATGCCGTCTATTTCTATAAGTCCTTTTGTTGGTTGTACCTCTTTTAAAAGCATCTTCATAAAAGTAGATTTACCAGAGCCACTGCTCCCAACAAGAAAAACAAATTCACCTTTTTTTATATGGATAGAGATATCCCTAATAGCAATTGCACCATTGTCGTAAATTTTTGTGATACTATTTACCTTGATCAAATAAATCTCTCCTTAAAGTTTTAGAAATTAGTAATTTAAAAATATTATTTAATCTTTAAAGCTTGTATATTTATTAACTAAAAGCACTATTTTAAACACTACTGCATCATCAAAATTTTTAAGGTCAAGCCCTGTCATTTTTTGCAATTTTTCAAGCCTATATACAAGCGTATTTCTGTGTATAAATAGTTGCCTTGCTGTTTCTGATACCTTTAAATTATTTTCAAAAAATTTGTCAACAGTTGATAATATTTCTTTGTCTAGATTTTCTAGTGGCATATCGCCAAGTATTTCATCTAAAAACATTTTACAAATATTAGAAGGCAATAAATAAATTAGCCTTAAAAGCCCTAGCTTATCATAATTTATAATATGCCCCCCTCCAAATATTTTGCAAATTTCAAGCGCCATTTTGCCCTTTTTAAAGCAATCAGATATATCTTTTAGCTCAAGAGATACCCCCCCAATAGATACATAAACATTAAAAAAGCCTTCGTCTATAAACATTTTATAAAGCTCATTTGCAACGGTATTTATATCTTTTTTTGTATAATTTTCTTTTAATTCTTTAATAAATATTATAGTATTATAATCTATAGCAGTAACAAAATCTTTATCTTTAATATTAAATAAAGAGCGTATAATATCAACACCTATATTTTCATTTTCTGTATTATTTTCTATTTTTATTAAATATAGTACCCTTTTTGCATTAAGCTCTATTTTAAGCTTTTTAGCTTTTGCTTGTATATCTCTAGATAGTAAGTTGTCAAGCAATAAATTTTTTATAAAATTGTCTTTATCATACTTTTCTTTATAAGCGGTAATTAAGCTTTGTATCTGAAATGTTGCAATTTTGGCAAACATCTTACTTTCTTCATCCTCTCCTTTAGAAAGCAAAATGTACAAAACTTCACCTTTATCAAAGATTTTAAAATATTGATAACCTTGCGCTAGCTGGTTTTTAGCTTGGCTATTTATAAAAAATTTGATTATATCTATATCTACTTTTATAAATTTGTCCTCTGTGGTAACTATAATATTTCCTTCATAGTCAACTATTATAAAATCGTGCCTCGTTATACTTTTTAGGCCATCAATTGTATTTTGTAAAATTTGAGTCGTAATCATTTTGCAAACACTCCTTACTAATACATAACTTAAATAACTTGAATAACTTGTTATAAATTTGAAAAATTTAATATTTTTTAATAAAATATTTGATATATTTTAGATATATGTTATAATGGTTATATATTGAGGTGAAATTTATGAATAATGAAAATAATTTTTCAAACAAAAATCAGATTGAAATTAGTATATGTAATATTAAATATAGTTTAACAACAACAGAAAAAGAAGAATATATACAAGGTATAGCTAAATATATAAATAACAAAATATCTGAAGTTTCTAAAACTCATACAATAAATACAAATTCTATCCCCTTTTTTATTACGATAGCTTTAAATATAGCAGATGACCTCTTTAGGCAACGCAAGCTATATTCCAAAAATGCAAAAGAGCTAGATTATTTAAATAATAATATAGAAAAATTAAAACAAGATAACTTCAAAATAACCGATTTTAAAAATTTGTTAGCTTTAAAAGATAATGAAATAGAAGATCTTAGTAACAGTTTAGCTTTAAAAGATAATGAAATTATAGCTCTTAGTAACTCTTTAGCCTTAAAAAATAACGAAATATTAGAGCTTAATAATGCTTTAACTTTAAAAAATAATGAAACAAAAGGCTTTAAAACTTCTCTAGCTTTAAAAGATAACGAAATCGAAGGCTTTAAAACTTCTTTAGCTTTAAAAGATAACGAAATACATAATATTAAAAATCTATTAGCCCAAAAAGATAAACAAATCGCCGAACTACAAACTTTATCACCTTTTTTAAACATAATAAAAGAAGAAAGCATAAACTTTTTGCAAGACAATATGCCAGAAAAAAACTAGCAAATTGCACAAAACAGCTTGAGCTAAATACCAATAAAGCAACATAGCTCGACATAATTTTAGCCCAAAATATTAAAATTATTGTATAATATTATTATAATATCTTTTATATAGTAATTATTATACATACACTTTAACAAATTTTATCAAAAATGTCCATACTTTTTTATAAATTTATTTAGAAATTAGGTGTAACTTTTGGATAAAAACAAAAATATAGAACTTTTAGCCCCGGTTGGCTGTAAAGAAAGCGCTATAGCAGCTATAAACGCTGGTTGCGACGCTATATATTTAGGGGGCAAAAATTTTAACGCAAGAAATAATGCCCAAAACTTTACAGAAAATGAGCTTAAAGAAATAATAGACTATTCGCATGAAAGAGGGGTTAAAGTAAATTTAACTTTAAATATTTTATATAAAGAAAATGAAATACAAGATGTATTAGATTTTGTATCTAAAGCTTATGCTTTTGGCATAGATGCTATTATTATTCAAGATATAGGTATTTTTAATATTATAAAAACTAATTTTAAAAAAGTTTTTTTGCACGCAAGCACACAAATGACTATACATAATTTAGAAGGGGCTTTATTTTTGCAAGATTTAGGCTTTAAGCGTATTGTTTTAAGCCGTGAGCTTTCTTTAGAAGAAATAAAAAATATTACCCAAAATACAACTATAGAAATAGAAGTGTTTGTACATGGTGCATTATGTTTTTGTTATTCAGGGCGATGCTTTATGAGTAGCTTTATAGGAGAAAGGAGTGGTAACAGAGGAAGATGCGCTCAGCCTTGCAGAAAAGTGTATCAATTAATTAAAGATGAACATATTTTAGCCAAAAGCTATCTATTATCTCCTAAAGATATAAATACACTTCCTATTATAGATAGGCTTATAGATGCTGGCATACACACATTTAAAATAGAAGGGCGTATGAAAAACCCAGAATATGTAGCCCTTGTTAACTCTAATTATAAAAAATATATAGAAAAAGCTAAAAAAGGTAAATTTGATACAATAGATCCTTTAGATAATGAAGAGCTTTTACAAATCTTTAACAGAGGTGGAAGCTTTTCTTTAGGCTATTATTTTGATTGGGCTGGTAATAAGATGATAAGCAAAACACCTAAAAATACCGGCACACTTATAGGCAAAGTTAAAAGCTATGATAAAAAAACAAAAATTTGCAACATAACTCTTTCTAAACCTTTAACCCCAGGCGACGGTATAGAAATTTGGACAAAAAGCTTGCCCCACAGCGGCACTAGCATTTCTAAAAAGGCTTCTGCATCAGATACAATAAGATTAACAATTGCCGGCGATATAAATAAAGGCGATTTAGTATTTAAAACATTTGACAAAAACTTATACGACAAGCTTAAAAAAGCGTACCAAAAAGATACAAAAAAACGTGAGGTTAAAGCATCTATTTATGCATGTTTAAACAAGCCTTTAAACATTTGTTTATCTATAGGTGATGTATCTGTTTCTGTTTTTGGAGAAATAGCTACAAAGGCTATAAATAATTGTGTTAGCCAAAATAAGTTTATAGAGCAGCTTTCTAAAACAGGTAATTCTCCATTTTATTTTACTTTTGAAAATATTTTGATAGATAGTGATATTTTTGTTCCTATATCATCTATTAATGCTCTTAGGAGAAACGCTATAGAAGCCCTTTTAGAAAAAATAAGAAAATCTTTTGAACGAGAATATATAGATGTAAAATATATACCCAAAATAGAAACAAAAAACAAAACCTATTTAACAGCATTAGTGCAAAATAAAGCCCAATTTGAAGCTTGTTTAGACAAAAATATTAAAAGGATATATATAGAGCTTTCTAAAGAAAATATCGAACATATCGAATTTTTTATATATAATGCTAAAAAATATAATACAGAAGTTTTTGTGGCTCTACATCATATTTTAAGAAAAGTTTCTTACAAAAGTTTTTACGAAATGCTAGATAAATTAGAAAATTCCAAAATAGATGGATACCTTTTAAGAAATTATATTAAGCTTAAAACAACAAAAAAAATAGCATTAGATTATACCTTTAATGTATTTAACAATGCATCTATAGAAGCCCTTTTAAAATTTGCAAATACCGTAACGCTTTCTTTAGAGCTTAGCTTAAAAGAAATATATGCCCTTTCTAGCCAAAATACAGAAGCTATAATATACGGTAAAATACCTTTAATGACAACACATCAATGCCCTATAGGCTTATTTGCTGATGGTAAAGAAAGTGGTATGTTTTGCAAAATGCAGCATAAAGCTGATAATTATTATTTAAAAGATGAAAAGGGCGCTATCTTTCCTTTAAAAGCTGATTGTTTTAATTGTACTACAACTATTTTAAATAATAACCCTATTTTTATATTAAATAAACTATCTGCTTTTAAAAAAATCAAAACACAATATTTAAGACTAAATTTTTTAGATGAAAATAGCATTTTGATTAAAGATATTATAAAAGCTCATGTAGATGCTTTGCATAACTCAAATTTTGATTTAAATAACACCTCGCTTAAAAATTTTAACTACACTAACGGTTATTTTTTTAGAGGTATTTTATAGGAGAATTTTATATGTACAATAATTTTTTATTTTATAATTCTAAATACATTTTTTTAATTTTAATTTCATTATTTTTAATTAGTAACTTTGTAATATTTTTAAGGCAAAAAAAGGCAAAAGATAAAAAAGCAAAAATAAGCTATGAAATAGCCTTTCAAAAAATAATAATATTAATCTTCCATTGTTTTGGCTTTTATATATTAGCGCTAGACTACAAAACAAAAACTTTTGATACTTCGCTTATTTCTCCCTTTTTATCAAGCCTTATATTTTTAATAATGGCAAATTTTTTACAATTTATAGTGTATAAAAAAAGTTGCCCTATTTTATGGAATTGTCTATTTTTTGTTTTATCCGTAAGCACAATCATGCTATATAGGCTAAATCCTTCTTTAGCTTTAAAGCAAATGGGTTTTCATTCTGTTGGCTTTTATACAGCTTTATTTATACCTCTTATACTTTTAAAATTTCCTAACATATCGTTATTTAAAACATTTTATTTATTTTTAAGCTTTTACCTATTAGTACTTACATTACTTTTAGGACAAGAATCTAATGGTTCTAAAAACTGGCTTTCTTTATTCGGCTTTACCTTCCAGCCTTCAGAGGTTATAAAAATATTGTTTGTACTATACCTAACAACAAATTTAGCAAAAGAAAACTTAAGAATAAAAGATTTGCTTCTGCCATCTTTAGGTACATTTATTATTTTAGGCTTTTTAGCTTTACAAAAAGATTTAGGTAGCGCTTTAATATTTTTTGTAACATATTTAATTTTGTGCTATATAGCAACCCAAAATTATAAACTTCTTATAGTCTATTTTGTTTTAGGTGGTATTATAGCTTATTTTGCTTACAAATATTTTAGCCATGTTAAAGTGCGTATCGATGTATGGCTAAACCCTTGGAGCGATATATCTGGTAGCGGCTGGCAAATAGCACAATCTTTATTTGCTATAGGCACATTTGGGCTTTTTGGTAGTGGGCTTAATCTCGGTACTCCTACTAGCATACCAGTTGTAGAAAAAGACTTAATCTTTTCTGCAATATGCGAAGAATTTGGGGTAATATTTGCTATATTATTAATTTTAGTATTATTAATAATATTTGCAAGATGCTTTGCTATTGCACTTAGCTCTAATAGCAAGTTTTTATCAATTTTTGGGGTAGGTCTTACTAACCTTTTAATCTTTCAAACTTTTTTAATAATAGGTGGCTCTATAAAGTTTATTCCATTAACCGGGGTTACGATACCTTTTATTAGCTATGGTGGTTCTTCTATGTTAATAAGCTTTATAATAATAGGGCTTTTACAATGGATAGCATTAAAAAATGAAATTTATACTAAAAATAAAGAAACAATGTCTACAGACAAATTTAACGTATTTCTAAAAAAAGATACTTATTATTAAAATTATAAAAGAGGTGTAAAATGAATTCTAGTATAAAAAAAGTTTTGTTATTTTATGTTGCCATTTTTGCTTTATTAATAATATATTTATTATATTTTGTATTATTTAGTAGCAAAAATGTTATAGGTAATTCTTATAATCCTCGTATTGCTATGGCAGAAGAAAATACAAATATTATAAGAGGGGATATTTTAGATAGAAACAATGTAGTGCTTGCAACAACAGCAGAAGATGGAACAAGAAAATATCCTTTTGGTAGCATATTTGCACATGTTGTTGGCTTTAATACTAACGGTAAATCTGGTGCAGAAGTTAAATACAACTTTGAACTTTTAAAATCTAATATTAAATCTGATGGAGATGAGCCCGTAAAAGGCAATAGTGTTGTTTTAACTCTAGATAAAGATTTGCAAGAGCTTGCATATAATAAGCTAGGCGATAATAAAGGGGCTATAGTTGCTTTAGATAGCACAACAGGAGAGGTTTTGGCTATGGTATCTTCTCCTAGCTTTGACCCAGAAACATTAGAAGAAACATGGGACACACTTTCTAACGATACCCAAAATTCGCCCCTTTTAAATAGAGCAACGCAAGGCTTATACCCTCCAGCATCTGTTTTTAAAATAATTATGTCTATCGCTTTTATGAACTCTGGCATTAATTGGGAAGATTATACTTATACATGCAATGGATATTATAGCTATAACGGCAAAACAATTTCTTGCTATAACGGCAACGCCCACGGTACAGTTGATCTAAAGCAGGCTTTAACCGTTTCTTGCAATTCATTTTTTATAAGCCTTTATAATAAATTAAGCACGGTACAAGTTGCTAATACTGCTCAAAAATTTATGTTTAACAAATCTTTAGACTTTCCTTTAGAATATAAAGAGTCTAGCTTTCCTTTAAGCCCTCTTGATAATGTAATGACTATTTTACAAACATATATGGGGCAAGGAGAAACTTTAATAACTCCTCTGCATATGGCGCTTATAGGGGCAGCTATAGCAAACGATGGTGTTATGATGAAGCCTTATATTTTAAAATCTATAGTTGGGGCTGATGGAGAAGTTTTACAAACAACAAAAGCCAAAAAATTAAAAAAAGTAACCAGCGCTGAAAATGCCCAAAAATTGCGTGAAATGCTGGTAAATGTTGTACAAAACGGTACCGCAACAAAGGCCAAAAATAGCTATGTGTCGATAGCTGGAAAGACTGGTACAGCGCAAGTTGAAGGGCAAAAAGATCACTCATGGTTTTTAGCAATGGCTCCAGCAGATAACCCTACATTTGTTGTTGCTGTTTTATTAGAAAATTCTGGTTCTTCAAGCTTGCCGGTAGAAATTGCAAGAGATCTTATTTTGGCTCATTTTGGCTATTAAATGAATAGCCAAATTTGCCTATACTCCCCCCTAAACTATAATATTCTCTATTGTTATAGCAAATTGATTTTATCTTTTCTATATCTATCGCATTATTTTTTATATATTCTTCCTCTGCTATAACTGATACAATATTTGCCATAAACATTGTATGTGTACCTAAATCTATTGTTTCTTTAACTTTGCACTCTATATTTACTGGGCTTTCTTTTATAAGTGGGCAATTTAGATTAATTGCTTTTTCTGCTGTTAGCTTTGTTTCTAAAAATTTATCAACATTTTTGCCTGAATTTGTTCCACAATAGTCTGCTAAAAAGGCTAATTCTTCTGTCACAATATTAATGATAAATTCGCCCTCTCTTTTTATTATATCGTACGAGTGCCTATTTTGCCTAATAGATATATATAGCATAGGCGGCTCTGTATTTATAATACCAGTCCATGAAACAGTTATTATATTTTTTTCTAAATTATTATAATTACCACAGCTTACCATAGCAACAGGTACTGGATAAAAAATAGTTGTTTTATTAACTTCTTTTTTCATAAAAACTCCTTTTATAAACATTATATAAAATATATATGCAAATAAATTTATTGTATTATGTAAAATTTTTAAGTTAACACTTGTAAAAAAAGTTTTTAGATGATATAATTAGTAAAGTGAGTATTATCGATGTTCCGCTGCCCTTTTTGCATGAACATTTTGTTGAAAGGAGATAATTATGAATAATACTATCAAAGAAATTGAAAGCCAACAGCTAAAAAAAGATATCACTAATTTTAATGTAGGGGATACTGTCCGTGTACATGCTAAAGTTGTTGAAGGCACTAGAGAAAGGGTTCAAGTGTTTGAAGGCATTGTGCTAAAAAGGCAAAACGACGGAATACGTGAAACATTTACCGTAAGAAGGATATCTTATGGAGTTGGGGTTGAAAGAACATGGCCTTTACATTCTCCTCGTATAGAAAAGATAGAAGTTATTCGATACGGTATTGTTAGACGTGCTAAATTATATTATTTAAGGTCTAGGACTGGTAAAGCTGCTAAAGTTAAAGAAAATATTAACAAAAAACCTAATTAATAAATTAAACCTAATGCAATTGCATTAGGTTTTTTATTATGCTGTTATTTTAGCTTAATAAGCTTTACCCCAATATACCATCTTGTTTGCCTTTTTTTTGCAACATACACATTTGTCCGTAATTTCTTCTTGTACAAAAGGTATACACCTAGATGTTGCTCCTGTTTCTTCTTTTATTTTTTCTTCACATGCTGTATCACCACACCACATAGCTTTTATAAAGCCTAATTTAGTGTTTAATTGTGTTTTAAATTGTTCCATATTTTGGGCATAAAATGTGCGCTCTGTTTTATTTTTTAATGCTCTTTTATATAAATCTTCTTGCATAATGTCCAAAATTTCTGAAACAGTTTGTAAAACATTAGGTATATCTGCTGTTATCTTTTCTCTTGTATCTCTTCTAACTATGACGCATTTATTATTTTCTATATCACGTGGGCCTATTTCTATCCTTAATGGTACCCCTTTCATCTCATATTCGCTATATTTAAAGCCTGGGGTTTTATCTGTTAAATCTATTTTTGTCCTAAATTGTGTTGATATAACTTCTTTTATTTGCTCTGCTTTTTCTATAACTCCATCTTTTTTAAAATTTATAGGCAAAATAACAATTTGTATAGGAGCTATCTTAGGGGGCAATACAAGCCCGTTATTATCGCTATGCACCATTATAAGCCCTCCTATAAGCCTTGTAGATACCCCCCATGAAGATTGATTAACATATTGCAATTTATTTTCTTTATCTGTATATTTTATATCAAAAGCTTTAGCAAAATCATCTCCAAAATTGTGAGCTGTACCAGCTTGTAATGCTCTTCCATCATGCATTAAAGATTCTATCGTAAATGTTTCTTTAGCGCCAGCAAATTTTTCCTTATCTGTTTTTTGCCCTTTTATAACCGGCATAGCTAAATATTCTGTACAAAAATTTTCATACAAATCTAGCATATTTAAAGCCTCTTGCCTTGCCTCTTCGTATGTTGCGTGCGCTGTATGCCCCTCTTGCCATAAAAATTCTAAGCTACGCAAAAATGGTCTTGTTGCCTTTTCCCATCTAACAACAGAGCACCATTGGTTATAAAGCTTTGGCAAATCTCTGTAAGATTCTATCGTATTTGCATAATGTTCGCAAAATAAAGCTTCTGAAGTTGGGCGTACACATAGCCTATCTGTTAAATCTTCTTCTCCTCCTTTTGTAACCCAAGCAACCTCTGGAGCAAATCCTTCTACATGCTCCTCTTCTTTTTGCAAAAGGCTCTCTGGTATAAATAAAGGCATATATACATTTTCATGCCCAGTCTGTTTTAATTTGCTATCCAAAACTTTTTGGATAAGCTCCCATATAGCGTAACCATAAGGTTTTAAAATCATGCACCCTCTAACAGAAGAATAATCTATTAAATCTGCTTTTTTAACAATATCTGTATACCATTTAGCAAAATCTTCTTCCATGGATGTTATTTCTTTAACCAATTTTTCAGTTGACATAATATCCTCCACAAACTAATGCATTAATAATATTAATTTAT
>CBCPNA010000007.1:0-10887 GCA_965120415.1 uncultured Bacillota bacterium | reverse complement strand
TGCCAATTCTAACCTATTTTTCATAAATACAAGCCAAGTTGAATGATTAAATTTATCATTATATCCAAAACTATCATTTCCTGTATTATATGGCGGGTCTATATAAATACATTTAACTTTACCTTCATATCTTTTTAACATCAATGAAAGTGCAATCAAATTATTACCCTTAATTATAAGATTATCATCTTCATTAAATGTTATATCTTCTTCTATTCCATCTTTTGTATATCTTTTAGCATTAGTAAATACTTTAGGCGCTAACATCCTCGTTATTTCATCACTTGCTATTATTTCATTAAATACTATTTCTTCTCTTTTTTGGTCATCTTTTGTTTGCCCACCTGCTAAAATACAGTCTTTGTATGGAAAATCAAGCACTACATCATTACTTTTTGAAATAAATCTATTATTATGTGTTAAACCTATTTTATTACAATACTTTGTATAACTATCCGGTAAAAAATTTTTAGAATTAATTACTGAAATAAATTTTTCCTTATCAAAAACTAAAACGCCTTTTACACTAATAAAAAACATTTCCTTTACTTTTTCATTACTTAATAACAATTCTATTAATTCTGGATTTAATTTTTGTGTATCTTCATATATTTTGGCTTTTAAAAGTTTATCATCTTCTGATATATAAGCTTCTTTTTTTCTAAGCAAATTTTCAATTATTTCTTTTAATTCCATATAGTTCCTTTCATAAATGTAATCTTTATATTATAAATTTTCTAATTTTTAAACAAAATATAAAACTATAATAAGTTTAACTTTTTATAAAAAAATTGTCAATATATTTGACAATTTTTTTATAATTACTATATAATATTTACAATTCCATTTTGTACGAGATAAACTATTACTATATGTTTTAAATACCTCCTTTATTTTTATATAACTTACAAACACATATATTGTTGTTTTTTCTACTTATAGGCACCGCCTTTTTAAATCTACATGTAAAACATGTAGTATTTATATATTCAAAAAAGCTATCCTTAAATAAAGGATAGCCTTTTTATTAATCTTTTAGCAAAAGCTCTAATATTTTATTACTTCTTTCTATAAAAGCTGTCATAGCTTCCATATCAAGATGTTTATGGCTCATTGTCGCAAGGTCATATATTTGGTTACAAATCATTTTTGTTTCTTCTTTTTTTGTTTCATCGTCTTTTAGTTTTAATAGCAAATTTACAACATTGTTATTAGCGTTTAATACTAATATTTCTTCTGTCGGCATTGTAGCAAAAGGCATAGCCATACCATATAGCTTTGTCATCTCTTCCATACGCCTTGCCTCTTCGCTAAGCTGGATAACCCCTGATATTTCTTTTGATTTTAAGCTTTCTACTACTATTTTTACATTTTCTGTTTTTGTTAAATTTTCTTTAAAAAGCTTTTCTAAGCTTTCGTTTAAAGCAGAATCTGTTTCTTTAGAAGAATCTTTTAATGTTTCATCAATATCAGCATCAATTCTTAAAAATTTAACATCACGGTTATTCATTTCTATAACAGACATAAAAGGTGCGTCAAGCTTTGTATCTAATATAACTGCCTCTAGATTGCTTTCTTTAAACATTTTTATATATTGAGCTTGTTGTATTGTATCTGTTGCATAAAAAATATTTGCTGGTTTTTTGTTTTCATTTGTATTTTTGGTTAAATCTAAATATTCTTGTATTGTAACAAATTTATCATTTATTGTTTTAAATAATAAAGAATCTTTTATTTTTTCATAAAAATCTGTTTCTTTAAGACAACCGTATTTAATAAATTGGTTTATATCTTCCCAAAAGCTTTCAAATTTACTTCTTTCTTTTTTAAATAGGCTATTTAGCTTATCTGCAACTTTTTTTGTTATGTATTTATTCATTTTTGTAACATAACCATCATTTTGCAAAAAACTCCTACTAACGTTTAAAGGCAAATCAGGACAATCTAAAACTCCTTTTAAAAGAAGAAAAAATTCAGGCACTACTTCTTTTATATTATCTGCTATAAACACTTGGTTGTTATAAAGCTTAACTTGCCCTTCTATTGAATCTAACTCGTGTTTTAGCTTAGGAAAATACAAAATACCTTTTAGCTTAAAAGGATAGTCCATGTTTAAATGTATCCAAAAAAGTGGGTCGTTTACGTCTGAAAATACAGAGTGGTAAAATTCTATATATTCTTCTTTTGTACATTTGTTAGGCTCTTTTATCCATAAAGGCTCTGTTTTGTTTATAGGCAAATTTTCTGGCATTTCGCATATTTCATCTGGATTTTTTTCTTGTTTTCTTTTTAAATCTCTCTCTTGCTTTTCTATAATTTCTACATCTTCAAAATATATTTCTATAGGCATAAAGCTACAATATTTGTTCAAAATACTTTTTAGCTTAAAATCGTCCAAAAAGTCTTTGCTATCTTCAGAAACAAATAAGGTTATTGTCGTACCTCTTTCTGTCCTTTCTCCATCTCCTATTTCATATTCTATACCCCCGTCGCATATCCATTTAGCGCTTTTTGCCCCTTCTTTATAAGAAAGAGTATCTATCATAACTTTGTCTGCAACCATAAAAGCAGAATAAAAGCCAAGCCCAAAATGCCCTATTATGTCTGCTCCATCTTCAAATTTGTCTTTATATTTGTTAACAAAATCAGTCGCTCCAGAAAAGGCTATTTGTGTTATATATTGTTCTATTTCTTCTTTTGTCATACCTATTCCGTTATCTATAATTTGTATAATACTTTCTCTTTCATCTAAAACAACTCTAACAGAAAGCTTTTCATCTTCATTTAAAGTGGCTTCGCCCATAGAGCTTAATTTTTTAAGCTTGTTAATAGCGTCGCAAGCGTTACTTACAAGCTCTCTTATAAATATGTCTGAATCTGAATAAAGCCATTTTTTTATAATAGGTAAAATATTTTCACTGTTGATAGAAAGATTACCTTTTTGCATAAAACTCCTCCTAAAAGTATTATTGTAATTTTTATAAAAATTTATCATTAATTTTTAACTTATCTTATGCATTATCTTTAACATTCATATAAATCATATTTTCTTTATCTGGATTAACTGGATTAACAATCAATTCATGCTGTAAGTCAAGAATTAGTTCATTTGCACTCCTATATAAATTTTTTTCATATGGTATATATTTTACTTTATGTTTTGCAAATGCTAAAGGGGTTGACGCTGGAATAAGCATAAAATTAATACTTTTATTATTATCTTCTTTTGTGTATAAACTATCGCAAGTAATATATTCAATATTTCTATAATCTATATAACCAGTTGCTAAACTTAGCACATTTGTTGTTTCATAATTCATCAATATGTAAATTATACCTTGATATTTTTTTCTTAGTATACTAATACTATTTAATATTTTTTCACATATTGTATCTTTATTTGGTGTATAACCATATTCGCAATTAGTACTAGCATATTTTTCTGCAAAACTTACAAGCTTAGAAATTCTATAAGCATCAATTTCTTTCGCATAAGAATTAACTATTTTATCAACTCCATATTTTATAATATATTGTATAGTATATTGTATATATTCTTTATTTAAATTTTCCAATGTAATATGAATATCTCTTTTTAATAGTTCATGAGTTTTTTGCGTAATATGTATTATACTATCTTTAAATTCCAATATTGGAATTTTCACTATACCATCTTCAAAGCCATCGACATCTTTTTCCATAAAGCCTGTAACAGCATTTTTTCTTAAAGCCTCATCTAAATTTTTTTCTAATTTTTCTAAGTCTTCTGAATTTAATTCGTAATTTTCCATTTATACCAACTCCTTTTATTAAATTAATTTATATTATATTCTAAACATAGCCATTTGTCAAATTCACAAATGCTTTAATCATTTCATCTTCATTTTATTTAGCAAATCTTTTTTAAGATTGTACAAATCTTCTGAAAGGTCAACCGGCAATATATGAGGGTTTATTAGCCTTTTGCACTCTTCCCAAAGGCTTTCTTTTTGGCTATTACAATACTTTTGTATTTCTAAAACAGTTTTTGGCTTAAAAACGCATTTGCCATCTATAAAAACAGGCTCTAAAAGCTCTTTAGCATAATATGCATTAGCTTTTAAAGTCATCTTTTTCCATGTTTCCATTGGATGAAATATTGTTAAATCTTTTGTTGTATCTATCGTTTCATAATCTAGCGTTATAAGGCTTGCTTTTAATTTATCATTTGATTTATCATAAAGCCTAAATACCTTTTTAATACCAGGGTTGGTTACTTTTTCAAAATTTTCTGATACTTTAATTTTTGGTATCATATTACCGTCTTTTTCTTCTGCCACAAGCTTATAAACTCCCCCAAAAGCAGGACATCCACTAGATGTTATAAGGCTTGTTCCGACCCCCCATATATTTATTTTTGTACCTTGTTGTTTTAATGAAGATATAATATTTTCATCTAAATCACTCGAAGCTACTATAACCGCATCATAAAATCCGACCTCGTCTAGCATTTTTCTTGCTTTTGTAGATATATAAGACAAATCACCGCTATCTAGTCTAATACCGTAATTTTTAAGGCTAATTCCTTCTTTTTGCATTTGTTTAAAAACTTTTATTGCATTAGGTACACCACTTTTTAAAGTATCGTATGTGTCAACCAAAAGGATACAGTTGTTAGGGTAAAGCCTTGCATATGTTGTAAACGCCTTTAATTCATCTTCAAAACTCATAACCCAGCTATGAGCATGTGTACCACTAATATTAATATTAAACATTTGCCCTGCTAAAACATTACTTGTTGCATAGCACCCCCCTATTATGCTAGCCCTTGCTCCATATAAAGCAGCATCTGGTGCTTGAGCTCTCCTTGCTCCAAACTCTATAACATTATCTCCAGCCGCCGCCCAAACAACACGTGCCGCTTTTGTTGCTATTAAGCTTTGATGATTTATTATATTTAATATTGTTGTTTCTAAAAATTGCGCTTCAAATATAGTGCCATGTACTGTTATTAAAGGCTCATAAGGGAATACAACGCTCCCCTCAGGGGCTGAAAATATAGTCCCTATAAATTTAAAACTTTTTAAATAATTTAAAAAATCTTCTTCAAATATATTCAAACTTTTTAAATAATCTATATCTTCTTTCGTAAACTTTATATTGTTAATATAATCAACTACTTGCTCTAACCCACAAAATATAGAAAAGCCGTTCTTCCCAGGGTTCTTTCTGTAAAATAAATCAAATACTGCTTTTTTATTATGCATATTTGCTTTATAATAGCCTTGCATCATAGTTAGTTGGTATAAATCAGTCATTAATGTTAAATTTTTCATAATATATAGCCCTCTATTTATTATAAGCCTTGTTGCAATTAATACAACAAGGCTTAATAAATTATTATTATTCAACAACTTTTACTCTAAAATAATCATCTACTTCATAACCGTTAGCGTCTGCTGCGTATACATTGTATGTTATACGGTCGCCTTTTTCATCTGCTGGTACTTTTAAAACCCATTCATATTCATCGCCTGATACGCTGTCATAAGATGTTTTTGTACCACTAACGTTATATCCATCTTCATCTTCAATCCATACTTTAGAAACAGCTGCATTTGTATAAACAGTAACCCTTATATATTCATTTAAAGATACTGTACTAGATTCTAAAGAAACATCATATATTTCCGGTGTCTCTATATCAGAAATATAAGGAGATAAAACTTCAGAAACAGCAGCACCGGTGGAAGAATATGCAACAACACTAAGGCTATCTTTATTGCTAGATGTTATAGTTACTTTAACTTCCCATACCCTAATATCACCGTCTTTTTTGTAGCTTGTAATTGTTTTAAGGGTATCTGTACCGTCCATTACTTTAATTTCTGTTGCTAAAGAAGTTGTCCTAATAGTAAATTTAACAGTATCACCCATTATAGCGGTAGAATCTTTTTGCAAAATATTAACTATTTGTAGTGCGTCGCTATTATAAGAAGTACCTATTATGCTTAATGTTTCTGTAACTGTTTCATCGTTTTCGTCATATCCTACAATTGTGTATTTATTTCTTCCTTCTTTATATACAGATACGGTTAAGCCCCATGTATTAACATTATCTGTTTCATTTTCTGATAAAGGAGAAGTTACCTCTTCTAATTCTTTATCATTTTCATCATAAACTATAACTTTAGTTATATCAGAGCTTGTTGTAAGCCTAAGCTCTATATCTTCCCCTACATAAGTTTTAGGGCTTATTAAATAAATATCATGGAAGGTAAGAGTTGCATCTTTATCTATAGAGCTTGTACCAGAAGCTACAACGCTTATTGTAATTGTTTCATATGAAGTGCTGTATTCTCCGTCATTTTCTGGATATACATTAAAGGTTATATCCCCTCTATTTGAAAGGGTAATAGTAGCTGTAAAAATGTTTAAATCGTCTTCTATTGTGTATGTTGTTAATTCTATTTCTTCTTCAGTTGAAGTGTTTACTAATTTTACTTTTTTAACATCTTCTTCTGTTTTTATAGTAAATGTAACGCTATCGCCTCTTGATATTTCTGTATTATCAGCCTCAGCAGAAACAATGCCGTCTGTTGTAGATATAGTTATTGTGATAGAGCATACTTTATAAGCAGACGCTGATTCATTATAGCTTGTCAAGTCGCCCGCAATAACTTTTAAAGATTTGTATGTATTTTTAGTAACCTCTTGAGAAAATGGAATAGAAAAAGTTTTAGTACCATCGTCGTTTGTAATATATGTTGTACTTTCTGAAATAACGGTAGAATCGTCTGTATCAATAATTTTAACCCTTTCTGTATTGCTATTTGCAACGATAGTTAATATTACCCTTTCTCCGCTAGCAACTTCAGTATTGTCAAGAGAAACACTTTCTATAGCTGGGGTATCTGTTATAATATTAACCGTTCTTGTATCGTTATCCCATGTTACCTCTGCCCCTATAGCCTCGCTAAGCATCAAAACAGGCATTAATATACGGTCAGATACATTGATAGAAGAGGTATCAAAGCTTTTTTTCTCTCCATTTACAATTATGTAGTTTGTAAACATTTGGTGAGTAGAAACAAGGTCCCCTTTAACAATAGTCATTGTTTCTGTTGTTTTGTTCCACTCGACAGTCGCCCCTAAAGCTTCTGCTGTTTCTCTTATAGGTACCATGGCCCTTTGATTTGTTATTTGGGGTTGTACATCTTGATATTCCATAGGTTCGCCGTTTATCGTTACGTATATTGGGTCTTGTGCAAAAGCATAAAAGGCATTAAACAAAACTAAACTAAGTAAAAAAACAAAAGAGCATATTAATTTTAAAATTTTGTTTTTATCTTTTAAAGCAACATTCATTTTTTTCATCCTTTCTTTTGAGTTTAGGTAATAAAGCGCTATTTTTTTGGATTAAAGATAGCCTTATTAAAAAATAGGCTTTAAACATTATATAATATTAAGCAAAAAATTAAGCAAAAATTTGTTATAATTATATCATACGATATAAACAAAATCAACCATAAGATACACTATATTTATAATTACAAAATGCCATAATTTTTTCTATATTCTTCTATTTTTTCTAAATATTCTTTTCCTTGTATATCGTTATTTTTTATAGCATCTATTATATCTATTATTGTAACAATAGGGTAGACTTTTATTTTGTATTTGTCATAAATTTCTTGTATTGCAGATATATCTTTTTCGCCCTTTTCCATCCTATCGACAGAAACGATAATAGCAGCCACTTCCACATTAGCAATATTTTTTAAAATATCAAGACTTTCTTTAATAGCAAGCCCAGATGTTATAACATCTTCTACAATAATTATTTTATCATTTGGCTTAATATTATGCCCAACAATAATTCCCCCTTCGCCGTGGTCTTTTATTTCTTTTCTGTTAAATGCATAGCTTATATTAATACCTTCTTTATAAAGGCAAGATGCAACAGAAACACACAAAGGTATCCCCTTATAAGCTGGCCCAAAAAGAACATTTGCTTTAATATTGTTTTCTTTTATACATCTTGAATAAAAATACCCTAGCTTGCTTATTTGTTCGCCTGTGCTATAAAAGCCTGTATTTATAAAATAAGGGCTATTTCTTCCGCTTTTTGTAATAAAATTGCCAAAAGTTAAAACATTAGCATCACACATAAATTTTATAAATTCTTTTTTATAATTCATAAATTGCTCCTTAAAATAATTAAATAATTTGACTAAATAAAAAAACTTAATTAAAATATATTATATATTAACACAAAAAAAATATATAATCAATTTAATATATGCATTATAGAAAGGATTTTTTATATGTCTGCTAAAACTACTAATAAAACTAAAGGTATTATATATATAATTTTATCTTCTTTATCTTTTGCTTTAATGAGTACTTTTGTAAAGCTTGCTGGCGATATTTCTACTATACAAAAAAGCTTTTTTAGAAATTTTATAGCTTTAATATTTGCCTTAATTGTTTTAATAAAATCTAAACAATATTTTAAATTTAAAAAAGAAAATCTCTTGTATTTAATACTGCGTTCCTTTTTTGGTACTATAGGTATATTTTTTAATTTTTATTCTATAGAATATTTAATACTTGCTGATTCTTCTATGATAAATAAGCTATCGCCTTTTTTTGTTATTATATTTTCTTATTTCATTTTAAAAGAAAGCATAAAGCTATGGCAATTTATATGTATTTTAATAGCCTTTTTAGGTAGCATATTTATAATAAACCCTACTCTAATTTTAGATTTCCCATCCATATTTAGTGGTAGTTCAGATACCTCTTTAAACACATTTCCTGCTTTTATAGGTCTTTTAGGGGCTATGGCTGCGGGGCTTGCTTACACATTTGTAAGAAAGCTTGCTTTAAGAGGAGAAAATGGAGCTTTTATCGTATTTTTCTTTTCTTCATTTTCTTGCGTTGTTTCTTTACCTTATATAATATTAAATTATAACCCTATGGATTTTATGCAAGTGATTTATTTACTTTTGGCTGGTATTTTTGCAGCTTTTGGGCAATTTGCAATAACTTTTGCTTATTCAAACGCCCCCGCAAGAGAAATTTCTATATTCGATTATTCTCAAATAATTTTTTCTGCAATAATTGGATATTTTGTATTTAATCAAATACCAGATAAATATAGCATTTTAGGATATGCAATAATAATACTTGTTGCTTTATATGTATTTTTCAGAAATAATAAAAAAGCTTAATCTCCCTAATCTGTATTAAAATGTTTTTTTCCTTCTATATCTACAAGTATTATATCATCGCCTATTTTTTTAATATTGTCCCACGGAATTATATATTCGCTTTCTTTACCAAAAAAATTAAAAATTTTGCCGTCGCCTTGAACAATAATATTTATCACATTACCCTTTCTTATGTCTATTTCTATATCTGAAATATAGCCAAGCCTTATACAATCTTTTATATTTATAACTTCCTTTTCTTGTAAATCTGCAATTCTTGACATAAAAACATCCTTTTAACTTTATTTTTATAAATATATGCTATTAAACAAAATAATATGTAATAGGCGCTTTTTATAAAAGGTGTATTAATTTAAAATATATTTTATCTATTACATCTAATAATTTTAATATGTGTAACCAATTTTATATTTAATAATATATGAATATATGATTTGTTAGCTAATTTTTTTTATTTTATAATTTTTATGTATAATATAGCTGTTGTAAGCTTGCAATTTTAATATTATTTTTTAAAAATTACTATTGTAAAAATTTTCAGCATATGATATAATACTTAATTATAATATAATTCCTTGTTCTCTTTTTAAGAGAGCCTTGTCCAAAAGGAGGTGTGCATATGCTAAAATATGAATTAGCGTTAGTTATCAACCCAACTCTTGAAGAAGACGCCTTAAACAAAGAGGTTGAAGCTGTAAAAGAGCTTATCGCAAAATTTGGTGGCAATATAGAAAATATCGACAATTGGAGCAAACGTAAGCTTGCTTATGAAATTAAAAAGTTCAATGAAGGTTTTTATTATTTCATCAAATTTACTGCAGAGCCAACTTTACCACAAGAGTTAGAACAGCGTCTACGCATTAAAGAAAATATAATACGC
The DNA here is from genome assembly GCA_965120415.1 of uncultured Bacillota bacterium. Taxonomy (GTDB): domain Bacteria; phylum Bacillota; class Clostridia; order Lachnospirales; family CAG-274; genus CBCPNA01. Next base: position 792 of record CBCPNA010000007.1, on the reverse strand, counting down.
TATTTAGTAATAAAAGAAGATGTTTAAAAGAGGTTTTTATGAATAAAGTTATTATATCTGGTCGCCTTACAAGAGATCCAGAAATTAGATATTCTCAAGGTGCCGAACCCCTCGCTATCACAAGGATTTCTGTCGCTGTTAGTCGCCGTTTCAAAAGAGAGGGTGAGCAAGATGTTGATTTTATCAACTGTATTGCATTTGGTAAAACGGCAGAATTTATAGGCAAATATTTTTTTAAAGGCAAAATGATAGGTATTACCGGCGCTATAAGGGTAAATTCTTGGGTTGACCAAAATAACCAAAAAAGATATTCTACAGAAATTTATATAGAAGAAGTAGAATTTTTGGAAAGTAAGCAAGCATCAGATGCAGCAATTGCTAATGCTGTCCAAAAAGAAGAAGATAATATCCAAGCATTACCTGAAAATGATGTTACTTCATCAGATGATTTTTATGCTATAGAATCTGGTGTTGATGATGAAAATTTACCATTTTAATTTAGGAGGTTATTTTACATTGATAAATAAAAAACGTGGCAAAAGGAAAAAGCGTATTTGTAGCTTTTGTGCTGAAAAGGTTACAAATATAGATTATAAAGATGTTGCAAAGCTAAAAAAACACGTTTCTGAAAGAGGTAAAATATTACCAAGAAGAATAACAGGCAATTGTGCTAAACATCAGCGTACTTTAACAGTAGCTATAAAAAGAGCTAGACATGTAGCACTGCTTGCATATACACAAGATTAATAAAAACATCCTTGCATATTTTTATGTGTAAGGATGTTTTTGGTT
>CBCPNA010000006.1:0-8197 GCA_965120415.1 uncultured Bacillota bacterium | reverse complement strand
AATAAATAAAAAAACATAGGCCAAAAAGCCTATGTTTAAAATTAGTTATTAAAATATCTTTTAAGAAGTCCTTCAAAAGCTCTTCCGTGCCTTGCTTCATCTTTAGCCATTTCATGTACTGTATCGTGCACTGCATCAAGGTTAAGCTCTTTAGCTAATTTAGCAAGCTCAAATTTACCAGCAGTAGCGCCGTTTTCAGCAGCAACACGAAGCTCAAGGTTCTTTTTAGTAGAGTCTGTAACAACTTCTCCTAATAGTTCAGCAAATTTAGATGCATGTTCTGCCTCTTCAAAAGCTGCTTGTTGATAGTATAAGCCAATTTCTGGATAGCCTTCTCTGTGGGCAACCCTAGACATAGCAAGATACATACCAACTTCACAACATTCGGCATCAAAGTTCATCCTAAGGCCATCTATAATTTCTTGAGGAGCGCCTTGTGCAACACCAACAACATGTTCGCAAGCCCATGTTAAGCCTTCAGAAGAAGTTTGCTCTTTAAATTTAGATGCTGGTGCTTTGCAAGTTGGGCAAGCTTCTGGAGGATGCTCCCCTTCATGAACATAACCACAAATAGTACAAACAAATTTTCTCATACAAAAGCCTCCTTATAAATTTTAAATGAATTTCATAAACAAAAGTTATTAACTAATAACTATTATTAATTATAACACATTATTAAAAAAAGTCAATACATTTTAAGAAAATTAAATGTTGGATAAAATAGAAATTTGTTCTTTAACTTTTTTTAGCATATCTTCATATTTATATTTTTTTGCTTTTTCTTCTTCTATAATATTTTGTGGGGCTTTAGATATAAATCCACTATTAGCAAGCTTTTTATCGACACGCTCTATTTCTTTTATAAAGCTTTCTTCTTCTTTTTTTAGCCTTAAAAGCTCTCTTTCTTTATCTATGAGCTCTTTAAAAGGTATATATATTATACCATTTTGTATAACAGAAGATATAAAATCATTTTCTTTATTTAAAATATCGTCTTTTATTTCAAAAGATGTAGCATTAGCTAAAATTTTGAAAAATGATGTGCTTTCTTCAAATGCATTTTTTAAATCGGTATCGTTTGTAACAAGGATAACAGGAGCTTTTTTAGAATTAGGTACGTTCATATCTGTTCTTATAGCTCTTATATTTTTTATAGCATTTTTTATAATTTCTATATTTTGTTCTTCTTTTGAAAAGACTAAATCGCTATTGAATTTTGGCCAGCTAGATAGCATAATTGTTTCTTCTTTATCTTGTATAGATGTAAAAAGCTCTTCTGTTATAAAAGGGGTAAACACATGGAGCATTTTTAGGCAATTTATTAATACCGTTTTTAGGGTATAGATAGCTGCTTCTCTTGTTTTGTCCTCTTGATTATAAAGACGTGGTTTAACCATTTCTATATACCAGTCGCAATATTCGTCCCATATAAAGTCATATATTTTAGAAAGCGCAATTCCTAAATCATAATTTTCTATATTATGTGTAACTTCTTTAATAAGTGTATTACATTTTGATAAAATCCATTTGTCTGCAATAATAAGTTTGTCCAAATTAGCGATTTTTATATCATCATTTATATGCATAAAAATAAAGCGTGCAGCGTTCCAAATTTTGTTTAAAAAATTTCTATTAGATTCTAATTTTTCAAAATGAAATCTTATATCATTACCTATAGCGGTGTCTTTAATAAGCATTAGCCTTAAAGCGTCAGCACCGTATTTTTCTATAACATCTAATGGGTCTATACCGTTGCCTAAAGATTTGCTCATTTTTTGCCCATTAGCATCTCTAACAAGTCCGTTTATAAGGACATCTTTAAAAGGCACTTCTTCCATCTGCTCAAGCCCAGAAAATACCATCCTAACAACCCAAAAGAATATTATATCATAGCCGGTTACCAAAACATTTGTTGGGTAAAAATATTCCAGCTCTTCTGTTTTTTCTGGCCAACCAAGGGTAGAAAAACACCATAAAGCAGAGCTAAACCATGTATCCAAAATATCTTCATCTTGCAAAAGATTATCACAAGCACATTTAGAGCAAGCTTTTGGCTTATTTATACTTACCTCTATGTTACCACAATTTTGGCAATAGTAAGCTGGTATCCTATGCCCCCACCATAGCTGCCTTGATATGCACCAGTCTTTAATATTTTCAAGCCAGTGTATATATATTTTAGCAAATCTATCTGGTACAAAATTAACTTTTTTGTCGTAATAAGCATCTAAAGCTTTTTTTGCAAGGTTATCCATTTTAACGAACCACTGTGTTTTTATTAAAGGCTCCACTATTTGATTGCATCTTTCATGTGTACCGACAGAGTGGTTTATAGGTTCTTTTTTTACAAATAGATTTAGCTTTTTTAAATTTTCTATAATTTCTTTTCTTGCATCTTCTCTTGATAAATTTTTAAAAATGCCGCCGTTTTCATTTATTGTTGCGTTGTCGTTTAATACATTTATTTTTGGCAAATTATGCCTTAGCCCTATTTCAAAATCGTTAGGGTCATGGGCTGGAGTTACTTTAACAACACCGGTACCAAATTCCATATCGACATATTCATCTGCTATAATAGGTATTTCTCTATTAACAAAAGGTACAATACAAGTTTTGCCTATAAATGACTTATATCTTTCATCATTAGGGTTTACTGCAATTGCTGTATCGCCTAGCATTGTTTCTGGTCTTGTTGTTGCAAAGCATAAAAAGTCAGCCGTGCCTTTAATAGGATATTTTATATGCCATAAGAAAGATTCCTTTTCTACATGGTTAACCTCGGCATCAGAAATTGTTGTTTTGCAACAAGGGCACCAATTTATAAGCTTTTCTCCTTTATATATATAGCCCTTTTCATAAAGGTTAACGAACACTTGTAAAACAGCTTTAGAAAGTCCTTCATCTAATGTAAATCTTTCTCTTGAAAAGTCGCAAGAATTACCTAGTTTTTTTAGCTGATTAATAATAGTTTTGCCGTATTCTTCTCTCCATTGCCAAGCCTTTTTTAAAAATTCTTCACGCCCTATATCTTCTTTTTTTATACCATCTTTTAAAAGCTTTTCGCACACTTTAACCTCTGTAGATATGCTTGCGTGGTCTGTACCAGGGAGCCATAGGGCACAATAGCCTTGCATCCTTTTAAAGCGAATAATAATATCTTGCAGCGTATTATTAAGTGCGTGCCCCATATGCAAATGTCCTGTTATATTAGGAGGGGGCATCATTATAGAAAAAGGCTTTTTTGTTTTATCTATTTTTGCTTTAAAATAGCCTTTTTTTAGCCAATTTTGATAGATAGCCTCTTCCATTTTTGGGTCATATGTTTTTTCTAATTGTTTTTTCATATACTCCTCCTAAAAAAATTATTTATTTTTAAAAATATAATTAGCAAAATAATAAAAAAAATAAAAAGTAAAAAAATCATAAGTATAATATTTATTTTATTTTTAAAAATAGCTGAAATAGTTTCATCTTCATCTTCAGTTTTTTTTATATTTTTATCTTTTAAATTTTTAGAATTTTTAAAAAATGTAATAAAAATTAAAAAACAGCCTATAAGTATTAAAAAAATACCAATAAATATAAAAACCACTCCTGTATTAGATAAAAATAATTAAGATAAAAAAGCTTTCATCATGATAGATGAAAGCATAGGATTATGCTAAAAATTAGCAAAAACTTATATAACTATATCATGTTCTAATTATATAAATATATTATTTTGTAATAAAAAACTAAGATTTTTTAATATAAAGGGTTAAATCTTCGCCGTTTATATCAAAACTTTTTGTAAAAAAGCTAGGCTCTATTTTATCTTCAGCTTTAGAAATACCGTTTGCTAGCACTTCTTCTTTTATTTGTATGCTATTTTTGGTTATAATATTTGATATTTTTTCATTTCCTGTATAGCATATTTCTATACGGTCAAGGACATTAAATTCTGCCTCTTTTCTCATAGTTTGTATTTTGCTTATTATTTCTCTAATAAAGCCTTCTTCTATTAAGCTTTCTGTAAGGGTTGTATCTATAACAATTGTTATATCCTTTTCTGTTTCAGAAACAAAGCCTTCTAGCTTTGACATTTCTATCAAAAGCTCATCTTCTGTAAGCTTTATTTCTTCTCCTTCTATATTAAGCTGTATAAAACCTTTATTTTTTAAATCTTCCATAAGGCTGGCAGAAGGAGTTTCTTTTAAAAATTGTGTGATTTGAGGAACAAATTTACCGTACTTTTTGCCAACAACTTTAAGAAGTGGTTTAAAAGAATAAGATGTAAAGCTTGATAAATCATCTTTAAAGTTAATATCTTTAATATTAAGCTCGTCTTTTATAATATCTATAAACATATTATCTAATATTTTGTTAGATTTTATATACATATTTTGCAACGGCTGCCTATTTTTTATATTAGCATTATTTCTTGCGGCACGCCCTGCTACAACAATAGATAAAACAATATCCATATCATGTTCTAAATCTTTATCTATAAGGCTTTCATCATACGTTGGAAAGTCGCAAAGATGGATACTTTCTTTTGCATTTTCATCTATTTTTACAACAAGATTTTGATAAATAGCTTCTGTTATAAAAGGTACAAAAGGTGCAGCAAGCTTTATAACATTTGTAAGGGCAGTATATAAAGTCATGTAAGCACTTATTTTATCGTTATCCATAGCTTTAGCCCAAAAACGCTCACGTGAACGCCTTACATACCAGTTGCTAAGCTCATCTATAAATTCTAACAATGCTCTTGCTGTTTCTGTTAATTTATAATTATTTAAGCCATTATCGACAAATTTTATTAAAGAATTTAGTTTTGATAATATCCATTTATCCATAGGGGTTAAATTTTTGTAATCAAGGGTATAATTTTTAGCGTTAAAATTATCTATATTAGCATATAGTACATAAAAAGCATAAGTGTTCCATAAAGTGCCCATGAATTTGCGTTGCCCTTCATTTACTGCCTCTTCATAAAATCTGTTAGGGAGCCACGGCGCACTGTTAGAATAAAAATACCATCTAACAGCGTCTGTCCCTTGCTTTTCTAATATATATGTTGGTTCTATAGCGTTGCCTTTAGATTTACTCATTTTTTTGCCATTTTTATCTTGTACATGCCCTAGAACAATTACGTTTTTATAAGGGGCTTTATCAAATATAAGGGTAGATATAGCCATAAGTGTATAAAACCATCCTCTAGTTTGGTCTATAGCTTCAGAAATAAAGTCAGCCGGAAAGTTTTGGTTAAATATTTCTTCATTTTCAAAAGGATAATGCCACTGTGCAAAAGGCATACAGCCCGAATCAAACCAGCAATCAATAACCTCTGTAACACGCTTCATATCGCTTTGGCATTTTGGGCAATTTAGATGGACATTATCTATATAAGGCTTATGCAGCTCTATATCATCTGGGCAATTTTTAGCCTTTTCTTTTAATTCTTTAATGCTTCCTATTAATTCTTTATGTCCACAAGCACATTCCCATATAGGTAGAGGGGTGCCCCAATATCTTTCACGAGAAAGCCCCCAATCTACAACATTTTCAAGAAAGTTACCAAAACGCCCTTTTTTAATATTATCAGGGTACCATGTAACGGTGTCATTATTTTTTATTAAATTATCTTTAACTTTTGTCATAGCGATAAACCATGTATTTCTTGCGTAATATAAAAGAGGGGTATCACAGCGCCAACAAAAAGGATAGCTATGTTCATAATTTTCTGCTTTTAAAAGCTTATTTTCTGCTTTTAATTTTTTAATAATATCTATATCAGCATCTTTAACAAAAATACCAGCAAAATCTGTAACTTCATTTACAAATTTGCCCTCTTCATTAACAAGATTTATAACAGGTAAATCATAATTTTTACAAACACGGTAGTCATCTTCACCAAAAGCAGGGGCTAAATGTACTATACCAGTACCGTCTGTTAATGTTACATAGCCATCACAAACTACATAATGAGCCTTTTTATCTATCATATTTTTAGCATAATCAAAAAGTGGTATATAGCTTATGCCTTCTAAAGATTTGCCTTTAAATGTATCCAAAAGCTTATATTGGTCTTTTTCAAAAAGCTTTTCTATAAGAGCTTTTGCAAGGATATATTTTTCATTATCTATTTGTATTTTAGCATAAAGCTCGTCTGGGTTAACAGCTAAAGCGACGTTAGATGGAAGTGTCCATGGGGTTGTTGTCCAAGCTAAAAAGTATTCATCTGTAGTATCTTTTATTAAAAATTTAGCAAAAGCTGTTTTGTCCTTAACATCTTTATAGCCTTGGGCAACCTCATGGCTAGAAAGAGATGTGCCACATCGTGGACAATAAGGCACAACTTTATGCCCTTTATATATAAGCCCCTTTTCCCAAATTTGCTTTAAAGCCCACCATACAGACTCTATATATTCATTATAATATGTTACATAAGGGTTTAGCATATCAGCAAAAAAGCCAACACGGTTGCTCATATCTACCCATAAAGATTCGTATTTAAAAACACTTTCTTTACATTCTTTAACAAAAGGTTCAATACCAAAACTTTCTATTTGGGGCTTACCGCTTATATTTAGCTTTTTTTCTATTTCTAGCTCAACAGGCAAGCCATGGGTATCCCAGCCAGCCTTTCTAAGCACTTTATAGCCCTTCATCGTTTTATACCGTGGTATTATATCTTTTATAGCTCTTGTTAGCACATGCCCTATGTGGGGCAGACCATTTGCTGTAGGGGGGCCGTCATAAAAGGTAAATACAGGGCTATCATTTCTTGCATTGATACTTTTTTCAAATATATTATTTTTTTTCCAAAAATCTATAATTTGCTTTTCTTTATTAACAAAATCTAAATTTGTTGAAACTTTATCGTGCATAAAAACCTCCTTGTAAAATAAGGGTAAAAAAGAAAATATTTATTTAATTATATATAAAAAACAAATTTTTGTAAAGGAAATAATTAAAAAATAAAAACTCCAAAATATATAAAAATTAAAATGATATTATCAAAAATGGCAAATGTTAGGAAAATAAAAATATTGACTAAATAAGCTTATATTTTTATAATAGGTTATGAATAATATTTTGTATTTTTATTGTTTTATGGGCAGTAATATTGAACCAAAAAACAAAATAACAGCTATTTATAAATTATAAAGATTATAAAGAAAAAGAGCCTATGAAACAAGAAATAAAGCGAAATAGCTATAAGGTTTAATTAATTTTTAAATATTAGGAGTTAAAATATGGATGGGAAAACTTTAAAAAAAGAATTTTTTGAAAAAGAATTAGAAAATCAAGATATACTCATTACTAACATAAAATCTTTGTTAGTAATGATGCAAGATAATGTAAAAAAAATAAACTCTATATACGGTGAAGACTATTTTTCTTTATATCTTGGCTATCAGAGCCTTTTGCGAGGCGCTAAGCAAAAAGGAGCACTATATAAAGAATTAAAAGAAAAATTAGAAGAAGGATATATATTAATTTGCAAAGTAGAAGATTTAAAAACAACTACAGAAATAAAAGCTGTAGAAAAAATGGAAAATGATTTGAAAACTTTTATGCAAGATGAACAAGAATTAAAAAAATTTAAAAAATTAAAAAAAGAATTTGATAAAAAAAATATCCCTGTAGATGAAGGAGAATACTATTTAAAAAGCTTTTTTAATATGAGTATATGTTGTAACTGCATAAAAAGGAGCTTCACAAATATTTATAAAAGAAATGAAGAGTTGCTTAGCAAAATTAATAAAGCTTATTTAGAAATGCCTGTAGATAGCGAAATAAAGATAATAAAACCTCTGCCTAATATCAAAGCATCTAATGCTAATACGCAAGAAGAGCAAGATATGCAGACTATGCCCGGAGATATAGAAACAAGGCTAATAAAACCTCTGCCTAATATTAAAGAATCTAATGCTAATACGCAAAATATACCAAAGCTTGATTTAACAAAGGTTGAAACCAAAAGTAACTTTTTGCAAAACAGACTAAATGCTATAAATACAAGCAAAGAAACAACAAAACATTTAACAGAAAACACGAAAAAAATAAAAATTTTTAGTCCTTTTTTACGTGGAATGTCTTTCTTTATTTTAGGGGGGGTATAGCAACTTTTGTTACTAATCTGTTATTAATTCAATAGCAGATTTTAATTCAGCTATTGTTTTATGGGTATATACTCTTTCCCCTGTCC
>CBCPNA010000005.1:0-88786 GCA_965120415.1 uncultured Bacillota bacterium | reverse complement strand
TCGCCGCCACCTTGTTCACCTAGTGCACTTAGGTTTAGCGTTGTTTCAACGTCGCCGTATTCTGTAGATGGTTGTTCTCCTATTAATTGTAAATATACACTTTTTGCTCTATCTTCTCCATATATTAATAAGTTTTCAACCCCAGCCTCATATTCTTCTAATGTATAAAAAGCTGTTTGATCATTTGCTACATATGAATAGATTAAGTCGTTCATAGCGTTTATTGTATCTGCGTATTGTCCACTAGTAACATAATCTACTATTTCTTGTAAATATTCATGATACAACTCTTTATATTCATCTACATTTAAAAGGCTAGATATAAGAGGAGAATTTTCCATCGTGTCTGTAACAGGTTCATCTATAGGAAAGTTTATAACTTTTGATGCATCTTTCACCCTAAATGTTCCAAAAGATAGATTGAAGTCCCACGGCAATATTTGGAAAACTCCATCTTCTTCATATAGATAATAATTATGTTTCATAGTACCTGCATAACTATCTAAATTAACTAAAAATGTATTTGCAGCAAAATATCTTAAAACTTCCTCTACATCAACATATTTTTCTATATCTTCTCCGGTGCTTAAAGCTTTTACCATTTTTATATAGTTATATTTGTCAGCATCTGTTAAGCCTTTTGTAACAACGCTATCAAATATAGCAGAATAGCTCTCTATATTATCATCTATATATAATAAAGAAGTCTGCTGTGTTGTGCTGGAGTTCATACCTCCACCACCGTTCATTGCACCTGGGTCATCACCGCCACCACCGGCATTTGGCTGGTTAGCGTTTTGCGACGTTTCTGCATCTTCTGTATTAGATGTATCTTCTGTTGTATCTGATACAGTCGTAGCATTTAATGTTTCTGTATCTTGTAAATCGTTTGTATTATCTATATCATTATCATCTGTTGGCGCAGGGCTACTATTTAAGTTATCGGCTTGCCCTCCGGCATCATCACCAGGCATACCGCCTTGGTTATTGCCACCTGGGTTTCCGCCCCCACCTGCTGGGGCTCCACCGCCCCCACCTCCGCCGCCACCGACTTGGTTGTCGCTTTCTGGCTTATAGAGGTTACCATAATCTTTACCGTAATATCTTTCTAAAAAGTCTTCTTCTAAAACTTCAATAGCTAAATAAAGTCCCCAGTCTTCACCGTTTATCTTTATGTTTGCAAAAGCATAAGCTGGAGTATTAACTCCTATATAGTCCATTATTTCATAGGACATATATTCTTTTAGATAAGTTGCATCACCTATCATATTATTTAATACCATTTTATCTAAGCCATATAAGCTTTGCCCTGACACATATTCATCAAATTTAATTTTAAAGCTATATCTATCTGAATCAGATGAAGCAACTTGGCTTAAGCTAGAGTTACCTTTTGGTCTTATACCAACATTGTATATTGTTTCTCCATTAATTGTTATATCGGCAACTACATATTCTTCATCTAGCGGATTTTCAAACATGCTATTAAGGTTTTCTTCAGAAATTTCAATATTAATTTCAATAACACTATTTTTATCAAAAACTTTCGTTATGTAGTCTGGTGTGTATGTTGTTGTCGAATTTTTATTACAAAAATAAATAACTAGCAGAATAATTATTGAAAGTAATACTAAAACGTATGTTAAAATAGCTATTCTCTTTTCTTTTTTCAAAAAACCAACACCCTTCTACATTATGTCTTAACCCATATAATCGCCATTATAGCTAACTAACACAGCATTTTTAACTCCTTCTAATTTTGAAATTGTATTTATAAATTCTGTTGACATATCGCTTAATCTTAATTCTAAAGTAAATTCAAGCCCTGCTTGAGAAACAGTTTTAGATTTTACTATATATTTTTTACATTTTTCTTTAACAAAGCTTAAAATAGAATTTTCTATACTATCATCTTGTAAGTTAACGATTAATATATAAGGGTTATCTTTAGTATCTTTATTAACAAATATTACTAAAATAATACCCACTAAAATACTACCTATTATAGCTAAAGGTAAAAGCCCAGCACCTAAAACTATACCAGCAGCAACGCTCCAAAATAAAAATACAATATCTAGCGGCTCTTTTATAGCTGTTCTAAACCTTACGATAGATAAAGCACCAACCATACCTAAAGATAACACGATATTAGAAGTAACCGCTAATATAACAAGAGTTGTAACAAGTGTTAACGCAAGAAGCGATACACAAAAACTATTAGAGTACATAACCCCTTTAAATGTCTTTTTGTAAATAAGCATAATAAATAGTCCAACTACAAAAGCAAGGACTAAAGCTATTATAGTATCTGTTAATGAAAAACTAGTTGTTGATTCTAAAAAGCTGGATTTAAAAATATCTTGAAAACTAATCATAAAATTTTTCTTTCTCCTTTATTTTTAATTTTAAGTGTGAAAACGACATAATGCGTATTTAGAGATAGAAGTTTTTGTTCTTTCTCCTAATTGCAAAAAGTCTAAAATAACCTCTGGTAAAAATTCATCATATTTAACTTCTAAAATCATGTTATTTTGATCTGCTAGAGTTAACCTTGATAAATCTTTGTTAAAAATGTCATTAGAAACAAGTCCTGATCTTAAATTTTTATCAAATGTTATTCTTACATTGCCCGTTTTGTATATATAGGCTTCTCTATCGTAATCGACAATTGTTTTTGGTTTTAAAAGATTTGCTCTCATTTCAAAATATAAGTTATGAAATAAGGGGATATCTGAATCTATCAAAAAACCTATATCGTTGTCTATAATTTTTAAAACTTGCTCTTTTGTTATAGGGCAACTATCTTTTTTACAAAGGCCATTAATTTTGGATTTTTTTTCAAGCCTTATAAATGAATGATTGTCATTATAAAACCTTATTCTATATTTATGCCTTTTGTTTAATCCGTCTAACTTTTCTCTTAAAGCTGTATCATTATAATTATCAAAATAAATACTTCTTATAAAATATTCATATCCGTTTTCGCTAACGTTTTCATCAAGGCTTAAAAATTTTGAAATTCTAGATTTAATAACTAAATAGTCATGATAATTAATATGATGCTTTAGCTCTGTTCTAAATTCCATCTTGTATCACCTCCATGTCATATAATGTGTTATGCAATATATAATAAATTATAAACCTTAAAATAATCTTAAAAAATTTAAGATTATTTTAAATTTTTATGCTATAATTAAATTAAGAGGTGATTTTTTGATGAGGATATTACTTGTTGAAGATGAAAAAAGGCTGGCTGATGCTATAGAATATATTTTAAAAAAAAATAAATATATAGTCGATGTAATATCTAATGGCGAAGATGGGCTCGATTATTCTTTGTCAAACGTTTATGATTTAATAATACTAGATATAATGCTCCCAAAATTAAACGGTATAGAAATTTTAAAAAATATAAGAAAAAATAAACTAGATATACCCGTATTGTTTTTAACTGCTAAAACTACTATACAAGATAAAATACAAGCGTTTAATTCTGGTGCTGACGACTATCTTACAAAGCCTTTTGAAACAGAAGAGCTTTTGCTTCGGGTGCGTGCTATGCTTAGAAGAAAAAAGGAAATAATAGAAAGCACTATTTCATTTTCAGATTTAATATTAAATTTAGAAAATTATACTTTATCCTGTAATGACAAAACGGTATCTTTATCTTTAAAAGAATTTCATATAATGAATATTTTTATAACAAATAATAAAAACACAATATCAAAAGAACATTTAATAGAAAAGATTTGGGGCTTTGAAAAAGATGTAGAATATAACAATGTAGAAGTATATATATCCTATTTAAGAAAAAAGCTTGCAAGCATTAATTCTAAAGTTAAGATTAAAACATTTAGAGGTATAGGATATTATCTAGAAGAATAACTTGAGGTAATTTTATGTTAAAAAAATTAAAAATTAAATTTATAGCAACAATTACAACTATTATTTCTGTTCTTATATTTTTTATATTACTTTCCGTCAACTTAATATTAAATAAAAATACAGAAAATAGGACATTTGACGATTTAAGGCAAATAGCAACTGCTGATGGATATTTAAATAGAGAAATGCAAGATTTTAGGACAAGCAACTTATATTTTTCTATAAAGCTAGATCACCTAAATAATATTAAAGAAATAGTGTTTCCTAACGATTTTGAATACAATGCAGAAAGTGTAGAAGAAGTATTAAACTATAGCTTAAGCTTTCCTATAAGCTACGGACATGTAAATAATCTAGCGTTTTTAAAAATGCAAAAGCCTTACGGCAAAATAGTTGTATTTTTAGACATAGCAAATTCTAACGAGGTTAAAAAAAATCTTATATATATTTCTATAATAGTTTTTGTAACTAGCTTTGCATTAATCTTGCTAATATCTTATTTTTTAACAAAATGGTTTGTAAAGCCAGTTAAAGAAACATTTGAAATGCAAAAGCATTTTATAGAAAACGCAAGCCATGAGCTAAAAACACCTCTTGCTATTATTTCTACCAACATATCTATTTTAAAAGATGAAGATAATTTAAATAGCCAAAAAAAATGGATTAATAACGCTATAGAAGAAGTGTTTAAAATGAATGAGCTTGTCAACAAGCTTTTAACATTAGCAAAAGCAGAAATTATTAAAAATAAAGAAGAAAAAGAAGAAATAAACTTGAGTGAATTTATTTTAAACTGTGTTTTAACATACGAAAGCGTCGCCTTAAAAAATAACAAAATTTTAAAATATAACATAGGAGAAAATATATTTTTAAAAGTATTTAAAAACGATATAGAAACAATAGTGCGTATTTTTATCGACAATGCTTTAAAATATTCTTCTCAAAACGATATTATAGAAGTTAGCTTAAAAAATGATAATAATAAAATAAAATTATCTATATTTAATACCGGTATAGGTATAAAAGATACAGAAATAAAAAATATATTTGATAGATTTTATAGGGTAGATGCATCACGTAATAAAGAAATAGAAGGCTATGGGCTTGGGCTTTCTATAGCTAAAAAAATAATAGATAATAATAAATGGAAGGTAGTAACAAAAAGCATTTATACAAAATGGGTAAAGTTTACTATATATTTAAAGCATTAAAATATATTAATATTAAATACAAAATAAATTTTTCAATGCAAATTATTTAAAAATTTTAATCATAGTACAATGCTTTGCTTTCGGTTATGTAAAACTAAACCCTTTTGCAAAAATCAACTTTTCTACCAAATAAATATACTCATTATGATAATAAGTTACTATAATGAAATAACATATTTTTTGTCTAAATTTAATATTATTTCATATTTTACCTGTATACATGTAAAAATATATATAGTATAATAAATATATATATTTAGCGACAGGGGGTGCTAATTAAAATGAGGAAAAAGCGAAAAGTCCTTGAAGAAAAGGAAGAAATATACGAAGTTATATGCAATATGTGCAATAAAAAAATAAAGCAAGATGAATTTGGCAAATTTTATGATTATCTATCTGTTGATAAACAATGGGGCTATTTATCTAGCATAGATGGACAAAAGCATAGCTTTGATTTATGCAATGATTGTTATTTAGAGATTATTTCAAAATTTAATTTAAAAATTTAAATATAAAATAAATATCCTAAATATAGGATATAAGATATTTGTAGCAAATATAAGTATTATATATTAATGAGGTATTTTATTGATTTTTATTTATGACAAGCTATAACTATACTATCTGATATTATATATTATGATGTATAGTTATAGCTATTTTATTATTTTTTACATATACCATTGCATGTATCATTACATATACCAAAATCTATATAATGTGCTATAAATCTTAATTTAAACTTTCTATTGTCACATAATGCATCTTTTTCATCAGGCAATATAAATTTTATATCTTTAACATTTATGTTTATACATTCTTTTTTGTTATGTGCTGGTATTTTTATAATTTTTATGCCTTTTTCTATTTCTTTATTATTACAATCTTTTTCTGTAAGCATAACTGCTAAAGCAACTTTTTTATTAGGGCAAACATTTAATATTTGTAAATTAATATTTAAAATACGCCCTGTTAAATCAAGGCTAATATCGCCGGCATTGTAGTCTATAAAGTTTTGACATTTTTTTGCATCTATTTCTACTGGGCGCTGGCAAGGGGTAGGATAATAATCTATATTGTTATCATCTTTATGGCAAGTTTTTATAGCTGGATATTCAAAATTTGCTATATTACCTTCGTTATCTGTATATGTTATAGCTTTATATATATTTTGTAGAGCGCCCCCCTTACCTGTATATTTAACTCTAAATTTTAATATAGCTGTATCGTTTTCTTTAATACCTAGTTCATCTATATGCCATTTAATATTATCTCCATTTATAAATTCTGTTATGCCTTTTGATATTTCTGCTATTTCTACTATGGTAAAATCTTTTTCCAGCACTTCATCTATAGATATATTTGTTGCTAAAGCTTTAGATATGCTTTTAGCTAAATCTTTAAAAATATCTTTAAGCTTTGTATAATCGTCTGTTACAATAATGTGCGAATTGCCTTGATTAATAGCAAAGCTATTTAAAGCATTTGTATCTATGCCTGTCTGCCCTATAAGCCCTATGCTATATATGGTTATGCCCCTTTCTTTAGCTATATTGGCAAAAATGCTTGGCTCCTTTCCTATAGTTGTTATACCGTCTGTAAACATAACTATAACCTTTTTATTATTATGGCTATTTAAAAGAACCTCTGTTGCCTTTTCAAAAGCGCTAGCGTGGTTTGTAAAGCCTTCGGCTTTTATATTATCTATAGCGCTGTATAAATCTAAAACATTTGTTGTAAGGTTTATATCTTTTGTAACTTCTGTAGCAAAGCTTATTATACCTATTTTGCTTCCTCCTTCTATTGTATCTTTATTATTTATGTTTGTAGAAGTTTGTATTATTTTAACAAACTGTTTTGTTGCTTTTTTTAGTTCTTCTAAAGGGGTGCCTTGCATACTAGCTGATGTATCTAGGGCTAATATTATATCTATAGGCTCTTTTTTTATATCTGGTGATGCATTCAAAGCTAGCGTTACTAAAAATTCTTCACCACATTTTATATTATTTTTATCTATTTTTATATTTGTATTTAACCCCATATAAAAACTCCTTTATTTATATATTTTTGGCAATTATCCTAATATTTTTAGGACAAGTGCCTTTTATATATTATTCTAATTTTTGTAATGTGTGACAATTTGATAAAGGTATTTTTAATAAATAATTGACGTATATCATTTGCATTTGTTATAATATGTATTATCAAGATATGAAGGAGAAATATATGTCTAAATATTTTGTTATAGGAAAGATAGTTAATACACAAGGGCTAAAAGGTGAGGTAAGGGCGCTTCCCTTTACAGACGATATTAAAAGATTTGAGCTTTTAAAAGAAGTTTTTTTATCTATAAAAGGCTCTTTAAAAAGCTATAAGATAGAAAATGTACGCTTTCATAAAAAATTTGTCCTTTTAAAATTTGAAAATATAGACGATATAAATGATGCAGAAAGATTAAAAAATACAGAAATAAAAATACCAGAAGAGCTTGCGCTCCCTTGTTCTAAAGATGAATATTATATTAGAGATTTATACGGCTTAAATGTTATAACAAAAGATAACGAACATCTAGGCACACTTGTCGATATAATCTTTACTGGAGCTAACGATGTATATGTAGTTGAAAATAAAGAAAAGCAAATATTAATACCAGCTATTAAAAAATGCATTTTAAATATTGATTTGCAAAACAAGATTATGACTGTAAGCCTTTTGGAGGGGCTTTTATGATAAACTTTTATGTCCTAACCCTCTTTCCAGAAATGATTTTACAGGGGCTTAACCATAGCATTATAAAAAGGGCTATACAAAAAGAGCTAATTAATATAAACGCTATAGATATAAGAGCCTTTTCTAAAAGCAAACATAAAAAGGTAGACGACTATATATATGGTGGCGGAGCAGGCATGCTTTTAAAGCCAGAGCCTATATTTGATGCTTTTATCTACGCACAAAATATTATTAATTCAAAAAATAAAACAAAAGTTATATATATGTCGCCACAAGGCAAAACACTTAATCAATCTATAGCCAAAACTTTTGCTAAAGAACAAGACTTAATAATATTATGTGGGCATTATGAAGGCATAGATGAGCGCATTATAGAAGAAATTGTGACGGATGAAATATCTATAGGCGACTATATTTTAACCGGCGGCGAGCTTGCTTCTATGGTTTTTATAGATTGTGTATCAAGGCTTATACCAAGCGTTTTGAGCAAAAAAGAAAGCTTTATTAATGAAAGCTTTGAAAATAGCCTTTTAGAACCGCCCTCTTATACCCGTCCTTTTTGCTTTAAAGGCAAAAAAGTGCCAGATATTTTGCTTTCAGGCAATCATAAAAAAATAGAAAGCTGGAAGCATGAAAATGCTTTAATCACAACTCTAAAAAAACGCCCTGACTTATTAAAAAAAGCTAATTTAAATAATAACGATTTAGATTTTTTAATAAACTATATTAAAACAAGTAGTTATATTTAGCCAGTATATTTTTTAATAAACTGCTTAAAATAATTTTAAAATTTATATTAAGGAGTTTATTACATGGACTATTTAAAAACATTTGTTTTTGGGGGTATAATATGCATTATAGGGCAAATTTTAATAGATAAAACAAAGCTTACTTCAGCAAGGATATTAGTATTATTTGTTGTTACTGGTTGTATATTAGGTGGACTTGGCATATATGAAAAGTTTGTTTCCTTTGCTGGAGCTGGAGCTAGTGTACCTCTGCCCGGTTTTGGCTATTTGCTTGCTAAAGGCGCTATGGAAGAAGTTGATAAAGTTGGGCTTATTGGCGCTTTAACCGGAGGTATAAAAAATGCATCTGGAGGTATAGCTGCTGCTATATGTTTTGCCTTTATAATGGCTTTAATATTTAACCCTAAAGAAAAAAATTAATATAAGGAGTTTTTATGTCTTTATTAAATATTATTTTAATAGCTTTTAGCCTTTCTATGGATGCATTTGCTGTATCCATATCTAATGGGCTTATATTAAAAAAAGATAAAATAAATGCAGCGCTTAAATTCGGATTATTTTTTGGCTTATTCCAGTTTATTATGCCTTTAATTGGCTTTTATGCAGCTAGCCTTTTTCAAAGCCAGATAGAAGCATTAGATCACTGGATAGCTTTCGTTCTATTATTTACAATAGGAAGTAAAATGATTTATGAAACATTTAAAAAAGATGAAGATGCAAAAAATGATGAAAGCGTAACTTCTTTAAAAAACTTAATAATGCTAGCTATAGCAACAAGCATAGATGCATTAGCGGTTGGGGTTAGTTTTGCATTTTTTGATATAAATATTTTTGCATCTTCAGCCATAATAGGGCTTATTACATTTGCATTATCGTTTTTTGGCGTCATTATTGGAGAAAAGATAGGGTATAAGTTTTCTAAAAATGCAGAAAGGATAGGAGGTGCTATTTTAATAATTATAGGCTTTAAAATATTGATAGAACATTTATTTTTTTAGGAGGTGTTTTATGAACATAAGACTTTTAAAAGAAGAAAAAGAAGAAAAATTTTTAAGCCCTTATGCATTTAAAAGCAAAAATTCTACTGGGCGTGAAAAGTTTGAAGAAAAATGTGATTTAAGAACATGCTTTCAGCGTGACAGAGATAGGATAATACATAGCAAAGCTTTTAGAAGGCTAAAACATAAAACACAAGTTTTCATATCTCCAGAGGGCGACCATTTTAGAACAAGGCTTTCTCATACGATAGAAGTTTCTCAAGTGGCAAGGACTATAGCAAGCTCTCTATTTTTAAACGAAGATTTAACAGAGGCTATTGCCCTTGGGCATGACCTTGGGCATACCCCTTTTGGGCATTTAGGCGAAGAGGTTTTGTCTGCTATAGCAGATAAAAGCTTTCATCATAATGAGCAAAGCATACGTGTATTACAAAAGCTAGAAAAGGATGGGGAAGGGCTTAACCTAACTTTTGAAGTGCTAGATGGTATATTAAATCATAGGAGTAGCGGAAAGCCCAAAACATTAGAGGGCAAGGTTGTGCAAATATCTGACAAAATAGCATATATAAGCCATGATATAGATGATGCTATAAGAGCAGGTATACTTACAGAAAAAGACTTGCCAAAAGAATGCACCTCTGTTTTAGGCAGTAGCGCTAAAGATATTATTAATTTTTTAATAAGAAATGTTATAAATAATAGCTTTGATAAAAATGATATTATTTTAGATAAAAAAGTTAAAGAAAGTATGTATAAATTAAGAAAATTTCTTTTTAAAAACGTATATGAGGCAGAAATGCTTTTAAAAGAAAGGGAGGAGTTTTCTTTTATGCTTAAAGAATTATATTATTTTTATTTAAACAATTTTGATAAAGTACCTTTAGAGTTTTCAAGAATATGCAAAAACGGCGACTCTAAAGAGCTTGCAGTGCAAGATTATTTAGCTGGTATGACGGATAGATATGCTATTAAAAAATATGAATCTATAAAAATATAAAGGGGTAAAACATGAGATATTCAAAAGATACTTTAGAAGATATAAGGCTTGGTAATGACATTATTGATATAATAAATATGTATACCCCTTTAAAGCAAAAAGGCAATTCTTATTTTGGCTTATGCCCTTTCCATAAAGAATCTACCCCTTCTTTTTCTGTAAGCAGCGAAAAGCAGCTTTATCATTGTTTTGGATGCGGAGCATCAGGCACTGTTTTTAATTTTATTATGGATATAGAAAATTTTGACTTTTTAGATACAGTTAAATTTTTGGCTAATAGAATAAATTATAAATTACCA
Organism: uncultured Bacillota bacterium; assembly: GCA_965120415.1. Taxonomy (GTDB): domain Bacteria; phylum Bacillota; class Clostridia; order Lachnospirales; family CAG-274; genus CBCPNA01. The sequence goes on along the minus strand of CBCPNA010000005.1, from coordinate 77,917 downwards.
GAATTTAATATATCTAAAGAAGAATCTAACAAGCTAACTTATTTAAAAAATAGGCTTTATGATATGCATAAATTAGTTGCCAGAAAGTATTATGATAATCTTAATACAAAAGAAGGGGCTATAGCAAACGCTTATTTAGATAAGCGTAAAATATCGCCCCTTATTCGCAAAAAATATGGGCTTGGATATTCTTTAAAAAAAAATAACGACATATACAATTTTTTAAAACAAAAAGACTTTACAGAAACAGAAATTTTGGAAAGTGGGCTTATTGTAAAAGATAAAAAAGGCATCTTTTATGACAGATTTTATGGCAGATTAATGTTTCCTATTATCGATGTACAAGGCCGAATAATAGGTTTTGGTGGGCGAGATTTATACGATAAAGAAAACGCCGCAAAATATCTAAATTCGCCTGATACCAAAATTTTTAATAAAAGCTATAACCTATATAGCATGAATTTTGCAAAATTATCTAAAACAAAAGAGTTTATTTTGGTAGAAGGATATATAGATGTTATAGCCCTTTATCAAATAGGTATTACAAATGTTGTTGCATCTTTAGGTACCGCCTTTAATGAAAGGCACGCTTTAACATTAAAAAAATATACAAATAGCGTAATTATTTTATTTGATAGCGACGAACCAGGGGTTAAAGCCGCATTAAAAACAATACCTATTTTAACCAAAAACGGTATTAAGCCAAAAGTTTTGCAGGTACCAAAAGCTAAAGACCCCGATGAATATATAAAAAAATTTGGCGAAAAAAGCTTTAAAGATTTGCTCCCTAAAGCTAAACATTATATTATTTTTGAAATTAATCAAGTGCTTAAAAAATACAATATAGACAATATAGATGAAAAAATAGACTGCACAAAAGAAATAGCCAAAATAATATCAAAGCTTGATAGCGATATGGAAAAGGAGCTTTTTGTAAAAGAAGCTAGTAAAATAACTTCTGTTTCTGCTGAAAATATATATAAAGAAATAGAAAACTTTTCTCAAAAAAATAGTATAAATATTGTACAAAAAAAATATACTAAATCTAAAACAACTATTAATGACAAATACGATAACGCAAAAAAAGGTATGCTTTATCTTTTGGCTTTTAATAAAGATATTTTTAATTCATTTAAAGATTATATAAAGCCAGAACATTTTTTAGATAAAGAATACTACGAGCTTGCCAAAATTATTTTTGATTATAATCAAAATAATGTGAATATATCTCCAGCAGAAATAATAAATAAATTTGAAAATACAGAGGTACAACAAAAAATATCTAAAGTATTTATGCAAAAAATTGATTTAACAGAGCTTGAAAATAAAGAAAAAATAATCAACGATTATTATAAATTAATAGAAATAGAATATATAGATTTTAAAATAAATACTTTTTTAAATAATAATAATTTAGAAAAAGTGAATTATTATATAAATAAAAAAAAACAATTGGATAAAATACATATTAAGTTATAGCTTAATATATTTGAAAGGAAGAAAAGAATTTGCAAAATAATAATTTAAATGAAATTTTATTTGCCGCTAAAATTAAAGAGCTTTTAGATGTTGGCAAAAAGCAAAAAGGGCTTATAAAATATAAAGAAATGATGAATATTCTTTCAGATATCGAGCTTGAGCCAGAGCATCTAGACAAAATATACGAATATCTGGAAGAAAACGCTATAGATGTTACAGATATAGAGCTTGTAGATGAAGATAAAGAAGAAATATCAGAATCAGAAATGGAGGCTATGGAGCTTGAAGCTATAGAGCTTGAGGTTATAGACCGTGATATAGATTTATCTTTAATCGACGCTAATATAAATATAGATGACCATGTAAGAATGTATTTAAAAGAAATAGGCAAAGTAGATTTACTTAGCGCTGATGAAGAAACAGAGCTTGCTAAAAGAATGGCTGATGGCGATGAAAAGGCAAAAAAAAGGCTTGCCGAGGCTAATCTTAGGCTTGTTGTTAGCATAGCTAAAAGATACGTTGGGCGTGGTATGCTATTTTTAGATCTTATACAAGAGGGTAACCTTGGGCTTATTAAAGCGGTAGAAAAATTTGATTATAAAAAAGGGTTTAAATTTAGCACCTATGCAACATGGTGGATAAGACAAGCTATAACAAGAGCAATAGCAGACCAAGCAAGGACAATACGCATACCAGTGCATATGGTTGAAACAATAAATAAATTAATACGTGTTTCAAGGCAGCTTTTGCAAGATTTAGGCAGAGAGCCATCAGATGAAGAACTAGCAAAAGAAATGGAAATGCCGGTAGAAAAGGTTAGAGAAATAAGAAAAATTGCCCAAGAGCCAGTTTCTTTAGAAACACCTATAGGAGAAGAAGAAGATAGCCATTTAGGCGACTTTATACCAGATGACGATGTACAAGCTCCTTCAGAGGCAGCCGCCTTTACCCTTTTAAAGGAACAATTAATAGAAGTTTTGGATACTTTAACAGAAAGAGAACAAAAAGTATTAAAGCTTAGGTTTGGGCTTTTAGACGGTAGAGCAAGAACATTAGAAGAAGTAGGAAGGCAATTTAACGTAACAAGAGAGCGCATAAGGCAAATAGAGGCTAAAGCATTAAGAAAGTTACGCCACCCTAGCAGGAGTAAAAAGCTTAAAGATTATTTAGATTAAAAGCCCTTTTTATAAGTGGCTTTTTTATTTTTTAGTTTAAAAAGGCATAATAAATAAAAGCTAAAGTATTTCTTTAGCTTTTATTTTGATTTTTTTCTTATTTTTTTAATTATAAAAAATAATGAAATAATAAAAATAATTGCTAATATTATTCTAAATTTTTGATTTGATTTTTCGTCTTGCTTAGCCTTTATATTTTTATTTATTTTAGGGAGGGTAGTATCTTTTTTATATTCTTCATTATTTTTTGTAACTATATTTGCTTTTTCTGGTTGCTTTGTTTTTTCAAAATCATTTAAAGATATAGCTGTTAATTGTAATATATCGTCTAAATGATTTGTTATTTCTTTTAAATCATGGCTTTTATTTGCATTTAATATTAATATTAATAATTCTATATGGTTATTTATGCTGTTATAAAATTTATGCAAATCTGAATATATAGATTTTTTATAAACATTTTTATTTTTATTTATATTTAGCTTAAAGTTTTTGTAGTTATTATTAACATTTTTGTATGACATGTTGCTAAAAAATGTAAAATCTTCTGTTAATTTTTGTAATGTATGAATATCTTCTTCTAATTTTGATATTTCGTTATTTAATAAATTTTTTTGTTCACCTTTAGCATTATTTGCAATGTATAATAAAAAGTTCAAACATTCATTAAGCTTTTTATCTATAATATTTAAATTTGATAAAATTTGTTCAAAATTATTCATTCCCAAAACCCCTTTTCTTTATATTATATTTCTGTTATTTTTATTATACTATAAACAAAAAAATTTTTCAAGTTTTTTTACATTTTTTTCAAGTTTTTTATTTATCTATTATTTTTTATAATAAATAGAAATTTTTACTTATATTTTAAATAATTTTATAGACAAATTTTTTTTATATCTTGACGCAATATATTTATATAGAATATAATTATATAAAACTCTTACTTTTATTAAGGAGAAAACATGGAATATATTGAAGATAATAACAAAATAATACTAAAAAACGCAAATAGCTTTAATATACAACAAATTTTGGAATGTGGGCAATGCTTTAGATTTGAAAAAAATGACGATTTATTTTATACAATAATTGCGTATAAAAAAGTTTTGCATATTAAGCAAAATGATAATAGCATCGTATTTTACCCCTGTACATTAAGGCAATTTGAAGATATTTGGATAGATTATTTTGATTTAAACACAGATTATGAAAAAATAAAAAATAAATTAAAAACAGACCCTATTTTAAACAAAGCTATACAATATGCCCCCGGTATAAGGCTTTTAAATCAAGAGCCTTTTGAGTGCTTAATTTCTTTTATTATTTCGCAAAATAATAGAATACCTATGATAAAACAAGTAATAAAAAATATATGTAAAGAATATGGCGATTTTTATGAAGGTAGCTATCTATTCCCTTCTTTAGAGCAGCTAAAAAACGTAACAGAAGATGAGCTTAAAGCATGCAAAACAGGCTTTAGAGCTAAATATATTTTAGATGCAATAGAAAAGATAAATAACAAAACAATATGTTTTGATAAATATAAAACGCTATCTTCAGAAAATACAAAAAATGAACTTTTATTAATAAAAGGAGTAGGTACAAAAGTTGCAGATTGTGTTATGCTATTTTGTTTAAAAAAATTTGACGTATTTCCTACAGATGTTTGGGTTAAAAGAGTTATGGAGCATTTTTATTTTAACAAAAAATCTGTTCCAATAAAAAATATACATAATTTTGCTAAAGAAAAATGGGGCAATTTGGCTGGATACGCCCAGCAATATCTATTTTATTATGCACGTAGCCAAAAAATAGGCACTAGCTAAAAATTAAAGCAAATTAAAGTAAATTAAAGCATTTTTAATATAGATAAGCTTTAAAAGTAATTTTTTGCCTTATATAGCTTAAAATTAATGTTGCATTATATTTAGCTTTAAATTACTATATCTATATTAGCACTCTCTTTTATTGAGTGCTAAACAAAATTGTAATAACTTTATTTTTTTTACATAATAATTAATAATATTAAAATATCAATCTTTTTGGAGGTAAGTTATGAATCTTAAACCATTAGCAGATAGAGTTGTTTTAAAACACTTAGAAGCAGAAGAAAAAACAAAAGGAGGGATTATTTTAGCAGCTGCTGCAAAAGAAAAGCCTCAAGAGGCAGAGATTTTAGCAGTTGGCCCTGGGGCTACAGTTGATGGCAAGCTTGTCCCTATGCAAGTTAAAGTTGGGGATAAAGTTATTTATTCAAAATATTCTGGAACAGAAGTTAAAATAGATAATGAAGAATATGTAATAGTTAGAGAAAGTGATATTTTAGCTATTGTTGAGTAATTTTATTTTATATAAATTTTATAAATGGAGGAATATATAATGGCAAAAGATATTAAATATGGCGTTGATGCTAGAAAAGCTTTAGAAATAGGGGTTAATAAGCTTGCAGACACAGTTAAAGTTACTTTAGGCCCAAAGGGAAGAAATGTTGTTTTAGATAAAAAATTTGGCACTCCTTTAATTACAAATGACGGAGTTACAATAGCAAAAGAAATAGAATTGGAAGACGCTTTTGAAAATATGGGGGCTCAGCTTGTAAAAGAGGTTGCAACAAAAACAAACGATGTTGCTGGAGATGGTACAACAACAGCAACTGTTTTGGCACAAGCTATGATACAAGAAGGGCTTAAAAATATAGCAGCTGGCGCTAATCCTATTATATTAAGAAAGGGTATGGCAAAAGCTACAGAAAAGGCTGTTGAGGCTATATCTAAAATGAGCAAGCAAGTGGATGGCAAAAATCAAATTGCTAAAGTTGCCGCTATTTCTGCCGCTGATGAAGAAGTGGGTAATATGATAGCAGACGCTATGGAAAAAGTATCAAATGATGGAGTTATAACTGTTGAAGAAAGCAAGACTATGCATACAGAGCTTGACCTTGTAGAGGGTATGCAATTTGATAGAGGTTATTTATCTTCTTATATGGCAACAGATATGGATAAAATGGTTGCAGAATTAGAAGATGCTCATATTTTAATAACAGATAAAAAAATAACTAACATACAAGATATTTTGCCTATTTTAGAAGAAATTGTTCAAACAGGTTCTAAGCTTTTAATCATAGCAGAAGATGTAGAAGGAGAAGCTTTAACAACTTTAATAGTTAATAAATTAAGAGGTACTTTTAATTGTGTTGCTGTTAAGGCTCCTGGCTTTGGAGATAGGAGAAAAGCTATGCTTGAAGATATAGCTATTTTAACCGGTGGTACTGTTATATCTGAAGAGCTTGGGCTTGATTTAAAAGAAACAACAATGGATATGCTAGGTAGAGCAAAAAATGTTAAAGTTGATAAAGAAAATACAATTATTGTAGATGGTGCTGGAGATAAAGCTTTGATTAGCTCAAGAGTTAAGCAATTAAAAGAACAAATAGAAGATACAACTAGCGAATTTGATAAAGAAAAATTACAAGAAAGATTAGCAAAATTAGCTGGAGGAGTTGCTGTTATACGTGTTGGAGCAGCAACAGAAATGGAGCTTAAAGAGAAAAAACTAAGGATGGAAGATGCGCTAGCAGCAACTAGAGCAGCAGTAGAAGACGGTATTATAAGTGGTGGTGGTTCTGCTTATATCCATTGTATACCAGAAGTTTTAAGCGTTGTTTCTTCTCTTGATGGAGATGAAAAAACTGGCGCTAGCATAATACTTTCTGCTTTAGAGGCACCTTTAAGGCAAATAGTTAATAATGCTGGGCTTGAAGGCTCTGTAATTGTTAATAAACTTAAAGAACAAGAAGTTAACGCTGGATTTAATGCTTTAACAGGAGAATTTGTTAATATGATAGATGCTGGTATATTAGATCCAGCTAAAGTTACTAAAAGCGCTTTATTAAACGCCAATAGCGTTGCATCGACAGTTTTAACAACAGAGGCTGTTGTTGCGGATATTTCTAAAGATGAACCTATGATGCCAGGAGGCAACCCTATGGGTATGATGTAATATTAAAAAAGTAACCTAAATTTTAGGTTACTTTTTTGTGTTTTTATACTTTTGATAATATTCTTCTACACAACAAAATAAAAATCATCAAGCAATGTTAACTTATTTAATTTTTTTAATATCTCCTGTTTTTTCCATATTAACATTAATTAGCACTTTCAAAAAAGTAAAATTTATCTTTAGCAGTATTATAACACATTTTTTAAATTTTCAATATATTTTATGTAATTTGAAAATAGATTAAATAATATTCAAAAAAAGTTTTTAAAGCACTTAATACACAAAAAAGACAACGCCAACTAAAGCGTTGTCTAATCTATGCAAGATTATTTTAAGGTAACTTTTGCTCCAACTTCTTCTAATTTAGCTTTACAGTTTTCAGCATCTTCTTTAGAAATACCTTCTTTAAATACTTTAGGTACTCCATCAACAATTTCTTTAGCCTCTTTAAGACCAAGCCCAGTTAATTCTCTAACAACTTTTATAGCTTTAACTTTAGCATCTGCAGGCACTTCTGTAAGCTCAACGTTAAATTCTGTTTTTTCTTCAGCGCCTCCGCCACCAGCAGCTCCGCCAGCAACAGCAACAACTCCAGCAGCAGCAGAAACACCAAATTCTTCTTCGCAAGCTTTAACTAAGTCATTAAGCTCCAAAACAGAAAGCTCTTTAACAGCAGAAATAATTTCTTCAATTGATAATTTAGCCATTTTAAAATCCTCCATTAAAAAATAAAATTAATAAAACATTAGCTATGCATCTTTTTCTGCAATAGCTTTAACAACACGTGCAAATGATGCAATAGGAGATTTGAAAGAACCTAAAAGTCTTGATAACAAAACTTCTCTTGATGGTATGTCTGCTATAATTTCCATACCTTTTGTATCATAATATACCCCTTCAATAACTCCAGCTTTAAATTCTAAAGATTTAGCATCTTCTTTAAATTTGTTTAAAATAGCAGCTGCTACAGTTGGATCTTCATAGCATATAGCAAGCGCACTAGGACCTTCTAAATGCTTAGAAAGGCTTTCAAATGAAGTGCCTGTTATAGCAAAATTCATCATAGTGTTTTTGTAGACTTTATAGTCAACTCCAGCCTCTCTTAAAGACTTTCTAAGAGCAGTATCTTGAGAAACAGTAAGCCCACGTGCATCAACTAAAACAGCCGAAGTCGCTTTTTCAAGCTTTTGCTTGATTTCATTAACTATGACTTGTTTTTGTTCCACTTTAGCCATTTTTATACCTCCTATAAATGTAAGGAATTAGCCGTAAAAAATAAAAAGCTGACAAGCGCCAGCAATAACAACACAGATTAATCCTCGGTAGGTTGCATAAAGCATTACGTAAAAACACCTACTGTCTACGGCACTTATTTTGATTATAAATTATTTTTAAAATTTTGTCAATATTTTATTAAATATTTATAATAAAATGGAGATGAGGAGAATCGAACTCCTGTCCGAAAGCATGTTGATAAAAACTTCTCCCATTACAGTTAGTTTAAAAAATTCCTATACATAATTAATAACTAACAAAATATCATGCAAGTAGCTTCATAAAATCTGTTGTTTTGGCAAAGCTTACAAAACAACGTTGCTCACAAAATCGACGCTAGAGCTAAAGCTGTGAGTGGCTAAAGGCTAGCGGCTGCTTTTAAATTAAGCAGCTAAAGATAATTCTTTTTTATCGTTTATTTTTTAAGGTTAGGCTTTTAATGTAGTGCCATCTACAAATGGCTATTTTTATCTCCATTGCCCCCGTCGAATACCATTGCATCCCCACATGCCTTTCATTATATTATATTTTTTTAAAAAATACAAGTATTTATTCATAAATATATTTATATTAATACATTTTGTTTATAATAAATGTATTATAATAGCAAAAAATTACCAAATTTTTATATAATAAACGCAAAATTAAAGCCTATGCATAATGCATAGACTTAATAAAAGCAATTATTCTTCATATAGAGTCAAAAAATTATCTAAAACATCTACTAGTGTTATCGGCGTAACTATACCATCTCTAATTTTAAAAAATACATCTTTCGCAAAAATTTCATCTTCTGTAAAATCTAAAACTTCTGACGCCTCTTCTATTTTATTTTCTATGCTTAATTTTTCAAGCCTAAAGCCATAAACAGAAAAGTTATCAAAGTTTCTTTCAGATAAGAAATATTTTATAACCTTCTCTTCTCCCAATACATTTTTAAAAATAACACTATCCTCCATAATAAACATAAAGTAAATCCCCTCCTCCATAATAAACATATAATTATTTTATAAAATACTGTAGTTTAATAAAATATCAATTTGTCAACATTTTATTTAAAATAACCCATAAGTCTTCTCTTCCTTTTTTTGTAAGGCTAGAAAAAGGAATAATTACTTCTTCTTTAGCAAGATTTAAAAAATCTTTTATAATATTTAAATGTTTATTTAATTGATTTTTTTTAATTTTATCTAATTTTGTCGCTACAATAATTATTTTATAATTATAATATTTTAGCCATTCATACATTAATTTATCATCTTCAGAGGGCTTATGCCTTATATCGATTAGCAAAACAATCGCCTTTAAAGTATTTCTTTTAGTTAAATAAAATTCTATCATCTTGCCCCATTTTTTTATTTCTATTTTAGGCGCTTTTGCATATCCATAACCTGGCAAATCAACAAAATATACCTTATCTTCAACAAGATAAAAATTGATTGTTCTTGTTTTGCCTGGGCTTGAGCTTGTTTTGGCTAATGCCTTTCTGTTAAACATAGTATTAAGAAGTGATGACTTACCGACATTAGATCTACCAACAAACGCTATTTCTGGATAGCTTTCATCAGGATATTGCTCTTTTTTAACAGCAACTGCCTTTAATATAACATTGTTAATATTCATAAAAACTCCTTAAATTATAAGCTTTAATAAAATTTAATAAATCGTTTAATCGTAAAATTTCTATATTTTTAAGCTTATTTTTTGATACTGCGTAGCAAATATAATGTTCACTACTAAGATTATGCAAAATCAGACTTTTTTTAATATTTTTTATACTAATTGTTTTAAAATCCATCCTAAGCCCGTATCCTACATATTTGCTATAAGCCTCTTTTATAACCCAATATTGCAAAGGAGATATTTTGCTATTTTGCTCCTCTTTTGTTAAAAATTTATCTATAGCATTTTTTTTAATATGCCTTTCTTCTTCTATATCTATACCAACAGGGCTACTACCTATAGCTATGCAAATATAGCTTTTACAGTGGCTTATATTAAAAAAAAATTCATTATTTTTTAAATAAGGCTTATCATTTTTATCTTTTAAAATAAAGCTAAAATCTAATAATTTTTTAAATTTTTTATAATATATATAGCTTATAATAATGCTTGAATTTATTTTAATGTCTTTTTTGTATAATATAAAAACTTCCATATCTATTTTCTTAATTTTATTATTCTTCCGGCTTTTCTTCTATTTTCATCGGACATCCTTGCATAATGCTTTTTAGTTGTATTTACATCTGCATGCCCCAAAACGTCGGCAACAAGATATATATCGCCCGTTTCTTCATAAAGATTTGTACCGTAGGTACTCCTTAATTTGTGAGGTGAAATTTTTTTAAGTGGAGTTATTATTTTGGCGTATTTTTGGACAAGATTTTGGACTGTTCTAACATTTATCCTTCTTTTTTGCATAGAAAGAAAAAACGCATCTTCATGCCCTTTTAAAGGCTCTATAAGCTCCCTATGCTTTAAATATTCGTATAAAGCATCAAATACTTCTTCTCCAAAATATAGTATAACCTCATTACCACCTTTTCTTGTAATTTTTATAGAATTTGTTTTAAAATCTATGTGATTTATATCTATACCAACACATTCCGAAACACGCATTCCGGTACCAAGCAGTAAAGTTATTATAGCAAAATCTCTTGTCTTGTTATATTTATGGTACTTTTTTTGTGCATCTGTAAGCTCCTTACCTTCTTCTACTAAATCAAGCAGGCGTGCAACTTCGTCTGGCTCTAAAAAGGTAATGCTTTTTTGATGTATCTTTGGCGTTTCTACAAAAGATACCGGGTTTGCATAAATATATTTATTTTTGTACAAATAGGCAAAAAGCCTTCTTATGGATGCAAGCTTTCTTGATTTGCCCTTTTCTTCATTTAGTATAGTTATTATGTTGTAAAATTTATCTTCTTTTTTATAGCATGATAAATAAAGCAAAAATTCTTCTATTAACTTATTATCTATAGTTTTTAAATCTTCTATAGATATATCTTTTATATCTTTTTGGTAAAAATGCTCTACCTCATTTATTAAAAAATAGAAAAATGTTTTGATATCAAGCGCATACCCAACCCTTGTTTTAGGAGCGGTAGACTGCGCTATGCTAACAAAAAATTCTTTACAAAAAAAGGGTAATTGCTCCAAAATATTATGTAATTTTTTTATATATTCAGCTTCTATAAGCTTTACATAATCGATAAAAATCACCTCTTAAATACTGCCTATAATACCTCTGCATGCTCGCTAGCACGTTTTAAAGATTGTTTTGCTAATCTTTGTTCTCTTATCATTTCTTCATTTTCTTTTTTTGCTTTTGCAAGATTACTACGCATCGTTTCTTTAACGCCTCTTCTTGCTTGGCGTTGTTGCTCTTTTGGATTTTCTTCTAAATAATCTTGACTGTATGATATGTTTTTGTCTTTTACTTTTTCATCAACATATCCTTTGATATAATTTATTCTAGAGCCACAAAATGAATAAATTGATTGTATACCTGGTTGACTACTAATTATTGATTTTATGTAAGAAATTTGATTGTCAACTACAGCAAACTCTCTTTGCATAAGCATAGATTTTGAAGTAGCAGATATTTGCTCAAGCCCTGATAATAATATCTCGTTCCTTAGTTCTTTAAGCGCTGGCACAGATTTAGAATCAATGCTTTCTCCTAATTTTGTTGATATTGTATCTCTTTTTTGTTTTTCTAACTTAAAAAACTCTAAATAGCCGTCTAGTATTTCTATTACTTCTTCTTTAGATCTTTGGCTATTATTATCATTTAATGTTGATATTGCCTTCTCGCACTCAGCAATACTTTTTTTTGTAGCTTCGCAAATTTTTCCTAAAATTCCTTCTGACTTTTCTGTACTATCATTTGCACTATCAATAATATTTATCCCCATAATAAAATATCCCCCTCTAAAAATTTTAAATAATGCTAAATTAAGCAACCTTCTTTATATGTAAAGAAAAATACTATCTGTATAAAATAGTAGCTAAAATAATAAGCTTTAGCATAACAAAAGCCCCATATATGCTAAGCTTTACTGTTAAACATCTTTATAATTAAAATACTAAATATCATCACTTCTTTATTCTCAAAATAACCCCCCCTAAAATTATTTTAAACAATTAAACCATAATTATTATATTTTAGGTAAGTACTAAAACATAACACCTTCTCATTTAACACCTTTAATTTAATTGTACATATATCATACTATAAAATTTTAAATATTTCAAGAACTTTTTTATAAAATTTTTGTGTTTTTTAGATAAGATATAAAAATTTTACCATTTTTTACAACTTTTTTTGTAATTTTATCCATTTTTTAGTTTTTGATACTTATTATGTAAATGAAAACTCATCAAGCTACTCTACTTTTATTTTATATCCTTAAACCCTTTTTACTACTACTTTATAATTTTCCCATCTTTTAAGTAAAAACCCAAAAAGGATAAAAAATAATAAAGATGCTAAAGCAAGGTATTTTTTTGTATAAAAAAATGCTAAAATATGCCTGTATAAGCCTATCCTAGCGCTTTTTTATTAATTCTTTATTCTTCATATTCTCCTATTTTTCTAAATTTATTATATCTATTTTCTAAAAGTTGTTCTATTGGTATTGTTTTTAAATAATTAATTTCTTTAACAAGTTCTTCTTTTAGGTTATAAGCCGTGTATGCAAAATCTTTTTCTGCTCCTCCTTCAGCCTCTGGTATAACCTTTTCTATTATACCTAGCTTATACAAGTCTTTTGCCGTTATTTTCATAAGCTCAGCAGCATCTTTAGCTTTTGTTATATCTTTCCATAAAATGCTAGCAAACCCCTCTGGTGAAAGTATAGAATAAACAGAATTTTCTAGCATCCATATTCTATCCGTTACAGAAAGGGCTAAAGCTCCTCCGCTACCACCTTCTCCTATAACAATAGCTATTGTTTGTGTTTTAAGGCTAGACATTTCCAAAAGATTTTTGGCTATAGCTTGCCCTTGCCCTCTTTCCTCTGCCTCTATACCGCAATATGCGCCAGCTGTGTTTATAAATGTTATAATAGGTCTTTTAAACTTTTCTGCCTGTTTCATAAATCTTAAAGCTTTTCTATATCCTTCGGGGTGTGGCGAGCCAAAATTTCTTTTTGCATTTTCTTCTAGCGTTTGCCCCTTTTGAATAGCTATAATAGTAACCGGCATATTTTCTAAAAAACCTAAGCCACAAATTATAGATTTATCGTCTTTAAATAGTCTATCTCCATGCAATTCTATAAAGTCTGTAAAAATATAATCTATATATTGTTTAGCTGTTGGTCTTGTTGTTTTTCTTGCTAGTTTAACTATTTCAAAAGCACTTAACATAATATCCTCTGCCAAAATTTTATAAATATATAAATCTTGATGTAATATTGATGTAATATAAATATAATGTGCTGTAATGCTATTTTTGTATTAGCTTTTATAGCTTTTTTATCCGTTTCAAGCTTTATATTTTTTGTTTTGGCTTACTCCTTTCCAGCTTTATTTTTATATTTTGCTCATTTTTTGCTTTATAAATTTTACCTGCTCTGCTAATTGCCTGTAAGCCTTTTATATCCAAAATTTTATATTATCTTTCTACATAGCTTTTTTATCTATTTTAAGCTTTGTAATATTTTTTCTTTATAGTTTATTTATATTTTTGCCTGCTTTCCTAATTTTGATGTAATTTTAAAATAATAGAAAGAGTTCTTTTTATATTCTCTCTTTCAACTATAGCATCTATAAAGCCATGCTCTAAAAGAAATTCAGCTGTCTGAAAGCCTTCAGGCAATTTTTGCTTTATTGTCTGCTCTATAACACGTGGGCCTGCAAAGCCTATTAAAGCTTTTGGCTCAGACAAAATAATATCTCCTAGCATAGCAAAGCTTGCTGTAACTCCACCTGTCGTTGGGTCTGTTAATACAGTTACATACAAAAGCCCCTCTTCGCTATGTTTAGAAACAGCAGCACAAACTTTTGCCATTTGCATAAGCGATATTATCCCCTCTTGCATCCTTGCCCCTCCAGATGCCGTAAAAATAACGATAGGTAGCCTATTTTTAGTTGCATATTCAAAAGCTCTTGTTATCTTTTCTCCTACAACAGAACCCATGCTCCCCATTATAAAGCGTGAGTCCATTACAGCCAAAACACAGTCTTTGCCATATATTTGGCATTTGCCTGTTATAACAGCGTCGTTTAAGCCTGTTTTTTGTTTTAAATTTTTTATTTTTTCTTCATAATTAGGATATTCTAGTGGGTTTTTTGCTATCATATCTTTTTCAAATTCTACAAATATATTTTTATCCGCAATCATTTTTATCCTATTTCTTGCTGGTAATCTAAAATAAAATTTGCACTCTGGGCAAATATTATATACACCTATTTCTTTAGAATAAATCGTCTTGCCACAGCCTAAACATTTTATACAAAGCCCCGAAGGCACCTCTGGCTTTGAAGATAGCTTGCCCTTTTTCTTTTCAAATTTATCAATAAGCTTTTTATTTTTAAATAAATCCATATTTCCCCCCACTTAATTTTATGTAACTATATTATCGATAAATGAAGTATCAAAATTGCCTTTAATATAGTCCTCATTGTACAAAATTTCAAGCTGAAATTCTAAATTTGTTTTAACCCCTTCTATAACAAATTCGCTAAGCGCCCTTCTCATCTTTTCTATAGCTTCTTTCCTTGTTTTGCCTCTTGTTATAACTTTTGCTATCATAGAATCATAAAAACTACTTACCGTATACCCTGGATAAATAGCGCTATCAACCCTAAGTCCATTACATCCACTAGGCAAAAGAAGGTAATCTATGGTGCCCGGACAAGGTATAAAGTTATTTTCTGGGTCTTCAGCATTAATACGGCACTCTATGCTATGTCCGCTAAAGTTTATATCTTCTTGAGAAAATGACAGCTTTTTACCATATGCTATTTTTATTTGTTCTTTTATTATATCTATATCTGTTATCATCTCTGTAATAGGATGCTCAACCTGTATTCTTGTATTCATTTCCATAAAATAAAATTTGCCATTTTTACAATACAAAAATTCTATAGTTCCAGCATTTTTATATTTAGATGCTTTAACAGCCCTAATAGCAGCGTCACACATTTCTTTTCTTACTTTTTCATTTAATACAACTGCTGGAGCCTCTTCCAAAAGTTTTTGCTTTCTGCGCTGCATAGAGCAATCTCTCTCGCCTAAATGTACAACTCCTCCAAATTCGTCTGCAAGCACTTGTATTTCTATATGTTTTGCATTTTGTATAAGCTTTTCTATATATACTCCATCGTTTGCAAAATATGCTTTAGCCTCTGTTTTAGATGCCAAAAATGCCTTTCCTAAATCTTCTTCTGTTTTAACAACTTTTATACCACGTCCGCCCCCTCCGGCAGCAGCTTTTATAACAATAGGGTAACCTATTTTATTTGCTATATCTTTAGCCTCATCAACGCTTTTTACAAGCCCATCGCTCCCTGGTATAACCGGTACTTTTGCCTCTATCATAAGCTTTCTTGCGTTTGCTTTATTACCCATTATAGATATTATTTTTGGGTCTGGGCCTATAAACTTTATGTTGCACTCTTTGCACATTTCTGCAAATTTAGCATTTTCTGATAGAAAGCCAACCCCCGGATGTATAGCGTTTGCCCCTGTTAAGCAAGCAGCGCTTATAATATTATTCATATTTAAATAGCTTTGTTCGCTTTTAGCTCCCCCTATGCAAATAGCCTCTGTTGCTAGCTGGGTATGAAATGCAAATTTATCCTCTTCTGAATATACGGCAACTGTTTCTATCCCTAGTTCACGGCAAGCCCTTATTATCCTAACCGCTATTTCTCCACGGTTAGCAACTAATATCTTGTTAAACATAAATACCTCCTATAATATTATAAAAGTAAATTCTGCCTCAGCAACTTTTTTATCAAGAACATATACCTCCCCTTTTGCAATACCAGCATTTTTTTTAAGCTTTACAAGCTCCACCTCTATCTTTAGGCTATCGCCTGGTACAACCTTTTGTTTAAATTTAACATTATTTATAGCCCCAAAATAAGCTGTCTTGCCTTTGTATTCTTCCATATTTAATATAGCTACTGCTCCAGCCTGCGCCATCGCCTCAACAATTAATACCCCCGGCATAACAGGCTCTTTAGGAAAATGCCCTACAAAAAAAGGTTCGTTTATTGTTACATTTTTTATAGCAGTAACTTTTTTACCTTGTTCTATTTCTATAATTTTGTCTATTAAAAGAAAAGGATACCTATGTGGAAGTATTTCCATAATTTCGTTTATATCCATTATAAAAACTCCTTGTTTTATTTATTATATAATTTTAAATAAAGGCTGATTATATTCAACCATTTGTTCATTTTTAACTAATATTTCTGCTATTTCTCCAGAATAAGTACTTTTTATTTCGTTCATTACCTTCATAGCCTCTATAATGCATAATGTATCGCCTTTTTTAACCTTATCGCCCTTTTTAACAAAAGGCTTAGCGCTTGGGCTACTGCTTTCATAAAAGGTGCCAACAATAGGTGCTGTTACAAATTGTCCTTCTTTTGTATCTTCTTCTATTGTTAGTTTTTGGCTTGATTTTTCTTGTTTTTTAACTTGTGCCTCTTTTACACTTTTTGTTTTTTCTATATCTTCGTCTTGCATTTCAAAAAATTTGTCATGCCCTTTATCATGACAATGACATTTATCGTGAAATCTATTATGAAATCTATCGTGCCTATGATGGTCATCTGGAGGCCTTTTTGGAAGTTTGCTTGTTCTTATATGAAAACCGTTATCAAGCTTTAAGTCAAATTCTATAAGTTTAGATTCGTCTATAATATTTATAAGTTGTTTTATTTGTTCAAAATTCATACTTTATTCCTCCCATTTTTTTAAACATAAAACAGAATTATGTCCCCCAAAACCTAATGTATTTGAAATAGAATATTTTATAACCTTTTCTTTACCAACATTAGGTGTATAATCTAAATCGCATAGAGGGTCTTTTACCTTATATCCTACAGTTGGTGGTACAAAGCTATTTTGCATAGCAAGTATAGATGCTATAGCCTCAACTGCCCCTGTCGCTCCTAAAAGATGCCCCGTCATAGATTTTGTTGAGCTTATGGATAAATTGTTTGCATGCTCTCCAAAAACTTTTTTTATAGCTTTTGTTTCTGCAACATCGTTTGCTTGCGTGCTTGTGCCGTGAGCGTTTATATAACCTATTTCTGTTTTATCTATACCAGCCTCTTTTATAGCGTTTTGCATTGCTCTTGCTGCGCCGTCGCCATCTTCTAAAGGCGCTGTCATATGATATGCATCGCAAGTAGCTCCATATCCTACAATTTCAGCAAAAATGTTTGCCCCTCTAGCCTTTGCATGCTCTAGCTCTTCTAAAAGCAAAATGCCAGCTCCTTCGCCCATAACAAAGCCACTTCTTTCTTTATCAAAAGGTATAGATGCTCTATCTATATCTTCTGTAGTGCATAGCGCCTTTAAAGCAGCAAAGCCGCCTATACCAGCTTTTGTTATTGTGCTTTCTGCTCCTCCAGCCAAAATAATATCTTCGTATCCATATTTTATATTTCTAAAAGCCATACCAACACAGCTAGTGCTTGTTGCGCATGCAGTAACTGCTGTTTCACAGCCCCCTTTAGCTCCAAATCTTATAGCAACATGACCTGATGCTATATTAGATATGACGCTAGGTATAAAAAGTGGCGCAAGCCTTCCTACCCCCTTTTCCAGCATTTTTGTCATTTGTTCTTCTATCATTTTTATACCGCCCATACCAGAACCTATGATTGTTCCAAAACGGTATCTATCTATTTTATCTAAATCTATATTAGAGCTATCTATAGCCTCTTGAGCAGCGTATAGCGCATATATGCTAAAAGGCTCTAGCCTTCTTATTTCTTTTTTATCTATGACTAATTCTGGCTCAAAATTTTTAAGCTCTGCCGCTATCTTAACTTTAGAATCTTCTGTATCAAAATGTGTGATAGGGGCTATACCATGCTTTCCATTTTTTAAACTTTCCCAAAATTCTTTAATATTATTACCAATAGGGGTAACAAGCCCCATACCCGTTACAACAACTCTTCTTTCCATAAATTACCTCCAAAATTACGCTATAACCATTCCACCATCAATATTTATAACTTGACCTGTTATATATTTATTTTTTGCTAAAAATACCGCCACATTTGCAACTTCTTCTGTTGTTCCAAATCTTTTTAAAGGTATTGTGCTAAGTATACTTTCTTTTATATTATCTGGCAAAACATCAGTCATATCTGTTGTTATAAAGCCTGGGGCTATAGCGTTGCATGTTATACCCCTTGGGGCAAGTTCTCTTGCCGTTGCAAAAGTCATACCTATTAGCCCTGCCTTGCTAGCGGCGTAATTAACCTGCCCTATATTTCCTGTAAGCCCAACAACACTACTCATGTTTATAATAGTTCCGCTTTTTTGCTTTAGCATAATTTTGGAGCAGTGTTTTATCATATTAAAAGCTCCTTTTAAATTTGTGTTTATAACGCTATCAAATTGTTCTTCTGTCATCCTCATAAGAAGATTATCTTTTGTTATACCAGCATTATTTATTAAAATATCTATAGTTTTAAATTCTTCTAAAGTTTTATTTACTAAATTTAAAGCATCGTTAAAGTCGCCAACATTTGCTTTAACAGCTAAACATTTTACCCCTATATTTTCTATTTCTTTTACTACATTTTCTGGATTGGTGCTGTTATAATTAAGCACAATATTTGCCCCTTCTTTAGCAAAATGTATTGCTATATCTTTACCTATACCTTTTGATGCCCCTGTAACAATAACTGTTTTATCTTTTAACATTATATTAAATTCATTCCTTTACAAGTTTTTTCAAGACTTAATAAGTCTTGTACATTATATATATCAACGCTTTTATCTATTTTTTTAACAAAAGAAGATAGCGCTTTGCCTGGGCCTATTTCTATAAAAGTATCAACTCCATAATTTATCAAATTTTTTATGCTATGCTCCCACCTAACCGGCGACATAACTTGCTTTGCTAAAGTATCTTTTATATCTTTTATAACCTCTCCAGTTAAGTTAGTAACAACCGGCACTTTTGGCTCATTTATATTAATAGATTCAAGTTCTTTTATAAGCTTATCGCTTGCTGGTTTTAATAAAGATGTATGAAAAGCTCCGCTAACAACAAGCCTTACAAACTTTTTTATGCCTCTTTCTAAAAATATTTGTTCTGCCTTTTCTATAGCTTTTATATGCCCTGATATAACTATTTGCCCCGGGGCGTTATAATTAGCTATAGCTACATATTGCTCGCTATTAGAAACACTTTTTAAAACATCGTTTATCTCCTCTTCGCTAGCGTTTAAAACAGCAGTCATTGCTCCTTCACCTAAAGGCATAGCTTCGGTCATGTATTTGCCCCTTTTTTTAACAAGACATACCGCCTCTTCAAAGCTAAACACACCTGAAGCACAAAGGGCAGTATATTCGCCAAGGCTAAGCCCCGCCATATAATCTGCCTTTAAGCCCTTTTGCTCCAAAAGCTTAAATATAGCATAGCTTGTTGTTAAAATAGCTGGCTGGGTATATTCTGTCTGGTTAAGCCTTTTGTCATCTTCCAAAAAACATATATCTGTAATATTAAGCCCTAAAGCTTTATTTGCTGTTTCAAAAACATTTTTGCATATTTCAAAATTGTCATAAAGTTCTTTGCCCATTTTGGGATACTGCGCCCCTTGCCCACTAAACATAAAACAAATTTTCATAAGAATACTCCTATTTCATAAGCTCGTTAAATTCATTAACTATTTCTTCTATAATTTCTTTACAGCTTTGCCTTTTGCTAACAAGCCCAGCTATTTGCCCAGCCATAATAGAGCCATTATCCATATCTCCATCTACAACAGCTTTTTTTAAAGCCCCTCTGCCTAATTCTTCTATCCTTTCTATATCTGGATTATCTTTTTTGCTTTCTTCTTTTTCCACTTTTTCAAAAAGCCTTGTTAGCTTATTTCTTAAAACACGTACCGGATGCCCTGTTATTTGCCCTGTTATTACAGAATCTATATCTTTTGCTAGTATCACTTTTTCTTTATAATTTTCATGCACAGTACATTCATTAGCAACTAAAAATCTTGTACCTATTTGTACCCCTTTTGCCCCTAGCATAAAAGCTGCTGCGCACCCTCTACCATCTGCTATACCTCCAGCCGCTATAACCGGTATATCTACAGCTTTTGTAACTTGTGGCACTAGAGCCATTGTTGTTAGCTTGCCTATATGCCCTCCAGCCTCCATACCTTCAGCAACAACAGCTTTTGCCCCTAGCTTTTCCATCTTTTGTGCAATAGCAACAGACGGTATAACCGGTATAACGCAAATGCCATGTTCGTTAAACATATCCATATATTTAGCAGGGCTACCAGCTCCAGTTGTTACTATTTTTACCCCTTCTTCACAAACAACTTTAACAACTTCATCTGCATGAGGAGATAAAAGCATAATATTAACCGCAAAAGGGTTTTTGGTTAAGCTTTTCATCTTTTGTATTTCTGCTCTTACAATATGCCCTTCGGCGTTACCCGCAGCTATAATACCAAGCCCTCCAGCGTTTGAAACAGCAGATGCCAAGCTAGCATCAGATATCCAAGCCATAGCCCCTTGAAAGATAGGGTATTTGATACCCAACATATCACATAAATTTGTATTCATTTTATCACCTAATCCTTTTTATTTTATTAAACAGTAATTAACATAGAGCCCCATGTAAGCCCAGCCCCAAAGCCTGTTAAAATAAGCTTATCGCCCTTTTTTATTAGCTTTTTTTCAAACATTTCTGCTAGCGCTATAGGTATGCTAGCAGAAGATGTATTACCAAAATTTTTAAGATTTAAATAAAACTTTTCAAGTGGTGCTTTAAGCTTTTTGGCAACAACTTCAACTATACGATAATTCGCTTGATGAGGCACTATATATTTTATTTCATTTAAAGAATAATTAGATTTTTTTAGAATTTTTTCTATACTTTTTGGCACAATTTTTGTAGCAAAACTAAAAACATCTTTACCGTTCATTTTTAAAAAAAAGTCCTCTTCTGTATCTTTAGCTGTATCTTTAACAAAAAGATTTTTAAGGTTCATTTTACCGCCTGTTATAGCTTGCCATTTATTGCCATCCGATTGCAAATCTTCGGCTATTAGCGCATTTTCTGTTTCGCTAGCCTCTAAAAATATGCCTCCTGCTCCATCACCGAACAAAACACAAGTCGACCTGTCCTGCCAATTTATAATCTTAGACATTGTTTCAGCCCCTATCACTAAAGCATTTTTAAATCCAGCTTTTAAAAATTTGTCCGCTATAGAAAATGCATAAATAAAGCCAGAGCAAGCGGCGCTAATATCAAAAGCAAGCGCATTTGTCGCACCTATTTCGCATTGAACAATACAAGAAGTTGCTGGGGTTAAATAATCTGGAGTTATTGTCGCAACGATAATAAGGTTTATATCTTCTGGAGTTTTGTTTGCTTTTTTTATTAGGTTTTGGGCAACGCTAGTAGCTATATAAGAGGTAGTTTCTTTTTTAGAAATACGCCTTTTAGAAATACCAGTCCTTGTTGTTATCCATTCGTCTGAAGTATCTACAACGCTTGCAAGGTCATCGTTTGTAACAACAGCCCCTGGGGTAAAGCTATCAAAAGCAACTATTTTTGAATTGTACATAAAGGTTCTCCTTAAAAAATAATCATTATCCTATTTTTATACAAGACTTAAATATCTTTCATAAAAATTTATCATATAATTAAAGTATATTATTACTTTTTAAAAGCGTCAAGTATATTTTATAAAAGCTTGTTATTTTTTTATTTATAATTATTGATAATTTGTAGATTGTATGATAAAATATGCAAATATTAATAATATTTTAAGGTGCAAAATGTTTAAATATATCATTCTCATTTTATTAAGTATTTTAATCTTAATATTTATCTCTTTTATTTTAGATTATAAAAAAGCTCAAAAAGAAAGGCTTAATACTATAGATTTAATAAGAGGTATAGCTATTTTAAATATGATTATATACCACGCTTTATGGAATTTAGCTTATATATTCGGGGTAGAGGTTAGCCTTTTTTATTCATCCTTTGCTTATATATGGCAACAATTAATATGCTGTACATTTATTATATTAGCTGGTTTTTGCCATTTTTTATCCAAAAATCCCTTAAAAAGAGGGCTTATTACCCTGTTTTGTAGTTTTCTAATATCTTTTGTTACTATATTAATAATGCCTGAAAATAAAATTTTATTCGGTATATTAAGCCTAATTGGCTCTTTAGCAATAATTTTAACCCCCTTCACAAAGCTTTTTAAAAAAGCTAAGCCGCTTATCGCTATCTTTATAAGCATTTTTTTATTTATTTTAACAAAACATATAAATAAAGGATATTTAGCATTAGGCAATTTTGTATTATTAAATATTAATTCTAAATTTTATAATAATCTAATAACTGCTTATTTTGGCTTTCCACCGTCTTATTTTTATTCTTCAGATTATTTTCCTATTTTACCTTGGATATTTTTATATATTTTTGGATATTTTTTATATATTTTTTTAAAACAAAAAAACTGGCTAATATATTTAAAGCATAGCTATTTTAAACCACTTGAAAGGCTTGGCAAAAGCTCCTTGGTTATTTATATGCTCCATCAAGTTGTTTTGTATTTAATTTTTAATATATTTTTAGCATATTAAGTATACTTTGTGCTAATGTTTTACAGCTTAAGCAATAGCTCCCTTTAATGACTTTAGCACTTGCATTAAAAAAGCACCTAAAAGGTGCTATTTTTTACCAATCAAATATTTCATCTAATATTTCAAACATCATGCGTCCTTTACCATAATGTCCATGACCTGGCATAAAAAATATTTCCATAACTTCGCTTATAATAGAAAATATATTAACAGCGCAAATTATAAACAATGCAATTTTAAATATTAAAATACATATTAAAAATATTGATAATTTGTTATTACCATTAATAATAATTTGCTTGTTGTTTGAATTATTATCTATAATGGTTGTATCTACGTAATTTTGTTTATTTTTTATGCAAATTATTAAATATATAATAATTGTTATTGTGGTAAAAAAGAAGAAAAACACAGCCCACAAAATAGGGCTTGCAAAGTTCCTTTTTTTGCTATCGTTGTATATATATATACTACCAGCTACTTTTAAAATAAAATCTACCACACCTAAAGCTAAGCATAAAAACACAATTCTAAAAAAATCTCCAAAAAAGAACATTTGGCTAACCCCTTTCTTTTGCTTATATAAAATATTACGCAAAACTTATATAAAGGTATCATGTAATAAAAATTTATGTGTAGCTTTTATAAAATGAAAAATATAATTCTGAACGCTAAAATACATATTAAAAATATAGGATAATTATTTTGTAAAGGAATAGCTGATTGATTAGTGTTTTCATATTCATTAAAGCTTTCATTAAAGCTATTAAAGCTATCATAATTGTTGTTATTTTGGTTATTTTGGCTAGTTTTATCTATATATTTTGTTTTCATATTATATATATTTAATAAATATACAATTATTGTTAAAGTATTAAAAAAGAATAAAAACACAGCCCACAAAATAGGGCTTGCAAAATTTCTCTTTTTGCTATCTATATATATATATATACTACCAGCTACACTTAAAACAAAACCTACAATATATATAAAGTAATTATAAAATAGCATGGATGCAATAATTACCAAAATTGGCGTATCTTTCAAATTAAAGCCCCCCTTTCTTTTATATTATTTATTATAAAGCATAATACGACAGATATTTATAAAGGTATGATAAAAGTAAAAATTAAAATAAAATAAAATAAAAATTAAAAGTTTTGCTTTATTTATGCAAAAGTTTAACATTAATGCTATATATTTTTAGCATTTTCAGTCATGTTAGCTGGATTAGAGCCCTCTTTATAATATTTATCATCATAATAATCGTAGTAATCATCATAGTATTTGTCATCATATCTATCATCATAGTAATCATTGTGGTATTTATCATCATATCTATCATCGTAATAATCATCATAGTATTTGTCATCGTAGTAATCATAGTAATCGTCATAGTAAAAATCGTTATAATAATCATCTATAAAATCATTATTGTATATTTCATTTAGCTTATGGATATTTGATACAAATTTTAAAGCTGAAAAATATAATAGTATGTATAATATAACTTCTATTATTAAAACAATAATTACAGCTTTAGGTTTTATATAATTTGGGTTATTATTTTCATATATATCTATATAGTTATTTGTTGCATTTATATTTTGGTTATCTTGTTCATATGTTTTATTTTTTGTTTTAAAACAAATAAGATAAGCAATAGATGAAATGATAGGTATTAAAAATACAAACAAACCCCAAAAAATGGGCTTTGCAGAAAATTCTTCATCTTTTGTTAAGTTTTTTTTGCAGTGCAAACATACGCAAACTGTAGCTATTATCCTTAAAATAAATGCTAAAACCAACATAACCCCTAAAGATGATGTAAAAAAATAAGAAATAATAAATAAATTTTTTAACATAAAATACGCCTTTCCTTAAATAAAATTAATATTTTTAATAAAAAAGCCATGAAAAAAGACTATCTATTAAATCTGATAAAATGCTTATATAGCTCCATAAACATAAGCATTTAATTATTAAGTCTATTACTATAAGCGCTATTAAAAATTTAGGCAAAGGGTAAGATTTAGCTTCATTTGCTATATCATTTGATGCGTCTTCTCTTATACGCATTTTATCTTCTTTTTGGCAAGAAACAACGATAAGATACGCAATAGACGCTACATAATACCAGAAAAAATAAAGAACCGTAATTAAAGCTGGGCTTTTAAAGCCTCTTTTTTTGCTATCTTTATGTATATAAAAACAGCCCGCCACTTTTAAAACAAAGCTCAAAATTAATAATGCAAAAAAACTAAGAATATTCATACTATCTCTCCTAATTATAAAATATTTGTTTTATATAATTATATTTGTAATTTAAAATATAATTAATAAAATTTGAAAGCTAAAAAATATAGCTAAATACATTATAGATTATAGCACACAAAAAAAGTCTAATCAATTAAAAAATTGTCTAATTTTTTTATAATAAGGATTTTAAAATGGTTATATATTTTTAAAAATAAGTATAACAAATTGTATTTTGTAAAAAATATAAATAAATTATTTAAATTTTATTTTGCTTGAAAAAATTTTAATTATCTGTTAAACTAATCTAAAATATATATTTTTGAGGTGATTATTTTTAATTATATTTTATTTTTTTCAAAGGAGAATAATATGTTTGAAGATATAAAAGAAAATAATATATATAAAAATCTTGTTAATGGCAATTGGGTAAAAAGCCAAAATAATATAGAAATAAAATCGGTATTAGATGAAAGCACGGTAGGCTTTGTACAATCTATGTCAAGGCAAGAGGTAGATAATGTGCTAAGTAGCGCAAAAAAGGCGCAAAAGATATGGCAAAATACATCTATAGATGAACGTTGCAATTTATTATACAAAGCTTGCGATATCCTTGCACAAAATGTAGATGCATTTGTTAATATTATGCTACATGAAATAGGCAAAGATAAAAAAAGCGCCAAATCAGAAGTTATGCGTACTATAGATTTTATCAAATATACAGCAGATACCGCTAGGACATTTACAGACGAAGCTTTAAAAGGCGATAACTTTTACAAAGGAAGTAAGCAAAAAACTGCTATTATAAAAAGAGAGCCTTTAGGGGTTATTTTAGCTATATCACCTTTTAATTATCCTATAAATCTTGCCGCATCCAAAATAGCGCCAGCTATAGCTATGGGCAATAGCGTTGTATTAAAGCCAGCTACACAAGGAAGCATATGTGGGCTTTATTTAGCTAGAGCTTTTGAAAAGGCAGGGCTTTTGCCTGGTGTATTACAAACCGTTACCGGAAAAGGGAGCGAAATAGGCGACTATATAGTTTCTCATGAAGATATAGATTTTATCAACTTTACCGGTAGTACAGAAGTTGGCAAAAGGATTACAGAAAAGAGCAAGATGGTATCTTATATACTAGAATTAGGGGGCAAAGACGCCGCTATTGTGCTAGAAGATGCCGATTTAGAAAAAACAGCACATCAAATAATATCTGGAGCATTTTCTTATTCAGGGCAGCGCTGTACAGCTATAAAAAGAGTTTTGGTTATGGAACAAGTGCATGAAAAGCTAACAAGCCTTTTGCATAAAAAAATGGACAATGTTACTGTTGGTAACCCTTTAAACGGCGATTTTGATGTTGTACCTTTAATAAATAAAGCATCTGCTGATTTTGTAGAAAATCTTATAAAAGATGCTAAAGAAAAGGGCGCAAACGTTTTATACGGTGGTAATAGAGAAGGAAATTTAATATACCCTACCCTTATAAAAGATATTACATTAGATATGGATGTTGCATGGCAAGAGCCTTTTGGTCCTGTTTTGCCTATTATTAAAGTTAAATCTTATGAAGAAGCTATAGAAATAGCTAACAAATCAGAATACGGCCTTCAAAGCTCTGTATTTACACAAGATATAGATAAAGCCTTTTATATAGCAGATAAGCTAGAAGTCGGCACTGTACAAATAAATAACAAAACAGAAAGAGGCCCAGACAATTTTCCATTTTTAGGGGTTAAAGCATCGGGCATAGGGGTGCAAGGTGTTAAATACTCTATGGAGGCTATGACAAGGCCAAAAGTTACGGTTATTAATATATAGTAAAGTATCTTTTGGGTAAAGCGCTATTTAATACCGGCTGTAAGCATGGAGAAAAGATTTTCCTTTTTAGGAAGGGTAATGCAAATCAAAATAACAAAAATTATAATAACTAATATATAAATAAAAATAAATATCTTCGGGGCAAGGTGAGATTCCTTACCGGCAGTTAAAGTCTGCGAGCTTTTGCACGAATTGGTGAAATTCCGATACCGACAGTTAAAGTCTGGATGAGAGAAGATTTTGCCCCTTTAGGAGGCTTAATATGAATTTAAAAAAAATGATACTATCATCTTTAATAGCAGTCTTAGCTTATGCTACATTATTTATTATAAAAATACCTATTTCTTTTTTAGATTTTGACATAAAAGACGCTATATTATGTTTAGGGGGTATTTTAATAGCAGGCAATTATTTTTTAATAAGCATATTTATAACATGCTTGTTAGAATTTTTAACAATGAGTTCTTCGGGGCTATTTGGTCTTGTTATGAATTTGCTTGCTAGCGTTTTTTACATAGTGCCTATATGCTTTATATATAAAAAAAGCTTAAAAAGCTTATTAATAGGTATTACGATAGGCACAATAAGCATGACTATTATAATGATACTTTTAAATCTGTTTTTTACCCCTATATTTTTTGGCTATGCTTTTAAAGATGTTGTAGCATTATTGATACCTTTAATAATACCTTTTAATATAGCAAAAGGGGCAATAAATGGTATTTTGATTTTAATTATTTTAAAACCTTTGAAAAAAGCTTTAAAGCTTAATCTATAATTATGGAGGATATGTTATGTCTGGTATACAAGATGGAATTATTTTAAATGAAGATAAAACATTAAGTTTTGGTAATTATGAAATAGAAGAAAAATTAAAAATAGATAAATTTGAAGTTTTGGGCGATATATATAAGCTCAAAACATGCAAAGAAATAACAAGGCTTTCTAAAAATGATAAGCTTGTTTTGGAAACGGTACCTGGAGCTTGTATCCACAATTTTTCATTAAAAGAGGATATAACAAGCTTTTATATAGAAGGTAAGGGCGATACGCTTATTACATTAGAGCTAGAGCCTAATACAAACTATTCTTTATATGTAAATGAGGTTAATATAGATAAAATAAAAACAAATCTAGCTGGCAAAATAAACTTTAGCGCTACGCTTTTAAAGGATAAGCAATTTGTAAAAATTCATAAAAATGATTAGTATATTAAATTAAAGTAAAGTATAAAGGGCTTTTGCCTATTATACCTTTTGTTTAAAATAAACATTTTAAGCCTTTGTAGAAATTTGAAATAAGGCTTAAAAGTATATGTAGTGCTTAATGCATTAATTTTAGAAAATAGCAAATAATAATTTTCTACCTTTATAAAAGTCTTTGAAGATAAGCTGTAAAAGCACATACAATACTTAAATAAAGTAAATATTAATAAAATAAAGGCAAATTTAGCTTATAGACAAATAAATAAAGAGGTATTTTAAATGGCAAAACTAAAAGCAAAATATATATGTCAAGAATGTGGATATGAAACAGGCAAATGGCTTGGCAAATGCCCTTCTTGTGGCAACTTTTCTACCCTTGTAGAAGAAGTTTTTGAAGAAAGACCCCAAAAGCATTATATGCAAAGCTTAAATCAAACAAATATCTTAAAACTTTCTAGCATAACAAATATGGAAGAAATAAGGACAAAAACAAAAATACAAGAGCTAGACCGTGTCTTGGGGGGAGGGCTTGTTAAAGGGAGCCTAAGCCTTGTTGGGGGCGACCCTGGTATAGGCAAATCTACCCTTCTTTTACAAATATGCCAGCATATAGGGGAGCAAGACAAAAAAATATTATATGTGTCTGGAGAAGAATCTGCAAAGCAAATAAAGCTTAGAGCAACAAGGCTAAATATAACGACAGAAAACTTAATGCTGCTTTCAGAAACAAATTTTAATATTATAGAAAGCGCTATTTTGGATATAAAGCCTGATTTAGTCATAATAGATTCTATCCAGACTGTCTTTTTAGAAGAGCTTTCATCAGCTCCAGGTAGCGTCACACAGGTAAGAGAATGTACCAGCAAAATAATGAGGATATGCAAAGGTAATAATATATCAACCCTTATAGTATCACATGTTACAAAAGATGGTACAATAGCTGGCCCACGCATATTAGAGCATATGGTGGATACCGTTTTATATTTTGAAGGCGAAAAAATGGCAAATTATAGGATACTTAGGGCTGTAAAAAATAGATTTGGCTCTACAAATGAAATAGGCATATTTGAAATGAGAAGAGAAGGGCTTATGCAAATAACCAATCCATCTGAATATATGCTTGTTGGCAGGCCAGAAGGAGCATCGGGCTCTGTTGTAAGCTGTAGCATGGAAGGCACAAGACCTATCCTTACAGAGGTGCAATCTTTAGTAAGCTATACAACATTTAATATACCACGCCGTATGGTTACTGGCATGGACTTTAATAGAACAATTTTGCTAATAGCGGTACTTGAAAAAAAGGTAGGGCTAAAGCTTGGAACATATGATATATATACAAATCTTGCTGGAGGTATGAAAGTTTTGGAGCCAGCTTTAGATAGCGCTATATTAGCATCTATTGTATCTAGCTATAAAAATAAAGCTATCGACAAGAAAACCATCATTTTTGGTGAGATAGGGCTAGCTGGAGAAATACGGTCTATATCTCTTACAGAAAAAAGGGTTATAGAATCTATAAAACTGGGCTTTGAAACGATAGTTTTGCCTAAAGCTAATTTTAAAGAAGTTAGTAATATAAATAACGCTAAAATATTACCGGTAGCTAATGTTAATGAGCTTTTGAATTTTATTATATAAAAGGAAAATTATTTTTCTTGAATATATAAATATAATATGTTATAATAAATTTATAAAATAATTACAAATTTATACCTCTATTCAAGGTGCAAAAGCTCTTTTATTAGGCGCTGTATCGTATTTATATATAATTTTAAATTATACTTGAATAAAGTTTTTTTGTATGTTAAAATGAAAAAAAGGCTTGGCTCTTGCGCTTAACGCTACATAGCGTTTAAAATAATTAGCCTTGCATATTTGTGTTATATATTAAGGCGGTTTTAGCCGTTTAAATCATATTAAAGGGTTAATATAACTCTTCAAGGAGGAGCATAAAATGACATTATATGAAAGATGGTTTAGTAAAGCATATAAAGAAAATAGCAGTATTAACGACAAGCTATGGGATGATTTTGTGCCAAAAGAGCAGAAAATATACGAGGCTATTTTGGAACAAAAAATAGAAAAGCTAGAAGGCACTATAACAGAGCTTGCTAAAAAATTTGATATGTCGGAAGAATATTTTTTAGGCTTTATAGACGGCTTAAACGATACACAAGACCCTAAAATAGAGCTTGAAAAATTGACTGAAGATTCTACAGTTGTTATAAACATAGATTTTGAAAAGTTGTACCAAAAAATGGTAGAATATAAAGCAGACCATTTATACAATTTGCCTCAATGGGACAACATTTTTACAGAAGATAAAAGAAGGATACTATACAAAACTCAAAAAAGCTCAAAAACTGTAGTTAAAGAAAAGAAAATTGAAAGAAATGAGCCTTGCCCTTGTGGTAGTGGTAAAAAATATAAAAAATGTTGTGGTGCAAATTAATTTGAACACTATATTTAAAAAGTTAGATAAAAAAAATATAAATGAATATAAAGCCGTCTTAAAAAAGGCGGCTAATATTTTAAAAAATGAGGGGCTTGTTGCCTTTCCGACAGAAACGGTATATGGGCTTGGAGCAAATGCTTTTAGCGCTAACGCTACCGACAAAATATTTTTGGCAAAAAATAGACCAAAAGATAACCCCCTTATTATCCATATAGCAAATATAGAAGATGCAAAAAAGCTTGCTTATATACCACCTATAGCGCATGATTTAATGCAAAAATTTTGGCCTGGTGCTTTAACCCTTGTTTTAAAAAGCAAAAATATTTTGCCTACACAAAATATCACTTTAAATACTATAGCTATAAGAATGCCTAAAAATGATATAGCTTTAGATTTAATGAAATATTGCGCCTTTCCTATAGCCGCCCCTAGCGCTAATTTATCTGGTAGTCCAAGCCCTACAAAAGCAGAACATGTTGTAAACGATCTAAATGGTAAAATCGACATGATTTTGGATGGAGGAAGCTGTACTTTTGGGCTAGAATCGACTGTTGTGCAAATTTTAGAAGACAAGCTTATTATTTTAAGACCAGGCAGCGTCACAAAAAATATGCTAAAAGAGGTATGCCAAAATATTTTAATAGATAATTCTACCTTAAATATTAATGCATTGCCAAAAGCCCCCGGTATGAAATATAAGCATTATGCTCCAAAAGGGCAGATGGTTATTATAAAGGGCAGTCTTTTTAATAAAGCAAAGCAAATATTAAGCCTTTTGCAAAAAAATGAAAATAGCGTTGCTATAATATCTTCAGAGATGATAAATCATTTTCCTGAATTTGAAAATTACAATACTTTAAACATAGGCTCTGTAAACGATATGCAAATAATAGCCCAAAATTTATTTGATATTTTAAGAAAATGCGATTTGCTAAACTTTGAACATATATATATAGAATATTTTGCAGAAGAAGAAATAGGGCTTGCTATAATGAACCGTATTAAAAAGGCAGCTTGCTATAATATAATTAATGTGTGAGGTGTTTTATGAAAAGTGTGTTTTTTGTTTGTAGTGGTAATACTTGCCGTAGCCCTCTTGCAGAAGGGTTAGCCAAAAAATACTTACAAGATAAACAAAATAAAAATATAGATATACAATCAAGAGGGCTTTTTGTAACTGCCTTAAAAGCAAAAGAAGAAACGATAAAAGTAGCTAAAAAGCTTAATATAGATTTATCAAATCATATAGCAAAACCTATAACAGAACAAGATTTAAAAATAGCAACTGCTATTTTTGTTATGGAAAGCTTTCATAAAAGCTATATAGAAGGGCTTTTTCCAAAATATAAACAAAAAGTTTTTACCCTGTATAAATATGCTTTAAATAAAGATAAAGATGTACAAGACCCTTACAATTTAGGGCTTTTAAAATACGAACAATGTTTAGAAGAATTGCAATTTTTAATAAATAAAATAGATTTTGAAAAAATTTAGGAGTTGAATTTATGATAGGTATAGCTTGTGACCATGCAGGAGTTGATTTAAAAAATATAATAATAGAGCATTTAACAAAAAAAGATATACCTTTTAAAGATTACGGAGCTTTTGGTAAAGAAAGTGTGCATTATCCACATTATGCCCAAAAGGTGTGTAAAGATATAATTAATAATAAAATAGAAAAAGGTATATTAATATGTGCAACCGGTATAGGTATATCTATAGCTGCTAACCGCTTTAAAGGCATAAGATGCGCTATTTGCCACGATGCCCTTTCAGCCCAAAAGACAAGAGAGCATAACGACGCAAATGTTATAGCTTTTGGAGCAAAAATTGTTGGAGAAGGGCATGCGCTTTATATATTAGATACATTTTTAAACACACCCTTTTCTAATGATGAGCGGCATATAAAAAGAATAAATTTAATAGAAGAAATAGAACAGGAGAATTAACATGAGCGAACTACATATAATAGACCATCCGCTTGTACAGAGCAAGCTTTCTATGCTTAGAGATAAAAAAACAGGCAATAAAGAATTTAGAGAGCTTGTTTCTGAAATAGCAACTCTTATATGCTATGAAGCAACAAAAGATTTGCAAACAAAAGATATTGAGGTAGAAACAATTTTATGCAAAACAAAAGGCAAAACTTTAAAAAAGAAAATATCTGTTGTTCCTATTTTAAGAGCGGGGCTTGGTATGACAGACGGTATTTTAAACCTAGTGCCTAATGCTAATGTTGGGCATATAGGGCTTTACCGTGACCCCGAAACGCTAAACCCTATAGAATATTATTGCAAATTACCTCCAGATGCAGATAATACAGAAATATTGCTTCTTGACCCTATGCTAGCAACAGGTGGTACTGCTATAGCGGCAATGCAATTTATAAAAGAAAGAGGGTTTAAAAATATAAAGTTTTTATGCTTGCTTGCATCTCCAGAGGGGGTTGCAAAAGTTAATAAAGTGCATCCGGATATAGATATTTATACTGCTTCTTTAGATGAATGTTTAAACGACCATGGATATATAATACCAGGGCTTGGCGATGCAGGCGATAGAATTTTTGGCACAAAATAGCCTTTAAAAGGAGGGTTAAATTTGGAGCATAATTGGTTATTGTATTTAGCTGGATTTTTTATATCATTTGCTGTATCTATGTTAACAACTCCACTTGCCAAAAAAATTTCTTATAAGCTAAAGGCTATAGATTATCCAAAATCAAGAGGGTTAAATAAAGAGCCTATGCCACGTATGGGAGGGCTTGCTATATTTTTAGGCTTTATTATAACAGTTAGCATTTTGTCATTTTTTATACCAGAATTTCATACAAGGCAATTTTTGGGCTTTTTGATTGGTGGTATAATAATTGTAATATTAGGTATATTTGATGATATATATGAACTTACGGCTAAAGTTAAATTTGTTGCACAACTTTTAGCGGCTTTAGTTGTTGTTTATTCTGGTACAAGGATAGATGTTATAATGTGGCCTTTTTGGCAATATTTAAAGCCCCTTAGCTCTTTTATAACCATAATTTGGATAATGGGGCTTATAAACGCTGTTAATTTAATTGATGGGGTTGATGGCTTGGCTGCTGGAGTTTCTTCTATTGCGTCTTTATGCCTTATGGTATTATGCCTTATATCTGGTAGCACCTTAGCGGTAACACTCACTGCTATTTTAGCTGGCTCTTGCCTTGGCTTTTTGCCACGCAATTTTAGCCCAGCAGAAATATATATGGGCGATACCGGAGCGACATTTTTAGGCTATGTTTTAGCAGTTACATCTTGTATAGGAGTCTATAAAAGTTACGCTATTTTATCTGTTATAATATCTATACTTGCTGTTGCGCTCCCTATATTTGATACTCTTTTTGCTATGCTTAGAAGAGCTATAAAAAGGCAATCTTTAATGCTTGCTGATAGGGGGCACTTGCATCATAGGCTTATAGATAGTGGATATAGCCATAAACAGGCAGTTATTATTTTATATATATTGAGCTTTTTTAGCGCTATAATAGCTATATTAATAGCTATACAAAATTATAAAGCGACTATTGTTGTATTTATATTTTTTGCTATATTAATTCTTATGATTTATGTATATAAAAATAGAACTTCAAAAGATGAAAATGCGTAATAAAAGATATATTAAGATAGGCGCTTTTAAGAGTGCCTATTTATTATAATTATTTAAGAAGTTATAAAAAGTGTTGTATTTTACAAACTTCTATGCAGATTTATGATTATATATATTAAACGTTACTTTTTTGTATTGACAACTATCAAAAAATGTATTATAATAAACTTGATTTTAGTTTCAATTTATTTTAGTTTCAATTTCAATTAATTTTATTTTTACTTTATAAGGTGCTTATTAGAGCATCTTTTTTCTTTTTTAACTATAGAAATATTTATTATCTTTTCTATAAAAACTTCTATTTAGCATTATGTCTAGGACAAAAAGTATAATTAGTTTATAGTTTATATTAAGTTATTTAAAGTATTTTTAATACACAATATAACTAAGTATTAAAATATTATAATCACTACTTTTCATATTCGGAATTATTTAATTCTTTTTCTATATGTTAATTAAGGTGATGAAGCCTATGTTATTTGATTATAGCGTCTATAGCATTTTAGGCAAATATATTTCTGCTATGTTTAATAGCTACTTTTGTTACGCATTTTTTGTCGTACAAATTAATACTTTATAAACTTCATATCTTGTGCTATACTTATTACATGGAAACTTCTCTTTATGTAAGGCTCATAAAATAATAATACATTTTGGGAGTTTCCTTTTCTTTTTTTGAAAGCATAACATATATATTGTAAATATAAATTAAATATGTTATAATAATACATAAAATTATATTATTATTTAAAAGGAGAATTATTATGGAATATTTTTTTTATGATAATGAAATCGATAAAATAATTGTTGAAGAAGGAAAAATTAACAGAAAAATTAAAGCTCGTGGTGGAGGGTTGATGTTAGTAGAAGTTTTGTGCGAAAATAACGCAATGGGCATTCCTCACAAACACCCTCACGAACAAGCTTGTTACTGCTTAGAAGGAGAATTTGAATTTATTATTGGTGATGAAGTTAAAATTGTTAAAGCTGGAGATACTTTATACATACCATCTAATTTATCCCATGGCTTTAAGCTTTTGAGCGAAAAAGGAAGAATTTTAGATGTTTTTACCCCTCAAAGGATGGATTTTTTAGATAATTAATATTTTTTTAAAACAGTTTCTTATACAAAACATAGTTTTTATCCTTTTGAGACGCTTTTATGCGTCTTTTTTTATGGCTCTTTAACGACATTGGGGGGGGTAGAAAATTTAATAAAAGTAAAGTTGATTTTATAGCTATTATGCATATAAAAAAGAATAAAGATTAAGTTAAAACAGGCACTTTTTAAAGCAACTATTTATCATATTCATCTAAAAAATTATAAAGATTACTACCTTTTTTGTAGCTAATAATAGTGCTTAAATTAACATTTTCAACGCTATTAAAAATATTTTTATCTATATTAGGGTTATCTTTTTTAAACTCTTTTATAAGCTTTTTAACATATTCTCTTTTAGAGCCTCCTCCACCGTTATCACATATATTGCAAAATTCTGTAAAACGACAAGCACATTGTATAAATTCTAAATCATGATATTTAGCAAAGGCTATAATATCCTCTTCTTTAACCATGTACATAGGTCTTATAAGCTGCATACCCTCAAAATTTTTGCTATGAAGTTTTGGCATCATAGTTTGTATTTGCCCACCGTACATTAAGCCTAGCAAAATAGTTTCTATCACATCGTCAAAATGATGCCCCAACGCTATTTTATTACAGCCTAATTTTTTTGCCTCACTATATAAGTACCCTCTTCTCATCCTAGCACATAAATAGCAAGGGCTTTTTTCTATATTGGCTACAATATCAAAAATATCTGTTTCAAACATTTGTATAGGTATATTTAAAATATTTGCATTTATTATTATATTTTGCTTATTTATTTTATTATATCCAGGGTTCATGACTAAAAATATAAGCTCAAAATCAAATTTGCCGTGCTTTTGTAATTCTTGCATAAGCTTTGCAAGCAACATAGAATCTTTGCCACCAGAAATGCAAACAGCAATTTTATCGCCTTCTTTTATAAGCTCATATTTTTGTACACCTTTAATAAAAGGGCTCCATAGTTGCTTTCTAAATTTTTTAATAATACTTCTTTCAATATCTTTATATTTATCCATTTTTTCACCTATAAATTTTTACATATTTTATCCAAAATTTTTAAAAAATAGTTTATTTCTTCCATTGTAGTTAAATGACAAAAACTTATCCTAACAGAAGAATACGCAATTTTTTTATCTTTACATATAGCAAAAACTGCTCTAGAAGGGGTATTAAAGCTATCGCAAGCTGATTTTGTTGAAATATATATATTATGTTTATCAAATTTTTGTTGTATATCTGTAGCTTTAAGCCCTAATATACTAAAATTTATAATATGTGGCACAGAATAATCAGTACTATTTATATTAATACAAGCATATTTTTTCAAAAAATCTTTTATAATATTATTTAATTTTAAAACATAATCCAGCCTTTTAGAAAATGTGTCTGTTACCTTTTGTAAGGCTTTATGCATACAAGCTATCATAGCTAAATCTGGGGTACCGCTTCTATAAATTGTGGTGCTTTTACCTCCACTAATAAGCGATTCTAATATAATATCTTCTCTTTTTATAAGCACGGCAGAGCTATTAAGCCCAAAAAACTTATGTGGTGCAAAAGTAATTAAATCGATAGAAGAAAAATCGACTAATGTTTTACCTATAGCTTGGGTTGCGTCTGTATGAAAAATACAGTTAGGGTAATTTTTTAATATTTCTTTTATTTCTTTAATAGGCTGGATAGTCCCAAGCTCGCTATCTACATAGCTAATAGAAACAAGTATTGTATCATCTTTTATAAGCTTTTTTAAATGCTCTATATCTACTTTTCCGTCTTTATTTATATTTACAAAATCTATTTCATAGCCTATTTTTTTAAAATAAGTTAGGCTAGCGCTTAAAGAAGAGTGTTCTAGATATGTTGATATAATATGCTTTCCTAAATGCCTATAGGCTCTTGCTATACCTTTGCAAGCTAGATTATTTGCCTCGCTGGCACAAGATGTGTATATTATCTCATAATCTTTTAGATTGAATATATTTAAAATTTGCTCGGTAAATTTATTTATTTTTTCATTTAGCAAAAGCCCCGCACTATGTAAAGAATTAGGGTTGGCAAAAAATTGGGTATTAATTTCATTAAATATAGCTAAAACATCTTTATCAACTGGAGTATTTGCCATATAATCTAAATAAGCTTGCATAAAATGGTTACCTTTCTTAATTATTTTTAATAAAAGAATCTATTAACTGCGCTGATATATTTTGCTGATTTTCTGTGCTAATTTTGGCTATGCCGTCGCCTTTTTGTGCACCGTAATTACCAAATTGGGCGTGGTTAGCTCCTTGTATTAATATTTCATTAGGGGTATTTTTTAATTTATTTTTGCTCAAAATTAAATCTTGGGAGCCGTATATAACAAGACTTTTTTCTAGAGGTATTTTTCCATAAACATAAGCCCCAAGCAAGATAGCACCTTCTATTTTATCTAAATTTTGAGAAAAATATAAGCTTGCCATAGCACCACCTAAAGAATGCCCCGCTATGTACCATTTTTTTATCTCTGTATGTTTATTTATAATTTCTGTTGCAAAATTTTTTTTAAAAAAGGCAAGGTTAAAAGGCATTTTAGCTAATATACAATTATAACCAGCGCTTTGCAATTTTTGCAAAAGGGGTAAATAGGCTGTATATTCAACTTTTGCTCCGGGGTAAAAAATTATACCTATATTGGAGCTGGCTTTAAGCATAATATTGTTTTTATTTAAAAGCAGGTTTTTATCTTGCAAATTTATTTGTACAACAGCTTTATAAGAATTAGAAATGTAGATAAAAAAAATTAGAAATACTATTAATATTAATATAAAAACTTTCATAAGCCCTCTTAATTGATTTATATAATTTATATATTTATATATGCAAAAGTAGTAAAGAAAAGCCCTATAAAAATAGGACTTATTAAAACAGGGCTAATAGGATTCGAACCTATGATGCAGGGATCAAAACCCTGTGCCTTAACCACTTGGCTATAACCCTATAAAACAGCGTGAAACGGGACTCGAACCCGCGACCCTCGCCTTGGCAAGGCGATGCTCTACCACTGAGCCATTCACGCATATAAAAAAGCTAATAGGAAAATATAATGTATAAAGCATGTAAGGCTATAATTAATATTATGCTTGAAATATATAAACATTATATAGTTTGCTAGCAAAAGAAATAAGCTTTAGCGATATTACAGCTTATAATAATTTTATGGATATGCGATTAATAATTAAAGATAATGCATGAACTTTTGCCTTTTTATTGTAACATATAAAAAAGATTAATTCAAGCATAAATTTAAATATATTTAAAATATTTATAATAAATGAAAAAGCTATTTTAGCTATAAAAGCATAGCCAAAATAAAAACAGGGCTAATAGGATTCGAACCTATGAATGCAGGGATCAAAACCCTGTGCCTTACCGCTTGGCTATAACCCCATAAAAGCGTGCAGTCGGGGGGACTTGAACCCCCAAGGCCTAAAGCGACCACTAGATCCTTAGTCTAGCGCGTATACCAATTCCGCCACGACTGCTTACCTATCTAACAACAGTATTATATTACACATTTTAAAAAAAGTCAACACTTTTTTAAATTACATAAAAAATAATAAAAAGTAATGTTTAATAAATAAAGATAAAAACGTACGATTAAAAATAATTAAATATGGTAAACTGCTCAAATAATCACTTTATTAATTAGATATAAAAAGCAAAAAATATTAAAAATAAAAATATATAAGAAAAAGGTGCAAAACATGCAATAAAAAATATTTAACACAATATATTTTTATACAATTTTCATCATATATCGAAATTATGCAAGGCTATTCTATTTA
Source organism: uncultured Bacillota bacterium (assembly GCA_965120415.1). Lineage (GTDB taxonomy): Bacteria > Bacillota > Clostridia > Lachnospirales > CAG-274 > CBCPNA01. Next base: position 38,860 of record CBCPNA010000005.1, on the reverse strand, counting down.
AATTTATTTTAGTATATTTAATAAATACAGTTAAAATTATATAAAGAAAAATATTTTTATTGACAAAATTTTATAAAAATGATAAAATATTTTAAAATTTTATTAAGGTGTTTTTATGTTTTTACATTTTATTTTAATGCTTTAAGCTAGTTAAGCTAAAGCGTTTTGTACAAGAGGGGGATTTTTATGAAGAAAAAGCTTAAAAAAATTTCAAATCTTAAAAAGGCTATTTCTATAGGGCTTGTAACCGCCATGACAACAACTTCAGTTAGCTTTAATGAAAATGAGGTTATAGCATCAGCTATTGAAACTGTAAAAGAAAGTAAAGAAGCAAATGCTTTTATCCTAGACAAAAGCAATTTGCAAGAAAGCAATACAGCAACTGCTGTAATAAAACCAAACGATGGAGTATCCATTTTTGACGAAAATATAATGCTTGCTGGAGGGGCAAATATAGAAACAGCAAGCGGTACTATCAAATTGCCTTTAGATACTTTAATAAAATCAGACGGCAGCTTATCAATAGCCGAAGGAGGCATAATAGAGCTTTTTAACCAAAATACCATAATACCTAATGAAAGCGACAACGGCGAAACTTTAATAAGTTTATACAAAGACGGTAGTATACTTTTGCCAAGTGGTTGCAAATTACAGCTTGATAACGGCACAAATATAAATATATTGACAAAAAGTGCTTTAAATGCATCTACAGGCGATATAGAAATTTTGGACGAAGGGGCTTTAATAAAAGATGGTATAGCTTTTATAGTATCAGGGGGGGCTACTATAAAGCAAGACGGCACCATAACAACTACAGATAATACAGATATAATCTTTATAAAAAATATTGTTTTAGCTCAAGGTGCAAATTTAGAGCTATCAGAGCAATTAGAAGATACTATTTTAAAAAGTAGCTTAACACTTCCTACGGGGGCAGAAATTAGCCCTTATAATAGCATATCATTACAAGATGATAAAGATATTATTTTGCCTTCTGGTGCTGTTATAAAATTAAACCAAGATGCAACAAAAGATGCGATAAATTTAGCAAAGGACGGCACTATAAGTATATTAGATGAAGGTTATATTATTATATCTAAAGATATTGTATTAAATATCGAAAATACAGATAGCCAGCTAAAATTACATACAGATGGAGCTATAGAGCTTTTAAAAGATTTTACAGCCCAAACAACAAACGGCAACGCTGTTATTAAACAAGGAAGTGTTATAAACCAAGACGGTAGCATAAAAATCGATTCTTATATATTGAGCGCTGATGCAAGCTTTATAATAAATTCGGACGGTACAATAAATGCATTAAATACAAAATCACAAAGCAATATATATACAAATACTACCTCAAATACTACCATAGCCTATCAAAAAACTATAGAAAATCGCAATTTTTCTATAAGCGGAAAAGCTATATACAGAAATAACAAGATACTAATGCCAAATGGAGGAGAAATAACTCTTTTAGATGGGCAAAAGATAACCGTTTCTAACAACGCTATAATAAAACAAGATAAAAATATAATAATAGATAAAAATAGAGTAATTTTAATAAAAAATATGTACAATAATTATCAAATAATAGAAATGAATTTGCCAAAAATAAGGCAAAAAATGATGAAATTTTCAGATATTAAAAAAGATACATGGTACTATGGCTATATAAGAGAAGCTTATAACCTAAACCTTGTCGCTGGAGCTACAGAAAAGCGATTTAGGCCAAATAGTACGATTAAAAAATCGGATGCAAGCATAATGATTAAACAAATGTTAGGTATTACGGGCAAATATGAAAACAATTTTGCTAATGTTTTATCAAATGTGCATTATTATAACAACGTATCACTTTTTGAAAAATACGGTATACTAAATGGCTATAACGCTAACTTTAGCACAGAAGGCAAAATGACAAGAGAAGAGGCTATAGTATTATTAGCCGATGTTATAAATTTATTTGATATAAATACTAAAAAAACAACACAAACTTTTGATGATTATGAAGAAATATCAGATTATGCAAAAGAAAGCGTAAATAAACTAAAATCTTTTAATATAATAGAAGGTCATAACGGCAAAATAAACCCTAAACAAAAAATAACAAGAGCAGAATTTGCAAAAATTGCTTTAAATGTATATAAAGTATTAAAAGATGAAATAGTAGCATAAAAGCACATAAATGTGCTTTTTTGTGTTGTAAAAAGATGCTTTAGGAATAAAAAAAGCTACCCTAAAAGAGTAGCTAAATATATATTATTCAATTATAGATACAACAGCGCCAGAACCAACTGTTCTACCACCTTCACGGATAGCAAAACGTAACCCTTCTTCCATCGCTATAGGCGCTATAAGCTCTATTGTCATTTCTATATTATCGCCTGGCATACACATTTCTGTACCTTCTGGAAGATTTATAACTCCAGTAACATCTGTTGTTCTGAAATAAAATTGTGGTCTGTAGTTGTTAAAAAATGGTTTGTGACGTCCACCTTCATCTGCTTTTAATACATAAACTTGTGCAACAAATTTTGTATGTGGAGTGATAGAGCCTGGTTTACATAAAACTTGCCCTCTCTCTATTTCATCACGTTGTACCCCACGAAGGAGCGCACCTATGTTATCCCCTGCTTCTGCTGTATCTAAAAGCTTACGGAACATTTCTATACCTGTTATAACAACTTTTCTTGATTCTGTAGTTAAACCAACTATTTCAACCTCATCAGAAACGTTTAATGTACCCCTTTCAACCCTACCAGTCGCAACAGTACCACGTCCAGTTATAGAAAATACGTCCTCTACAGACATAAGGAAAGGTTTGTCAGAATCTCTTTCTGGATTAGGTATATATTCATCGATAACTTCAAATAATTTGATAATAGAGTCGCCCCATTTGCCAGAAGTATCTTGAAGTGCTTGATATGCAGAACCTCTAACAACAGGAGAATCTTCAAAGCCTTGCTCTGCTAATAATTCTGTTATTTCCATTTCAACTAATTCTAATAATTCTTCATCATCAACCATGTCACATTTGTTCATAAATACAACAATTTTAGGAACCCCAACTTGGCGTGAAAGAAGGATATGTTCTCTTGTTTGTGCCATAGGCCCGTCTGTTGCCGCAACAACAAGTATAGCACCGTCCATTTGAGCTGCTCCAGTTATCATATTTTTAACATAATCGGCATGCCCTGGGCAATCAACATGTCCATAATGTCTGTTAGGTGTTTCATATTCTACGTGTGTTGTAGAAATTGTTATACCTCTTTCTTTTTCTTCTGGTGCTTTATCTATTTTATCAAATGCAACTTCTTCTCCTAATTGATATCTATCATGCAAAGTTTTTGTAATAGCTGCTGTTAATGTTGTTTTACCATGGTCAACGTGACCTATTGTACCGATATTAACATGTGGTTTTGTTCTTTCAAATTTTTGCTTAGACATTCTAATTTCCTCCTTAAATATAGAAAAAAATAACTTTAAATTAATTATACTTAATATTTCTAAAAATTGCAAGCAATTTATTAAATAGGTTAGCTATTTGCTCTACCAGCTGCAACCTTTTCTTGTATACTTTTTGGCACTGCTTCATAATGATGCACTTCCATAGTGTAGGTGCCTCTTCCTTGTGTTTTAGATCTTAAATCTGTTGAATAGCCAAACATTTCAGCAAGAGGAACAAATCCATGGACAACTTGCATACCATTTAAAGGCTCCATACCTTCTATCCTACCACGTCTACTGTTCATGTCACCTATTACCTCGCCTGTATAATCTTCTGGTACAGTAACATCAACTTTCATAATAGGCTCTAAAAGGGCTGGATCTGATTTTCTCATAGCGTCTTTAAAAGCCATTGAGCCAGCTATTTTAAAGGCCATTTCTGAAGAGTCAACCTCATGGTAAGAACCATCATAGCATATAGCACGCACCCCAACAACTGGATATCCGCCTATTATACCAGATTGCATAGCTTCTTGTATACCGTTATCAACTGCTGGTATATATTCTTTTGGTATAGCTCCACCGACTATTTCATTAACAAATTCATAAGTTTTGCCTTCGTTGGCATCCATAACCTCAAATCTAACTTTACAATGCCCATATTGCCCACGTCCACCAGATTGCCTTGCATATTTACTTTCAACATCGACATCTTTTCTAAATGATTCGCGGTATGCAACTTGTGGTGCTCCAACATTAGCTTCTACTTTAAATTCTCTTAAAAGCCTATCTACGATAATTTCTAAGTGAAGTTCGCCCATACCAGCTATTATAGTATCGCCTGTTTCTTGGTCTGTGTAAGTTTTAAATGTTGGGTCTTCTTCTGCTAACTTTGCAAGCGCTATACCCATTTTATCTCTACCTTCTTTTGTTTTAGGCTCGATAGCAACAGATATAACAGGCTCTGGAAAGTTCATAGATTCTAAAATAACTTCATTATTTTCATCACATAGCGTATCACCGGTTGTTGTAAGCTTTAGCCCAACAGCCGCCGCTATATCTCCAGCATAAACTTTATCTATTTCTTCTCTTGAATTAGCGTGCATTTGAAGTATTCTTCCTATACGTTCTTTTTTACCTTTAACAGAATTATAAACATAAGAACCAGCTTCTAAAACTCCAGAATATACTCTAAAAAACGCAAGCTTACCAACAAATGGGTCGTTCATAATTTTAAATGCAAGAGCTGCAAAAGGCTCTTCGTCAGAAGAAATTCTTTCTATTTCATTTTCTTCATCGCCTGGTATATGCCCTTTAATAGGTGGTATATCTGTAGGTGCTGGCATATAATCTAAAACACCGTCTAGCAGTTTTTGTACCCCTTTATTTCTGTAAGCAGAACCACAAAATACAGGAACAGCCTCACAAGCTATACAAGCACGGCGAAGCTCTGTTTTAAGCTCCTCTATTGTAAAAGATTCTTCTCCTTCTTCTAGATATTTTTCCATAAGGCTTTCAGAATTCTCTGCAATAGATTCTATCATTTGTGTTCTATATTCTTGAGCTTTTTGTAACATATCTGCTGGTATATCTTCTATAGATATTTCAAGCCCTTGTTTATCTTTATAGTAGTAAGCTTTCATTTCCATAAGATCTATTATACCGACAAAATCGTCCTCTGCTCCTATAGGTAATTGTACCGATACAGCATTAGCATTAAGCCTATCTTTTATCATATCTACAACGTTATAAAAATCGGCGCCCATTATGTCCATTTTGTTTACAAAAGCCATACGTGGTACATTATATCTATCTGCTTGTCTCCAAACAGTTTCCGATTGAGGTTCTACCCCACCTTTAGCGCAAAATACACCAACAGAGCCGTCCAAAACACGTAAAGAACGTTCAACCTCTACAGTAAAGTCAACGTGCCCTGGAGTGTCTATTATATTAATTCTGTGTTCTTTACCGCCTTCTTTTTTCCATTTAGTTGTTGTTGCGGCAGAAGTTATTGTTATACCTCTTTCTTGCTCTTGTTCCATCCAGTCCATAGTTGCTGTACCTTCATGTGTATCACCTATTTTATAATTACGCCCTGTATAAAATAAAATACGCTCTGTAAGGGTAGTTTTACCAGCATCTATATGCGCCATTATACCAATATTTCTTGTTAATTCAAGCGGACACGCTCTAGCCACATTTACTCCTCCTTTTAATAATTACCATTTGTAATGAGAAAACGCTTTATTAGCCTCAGCCATTTTATGCGTTTCTTCTTTCTTTTTAATGGAGCTACCAGTGTTATTAACAGCGTCCATTATTTCATTAGCAAGGCGAAGCCTCATTGTTTTTTCTCCTCTTTTTCTGCTGTATGTTGTAAGCCAGCGCAGAGCAAGGGTTTGCCTTCTTTCTGGGCTTATTTCTATAGGCACTTGGTATGTCGCCCCCCCAACACGACGTGCTTTAACCTCAAGCACTGGCATAATATTAGAAAGAGCCTCTTCAAACATATCAAGCGCAGGGTTCCCGGTCTTTTCTTCTACAATAGCAAAAGCACCATAAACAATATTTTGAGCTATGCTTTTTTTACCATCAAGCATGATGGAATTTATAAGTTTAGTAACTACTTTACTTTTATACATTGGATCTGGTAGTACTTCTCTTTTTGAAACATGTCCTTTACGTGGCACGATTCTTCCCTCCTTAACAAATATAATTAATTCAACGGTACTGGCTTTAAGCCCTTCTTTAAGCCTTTCATGCCTATGCACAACCAAATACAAATAACAGAGTATTTAAAGTACAAGGCAAATATTAATTATTTTTTCTTAGCACGTTTTGCGCCGTATTTAGAGCGAGCTTGCTTTCTATCAGCTACCCCAGCGGTATCAAGCGTACCTCTTATTATGTGGTAACGCACCCCCGGAACGTCTTTAACCCTACCACCTCTTATTAAAACAACGCTATGCTCTTGTAGGTTATGCCCTTCACCTGGTATATAAGCAGTAACCTCTATACCATTTGAAAGGCGTACCCTAGCTATTTTCCTAAGCGCTGAATTAGGCTTTTTAGGGGTTGCGGTTCTAACAGATGTACATACGCCCCTTTTTTGCGGTGAGCTTAAATTAGTTTGCTTTTTCCTAAGAGAGTTAAAGCCTTTTTGCAAAGCTGGCGCTGTAGATTTGTCTGTTTTTGATTTCCTACCCTTTCTAACTAGTTGGTTAAAAGTTGGCATAATTGCACCTCCCTATAAAATTTAAATACTTCTGTGTTAAGTAGTTATCCATACAAACACGCTTTTAGATTTTAACACTTTTTTCATTTAAAGTCAATAAATATATATTATATTTTGCTTACATATTTTAAAAATATTTATAGCTAAATATATATTATTATGATAAAATATTAAATAAAATATTACACAACTTACATCAGGAGGACTTTTATGAAAAATAAAATTATGCTAATAGACGGAAATAGCATTTTAAATAGAGCGTTTTATGCAATACCTCTTTTAACAACAAAACAAGGCAACTATACAAACGCTATATACGGCTTTTTAAACATTTTATTTAAGCTAATAGAAGAAGAAAAACCATCTTATTTATGTGTTTGTTTTGATTTGCCAAAACCTACCTTTAGGCATCTTAAATATTCTGCCTATAAAGGCAATAGGAGAAAATCACCAGATGAATTAAGAGAGCAAATACCAGCTTTAAAACATGCTTTAAAGCTAATGAATATAAATGTAGTTGAAAAAGAAGGCTTTGAGGCCGACGATATTTTGGCAAGCATTGCAAAACATGCAGAAGAAAAGGGCTTTTTTTCTATTATCGTAACGGGCGATAGAGATTTATTACAAGTTGCATCGGATAATATAAAAATAAAAATACCTAAAACTAAAGCCGGTAAAACAGAAGTTGAAAACTATTTAGCAGAAGATGTTTTTAAAAAATACGGCGTAACCCCAAAAGAATTTATAGATGTTAAAGCGCTTATGGGCGATAGCTCAGATAATGTACCTGGGGTACCTTCTATAGGAGAAAAGACTGCTTTAAAAATAATCGCAGAATATAAAACACTTGAAAACGCAATAGCAAATATTAAAAATTTAAAGCCTAAAAAAGCATGCGAAATGCTAAATGAATATAAAGACCAAGCTCTCCTTAGCAAATATCTTGTAACAATAGATTTAAACGCCCCTATAAATTTTGAAATAGAAGATTGTATTATAAATAATATATTTAATCAAGATTTTTATGACTTTTGCCAAAAATATGAACTTAAAACTTTTTTATCAAAATTTAACACACAAGAAACAAAACAAGATTTTACAGAAACAGCCCTTGATATAACCCTTGAGCTTATAGAAGATAAAATAGCCGCCACAAGCTTTTTTGAAAGATTAAAGCAAAATAAAGATAAACAAATAGCATACAAGCTAATATTTGACGACGACATATTTTGTGGGGCTAGCTTTTGCTTTAAAGAAGATTTTGCATCATTTATCAAAATAAACGATAGCTTTAATACAGAAGATTTTATAGCTGTTTTTAAGCCCTTTTTTGAAGAAGATTTTAAAAAAATTGCCCATGACTTAAAGCAAGATATAGTTTTTTTTAATAAGTTTGATGTATGTGTAAACAATGTTTTGTTTGACGCTATGATTTGTGCATATATTCTAAATTCTTCAAAAAATAAGTATGAATATAGCGACATAGCATTCGAATTTTTAGAAAAAGAATACAAAAGCTGTGAGCAGCTTTTAGGCAAGCTAAAATCAAAAAAGTTTTTATTTGATATAGATAAAGATGCATGGCTTAAATACTGTTGTTTGCAAAGTTATGTAGTTTTTTTAGCTACACCTATTATGCAAAATCTTTTAAAAGAAAATGAGCAAGAAGAGCTTTTTTATAATATAGAAATGCCACTTATAAAAGTTTTAGCCCAAATGGAAATTTATGGTATAAAAGTGTGTAAAGAAGAACTTTTAGAATACAATAAAAATTTAGAAATAGCTATAGATAACTTAACAAAAGAAATATATGCCCTTGCAGGCGAACAATTTAACATAAATTCTCCTAAACAGTTAGGGATTGTCCTTTTCGAAAATTTAGGTATAAAAGGAGGTAAAAAAACTGCTAGCAAATGGTCAACTTCTGCTGATGTTTTAGAAAAGCTTGTGCTAGAACATGAAATTATACCAAAAATTTTACAGTACAGGACTTATGCTAAATTAAAAAATACTTATGCCGAAGGGCTTTTAAATCTTTTGGATAACAAAACAAATAGAATATATACAAAATTTAAGCAAACAGCAACCGCAACAGGAAGACTTAGTAGCACAGAGCCTAATTTGCAAAATATACCTATAAAGGTAGAACTTGGGCATATAATAAGAAAAGTGTTTAAACCCACTGATGGATATATTTTTGTTGATGCCGATTATTCTCAAATTGAGCTTAGGGTGCTAGCACACCTTTCTCAAGATGAAGATTTGATGGATGCTTTTAATAAAGAATACGATATCCATAAGCTAACTGCTTCTAAAATTTTTAAAAAACCTTTAGATGAAATAACCTCTTTCGAAAGAAGTACTGCAAAAGCTATAAACTTTGGTATTATTTATGGCAAGCAAGCTTTTAGCCTTTCTCAAGAGCTTTCTATTTCTAAAACACAGGCAGAAACTTATATAGAAGAATATTTTGAAAAATACCCAAAAGTTTTACGCTTTTTAAAAGAAACAGTACAAAATGCTTCTAAAACAGGCTTTGTTAAAACTATTTTTAATAGAAAGCGATATATATCTGAATTAAACTCTTCTAATTTTAACAAAAAAAACGCCGCTAAAAGGATAGCTATGAACATGCCTATACAAGGGAGCGCCGCTGATATTATTAAGCTTGCTATGATTAAAGTTTTTGACAGGCTAAATAAAGAAAAGTTAAAATCAAGGCTTATTTTACAAATACACGACGAATTGCTTATAGAGGCTCATAAAGATGAGGTAGATATTGTTAAAAAAATTCTTTTAGAAGAAATGGAAAATGTTTTAGACTTTTCTGTAAAGCTAACTATAGATGTTAATGTAGGAGAAAATTGGTATGAAGCAAAATAAACCTATTGTTATAGGGCTTACCGGAGCAAGCGGCTCTGGCAAAACAGAAATAGCATCTATTTTAAAAAGCTTTAATGCATTTATTATAGACGCCGATAAAGTTTATCATAGCCTTATAAAAAAGGGCGAGCCTATATATAATGAAATAGTAAGGCATTTTGGGCTATCTATATTAGATAATAATAAAGAAATAGATAGAAAGCGCCTTGCAAATATAGTCTTTTCTAATAAAAATGATTTAAATACATTAAATAGTATTACACATAAATATATAGTAAAAAAAATCACTTCTGAAATAGAAAACGCCAAAAACATAGGGCAATATAGCTATATCGTTTTAGACGCCCCTCTTTTGATAGAAACAGGGCTAGACAAATTAACCGATGATATATGGCTTGTACATGCTGATTTTGACACAAGGCTTGATAGGCTAATAAAAAGAGATAACCTTGATAAAAAGGATATAATAAAAAGGCTAAATAACCAAACAAGCTTTGAAAAGCTTGCCCCTTTTGCTAGCTTTATAATACACAATAATGGCGATTATAACAATCTTAAAAAAATTATAAAAAATCAATTAAATCTAAGGAGCTTTTAAAATGCTTTTTGTTTTAAATTTAAGAAAGAGGAAAAAATTTTTATTTATTGTATGTTTCTTTATTTTTTTTATATTATTTATTATATTTTTTAATAAAGCTTTAAATTATATATTTCCTATAAAATATGAAAATGTTATAGAAAAATATGCTAAAGAATTTGATTTAGAAAAAAGCCTTGTATTTGCTGTTATAAATGCCGAAAGCCGTTTTGATGAAAATGCGGTATCTCCTAAAGGGGCAAAAGGTCTTATGCAAATTTTGCCTGATACCGCTATATGGATAGCCGATAAGGCTAATTTTACAAACATAACATATAATAATTATACAGATATAGAAAATAATATTATGCTTGGTACATGGTATTTATCTTATTTTTTGCAAAAATCTGGTAACCTAGAGCTTGCTCTTGCAGCTTATAACGCTGGATATAGCAATGTATTAACATGGCTTGATACACCAGAATATTCAAAAGATGGAAAAACTTTGGATAAAATACCTTTTGAAGAAACAGAAAATTATATTAAAAAAATTTCTATATTAAAAAAAGGGTATGATATAATTTTTTATTTTAAAGACAAATTTTAAAACTTTTGGAGGAATAGATATGAAAATAAAATTATTAATTTTATTAATATTTATTTTTTTAACTGGATGCACAAGCAGCATAGATACCTCTTTTAGCACTGCTTTAGAAGATAATGATACAATAGATAAAGAGCCTACAGAAGGGGGCAGTATAACGTTATCTATGAGAGCCCCAAAAACTTTAAATCCATTATTAAATGAAGATTATACAGTGGATAATATTTTAAAGCTAATATTTGAACCTTTATTTACTATAGATGAAAATTTTAATCCTATACCTAATTTAGCTAGTAGCTATAGCTTATCAGAAGATGGCTTAACCTTAACTATAAATATGCGCACCGACATATATTGGCACGACGGAGCTAGCATAACAGCAGAAGATGTTATCTTTTCATTAGATGTTATAAAAGATAACCCCTCTTCTATTTATTATAATGTTTTAAACAAAATTTCTTCTTATAGCCAAAGTGGTAATTCTGTTATTATTAACTATACAGAGCCTTACGCCCTATATCTTTATAATTTATGCTTTCCTATAATACCTAAACATTACTATAAAAATAATCTCTCTTCAGATTCTGACGCAAGCTTTAGCCCTATAGGTAGCGGTGTTTATAAATTTTCTTCTTATAGGCTAGCTAATAACCTAACGTTAGAAAAGGTTACAACATACAAAGGCACACCTTACATAGATACTATAAACGTAATCTTTACACCTGATAGAGAAACAGATTTAAGCGCTTTTGAAACAAATATAACAGATAGCCTTACCGTAAATTTTGATGAGCTTTCTACATTAAATTTTAACAGAGAAAAAGTAAGCTATACTTTTACAACAAATAATTTTGAATTTTTAGGCTTTAATAATACAAAAGATATTTTTCAAAATATTTATTTAAAAAAAGCTATAGCATATGCTATACCAAAAGATAGCATTATACAAAGTATTATGCTTGATAATGGGATAAAATCAACTTCTCCTATAAACCCTATTTATACAAATTCTTCTGATTATTATGAATATGATACGACAAAAGCAATAGATAATCTTGCCCTTGCTAATTTGACAGAAACAAGCTTTTCTATATTAGTCAATTCTGAAAATGAGGTAAGGCTAGAAATAGCAGAAATTATAAAATCTAACTTAGAGCAATTAGGACTTAATATAACTATTGTATCTAAACCATTTGATGAATATATAGAGCTTTTGACAAATGACGATTTTGACATGTTTCTAGGGGGCATTAATTTTGGGCTAACTCCAGATTTTGAAAGCTTTATATCGTCTAGTGGTATAGAAGAAGGAGTTAATTATTTTAATTATTCAAACGAACAGATGGATAATTTGCTTAAAACTATGTTAACTGCAACGAATGAACAAGATTTCTTAAAAGGTATAAATGATTTTGAAACATTTTTTTATGAACAGCTACCTTTTGTCGGCTTATTTTTCAAAGAAAATATTTTAGTTACAGATGCGTCTATTTTAGGCAACAAATATCCAACTATATATAATCAATTTAATAATATAGAATTATGGTATATAAATAATGATTAATATAAAGGGAGAGCTTTTATGGATAAACTAAACCTACTTTTGCTAACTGGGGGCAACTCTTTAGAACATGATATTTCTTTAAAATCTTGTGAAAATGTTTATGAACATATTGATAAAAATAAATATAATATAAAAACAATTATTCTTCCTAAAAATTTTAACAAAAATTTAAAATGGCTTAAAGAAATATTAAGCTTTAACCCAGATATAGTTTTTAATACTATACATGGCGCTTATGGAGAAGATGGGCTTTTGCAAGGCTTTTTGGATACGCTTTCTATAAAATATATAGGGAGCAAATGCTTATCTTCTGCTTTATGTATGGATAAAAAGCTAACAAAAGATATTTTAAAATTCAATAAAATACCTGTGTTAGATGATATTTTGCTTAAAAAAAATGAAGATTTTTTTAGCTTTAAAACGTCGCTTAAAGAGCTTGGCTTTCCTTTAATATTAAAGCCTAATAGCTGTGGCTCAAGTATTGGTGTCCATTTGGCTAACAATATGGAAGAAGTTAAAGACAGCATTTCAAAAATAAAATCGATAATCAATTGCGATATTTTGATAGAGAAATACATAAAGGGGCAAGAAATTACTTGTTGTATTATGCAAAAAAATGATAAGCTAGAAATTTTTCCTATCTTGGATATAAAGCCAAAAGATAGTATATTTTCTTTTGAACAAAAGTATAATAAAAATACAGATATAAGCTTTTCTACATTGCCTAATTTTATAAAAACTATGATAAATGAAATTTCTAAAAAAATATTTGTAATATTAAAATGCAGAGGATTTGTAAATATAGATTTTATAGTTAAAGAAGAAGAAGCCTACTTTTTAGAAATAAACACCCTGCCCGGACTTACAAAAGATAGCCTATTTTTAAAAGCTTTAAAAACAATGGATATAGATTTTTCTGATTTTTTGGATAATTTAATACAATTTTCGATAAATTATAAAGAAGATTGTTAAAAAAGATAATAAAATAATAACGCAAAAAATAAAAGCCAGCAAAAAGCTGGACTTTACTTATCTTTTTTAGAAATAGCTATGTAACAAATCGCTAAAAACATACCACCTATAATATTACCTATAGTTGCTAAAGAAAGGTTATATAAAACACCTAATGCCGAATTAGCAAAATCATAATTATTTATAGTGCCTATAAGCAATAAAGACATATTTGCGATGCTATGCTCAAAACCTAAAGTAAAAAATGTTACGATACACCAAAATATCATTATAAGCTTACCTGATTCTGACTGCATTTTGTATCCACACCATGTAGCAAGACAAACTAATATATTACAAAATATACCTCTTATTAAAATACTAATAGGAGAAAGGCTAATTTTTGTATTAGCATATTCTGCAATAAAATACCCCGTATCACTGCTTAAAGTATTAGCCAAAATAACCAAAAGCGCAAGCAATAAAGCGCCTATAAAATTACCTAAATAGCATACAACTAAAGATTTTAAAAAAGTTTTAAAATTTATTTTTTTATTTATATAACCAGCCGACATAATAAAAACATTGCCGGTAAAAAGCTCAGCCCCAGCAAAATAAACAAAGCTTAGAGCAGCACTAAAGCAAATACCCATTATAAGCTTATAAGCAGAAAAATCATGCAAAAAAGACCCAACGCTATAAGCAATTAAAACTCCAAAGCCAATATATAAGCCAGCTAACAAAGAGGATATAAAAAATCCAAAAAAATTTTCGTTTAAAAGCTTTTCTTTTTTTAAAGCGCTTTCATTAATTTTAATTAAATCGTTTTTGTACATAATATCTCCGTATACCTCCATTTTAAAAAGTTTAATAATAAAAATTATAACACATTATGATGAAAATTTTCAAGTTTTGCTTATTAAAAAATTAAGCAATGTATTGTATTTTTTTTATATATATAGTATAATAAATATATGCCTGAAATGTTCGTTTACCTTTTATTTTGAACCTACATTTATCAAAAGGGATTCTTATATTTAAGCAAATATGCCAGGCCACAACATAATTCCCTTTGGGCGGTGGAAGGCAGAGGTTGCTTGTGCGGAAACCCACCTAGCGTTGGCTTAGGTATCTAAATTAAGGCACCGACATTTTGGGTTTTTATTATTTTATGCATCTATTTATAATAAAAGTACCAAAAGCTACCTTCTTTAAAGAAAGATACATAAATATATTTTTTTGAAATTATGCTTGAATAGAGCTTTTTAAATATATCTAAAATAAACATAATTAAATAAAAAGGCAATTTGTTATATGCCTATTTTAAAAAGATAAGTACATCCAGCTATTTGCTGGATTTTTATTTTATTTATTTTTAAAATTTAACCAAAATTTTTATTTTAAAATAAGCTCAATAAAATAACTAACTTTATATTTTCTTTATATTTTTATAAAAAACTTTAACATTCTTTTCTTTGCCCCAAAAACTGTTAAAAAGCTAATTAAAACAACTTGCAAAGCTTACATAAATGTGATATAATTTAACAAAAATTTGATTTTAAAAATGATACATTTATATGAATATAAATTAATATTATAAAGATAAATTTAAAATGCTTTTTTAATTTCCAAAAACTAGATAAGAAATAAGAAGTAACCTTTTTTGAAATTTTACAAACTTTAGAAAAGAAAAAAATTACTATATAGAGATGCAAATACAAACCAAAAGATATTTGAAACAAGCTTTCAAAAGTAATATCACAGTATTATAGCAAAACTTTCATACCTTATGTATATAGATTATTTTTTGGATAAAATACGCAAAATTGCAAAACATGATAAAACAACTAAAACAATACTAAAGAAAGAGGGGTTTTTTTGAAAATATTACATACTTCAGATTGGCATTTAGGCAAATATTTAGACAAATATTCACGTTTAGAAGAACAAAAAATGTTTATAGATGAATTAGAAGAAATTTGTGAAAAAGAAAATATTGATTTAATAATAATAGCTGGCGATATTTATGATTGTATAAACCCTCCTATTTTAGCCGAAAAGTTATTTTTTAATGCTATGAAGAGGCTTTCTTTAAACGGCAAAAGGCCAATTATAATAATATCAGGTAACCACGATAGCGCAAATAGGCTTATAGCTCCAAAGCCATTTGCGGATGAATTTGGTATTATATTGCAAGCAGAGCTAAGCACTATAGCTGTTGTTGGAGATTACGGTAATTTTAAAATAGTAAAATCTGGGGAGGGCTTTTTTGAAATAGAAATTAATAACGAAAAAGCCGTTTTTTTAACCTTACCTTATCCAACAGAAAAAATGCTAAATGAAGTTATTTTTAAGGGCGATACAGAACAAGAACATCAAAAAAATTTTTCAGATAAAATAAAAGAAATATTAAACAATCTTTCTGCTAACTTTAGAAAAGATACAATAAATATAATAATTTCTCATTTATTTATAAAAGGGGGTATAGAAACAGATACAGAAAGAAAGATACAAGCAATAGGTGGAGCTTATGCTGTTGATGCTAGCGTCTTTCCTAAAAATACAACTTATGTTGCCCTTGGGCATTTGCATAAAATGCAAAAGGTTAAGGCTAATTGCCTTGCTTATTACAGTGGTTCACCTTTAAAATATAGTAAGGCCGAAGTAAATTACAAAAAAGGGGTTATAGTTTTAGAGACTTTTGCTGATAAAGAGCCTGTATTAAAAAAAATATATCTTAAAGAATACAAGCCTATTAAAGTGTTTAAATGCAAAAGCTATGAACAAGCGTTAGAAATGTGTGAGCTTAATAAAGATACAGAAAGTTATGTTTTTATAGAAATTTTATCAGAAAAAAATCTAACTAATTTACAAATGCAAGCTTTAAGAGAAACAAAAAAGGATATTATAAACATTTTTGTTAAAGCAACTGAAAATGAAGAATTTATTTATGACATAGATGAAGAAAAGACAATTTTGGAGCAATTTGAACAATTTTACATAGACAAAACAAATTTAAAACCGACAGAAGAGCTTTTAGATACTTTTTTAAACATACTTACAAAGATAGAAAGCGAGGAGGAAAGCTTAGATGAAGCCGCAAATGCTTAAAATAACTGGTATAAATAGCTTTAACAAAGAGCAAACTATTGATTTTTGCAAGCTTTCTAAAGGGTTATTTGGCATATTTGGAGATACGGGAAGCGGCAAATCTACCATTATAGATTGTATAACCCTTGCGCTATACGGTAAAATAGCACGGCATAAAAATAAGAACAAAAACGGCGATTTTATAAATCTAAACAGGAAAAATGCAAAAGTGGAGCTTGAATTTTCTATAAAATATTTAAACGAAAAAAAGACTTATTCTATATTAAGACAATTTAAAAAAGATAAAGAAGAAAATGTTAAGGCAGATATAATAAGATTTATTGATCTAGACAAAAACATAATTATTTCAGACAAAAAAGCTGAAGTAGAAGAAAAAATAATAGATATAATAGGGCTAAATTATGAAGATTTTACAAGAGCCGTTATTTTGCCCCAAGGCAAATTTAGCGAATTTTTATTACTTGATAAAATGGATAAAAGAAAGATGCTTGAGCGTATTTTTAACCTTGAAAAGTACGGAGAAAAGCTTATAAAAAGAATAAATTTAGAAAAAGCAACCTATAAAGCAAAAGTGGATAGCATAAAAGACAAGATTGCTTTATACGGCGATGTTTCTCAAGAAATTATAAATAAAAAGAAAGACGATTTAATATTAGAAAATGAAGAGCTAAAAACTTTAGATAAAGATACAGAAAGCTTTTTACAAAAAGAAACTTTTTTAAAAAATAATCTAGATTTAAAAAAAGAATATGCGATATATTTTCAAAAAAAGCAAGAGCTTTTAAAATGTAACAACTTATTTGAAAAAATGAAAATAGATTATGCTATGTCTAAAAAAGCAAATATTATAAAACCTTATTTT
Source organism: uncultured Bacillota bacterium (assembly GCA_965120415.1). Lineage (GTDB taxonomy): Bacteria > Bacillota > Clostridia > Lachnospirales > CAG-274 > CBCPNA01. The sequence continues at coordinate 21,620 of CBCPNA010000005.1, read as the reverse complement.
GAAGAAGTAGAAAAAATAGAAAAAGAGATAAAATCTTTAGAAAATGAATATTTCCATATAAATAATATATATATAAATATTACTAAAGAATACGCTAAATACAAAAAACGATACGATAATATTAACAATATATATAAAAATATATTACCTATTTATCAAGAAATAAAAATAAAGCTAGATGAATGCATAAAATTACAAAATGAACATAATTTAACAAAACAAGAAATATCTAAAATAAAAACAGATTTGTATAAACAAGAACAAGCTTTAGCAAATCTAAAAACTAAACAAGAAGATATATTAAATCAAAAAAATATATTATTAAAGGAAAAAGCCCTTTTAGAAAGCTTTAAAGCAGAAAACAAAATAGATATAAATTTAAAAAATAAATTAGAAAAAGGGCTAAATAATATAAATACTTTAAAATTACTTAATACAAATTTAAAAGAAAATGTTTTATTAATAAATAAATTAGAAAAAGAGCTATTGCAAAGCGAAGATAATATAAATAACCTTATTTTGCAACAAAAAAGCTTAAATAGCGATTTACTAAATATTTTAATTTCTAACAAATTTAATATACAAAATAATATACAACAAGATTTGAAAGATAAAATAAAAAAAATAGATGAAAATATAGAAAATTTTAATAAAGAGATAAATGTTTTAGAAAATCAAATAAAACTTCAAGAAAATAAAAAATTTATGGAAAGCTTAATAAAACAGCTAAAACAAAACACCCCTTGCCCTATATGCGGAAGCATAGAGCATCCAAAACCAGCTCAAATTATAAATGCATTGCAACAAGATTTATTAAGCCAAAAACAACATTTAAAAAACGAAATAGAAAAGTTAGAAAATACAAAGCTTGACATTATAAAAGAAGAAGTTTTAATAAAAAAATATTTAGAAGACATAGAAGAAATGTTATGTAAATTTGCTAATATTACAAATATAGAGCATAATGAAAAATATTTTTTGCAAAATAAGCTTATTTTTGAAAAAATAGATAATAAAAATAAAGAAATAAAAGAACTAGATAAAAATATTACAGAGCTTGATTTTAAAATAGCATCTTTAAAAAAAGAAATAAAAGAAAAAACCAAGCAAAATAAAGATATTTTAAAACAAATAGAAGATTTAGAACATGAACAAAAACAGCTAAAGCTAGAAAATGATATTAAAGATATTTCTTTACAATACGAAAGTTTATGCAAATTAGAAGAAGATTTGCGTAAAAACGACGAAAAGCTTACAGTTATTTATAAAAACATAGAGCAAATGCAAGCTTTAGAGCAAAATATAAAGCATGATATAGACAACATAGAAAAGCAAATAATAGCTTACAATACTTCTTTTAAAGAAAAAACAAAAAATCTAACAAATATAGAAACAAATATACAAAAAAATCTTGTTAAAAACTATGATAAAGCAGATTTTAATAAAAATCTAAATAAAATTAACAATAAAATATTTATATTAACAAATTTATCGCAAAATATAAAAAATAAATATGAAAATTTAAAAACTGATGCTGAAAATACTAAGTTTCAGCTGGAGCAAATAAAAATTAACATAGATGTTAACAAAAAAAATATTACTAAAAAAATAGATTATTTAAACAAATTATTAAAAGAAAACAATATGTTAAAAGAAGAAGTTTTGCAAAAAGCTTTATCAGAGCAAGAGGAAAATAAGCTAGAGCAAAAAATAGATAGCTATAATGAAAAATTTTTAAATTATACTTCTAATTTAAAAATAATTTATGATAAATTTTATAAAATAAATAATACAGATATTAACAATATAGATATTTTAGCACTAGAAAACGATTTACAAAATATAAAAGAGCAAAAAGATAGCGTCCTTTTATTAAAAGATGAAAAAAATAAAAAAATAGGTAAATTACAATTAGAAATAGAAAATTTAAATATATATTTAAAAGAATCAACAAGCCTTAAAAAGGAGCTAAAAGAAAAAATTAAAAGGTTAGATATTTTGGAAGAGCTATCAAGAGTTAATAAGGGGGGCAACTTTGTAGAATATATAGCCAATACTCAATTAAAATATATCGTTTTTGAAGCTAGCAAAAGACTTAACCATATGACGCAAAACAAATATTCTTTAAAGCTTAAAGAAAGCGAATTTTATATACAAGATAATTTTAACGGTGGTATTTTACGTAGCGTAAAAAGCCTTTCTGGGGGAGAGGTTTTTATAGCGTCATTAAGCCTTGCCCTTGCCCTTTCTAACAAAATACAGCTTAAAAATAAAGCGATGCTAGAAATATTTTTTTTGGACGAAGGCTTTGGTACGCTGGATAAAAACCTTTTGGATACAGTAATAGATACTTTAGAAAATTTACAAGTTAATAGCATTGACGTCGGTATAATAACACATATAGATGAATTAAAAAACAGAATACAAAATAAAATTATAGTAGAAAATAATATAAACAATTTTGATGGAGCTAGAGTTTATATAGAATAGATAATAAAAGTTAACCTTATTTAGGTTAGCTTTTTTAACTTCCAAAAAAAATTGAAAGAAAAAACTTCTTTTGTTTCCAAAAAAACTAGAGAAGGAGCAAGAAGTAAAGTTTTTTTAGAAATTTACAAATATTGTATAAGAAAGAATTTTTATATAGTAAAAATTCTTTAGTAAAATTTTTGAATAAATAAACATAAATTAGAAAACAATAATAAATATAGAAAGGAGTATTTTTATGGATTTTGCCACAGATTTTTTTGAAATAAGGATAGAAAGCTTTTCTGGGCTTGGAGCAACTAGCATTTCTAAAATTTTAGGAAAAGGAGCTGCTTTAAAATTAGGGCTTAATGTTTCTATCCTTTCAAACTATAGCCTTATTAAAACAGGGGGACATATAAAATATTTTATAAGATACGCTAAAGAAAATATAGCAATAAGAAGAAACTTTCCTATAGAAGCGCCGGAGATACTTGTTATTTTTCATGAAGATTTGCTAAAGGAAAAAAACGTAACTGCTGGTATTTCTGAAAATACAAAAGTTATTATAAATACAAAAAAAACGCCAGAAGAAATGCGAGAAGATTTGAAAATGTACGCTGGTACTCTATATTGTATAGATGCTTTTAAAATAGCAAGACATTTTAACACAAAAATAAATATGCCTATTTTAGGAGCTATTTTAAGCTGTGTTTCTTTTATAAATTTTGAAGATATAGAAGAAATTTTGCAAGAAGAATTAAAAAATGAAAATGCTTTTAAAAATGCTTTAAACGCTATAAAAAAAGCGTATGAAGAAGTATCTTTTAAAAATTTTGCACAAAATGAAAAATTTGATTATAAAGTTTATAAAGAGGATAACTTTAATATTTTTAAAGCAGGTGGTATAAATAAAATTTTGCTAAATACAGATTTTAATAAAAAGACTTTTTATAAAGAAAATAATTTGCCTATTTTTAAAAAAGAAAAATGCATTAATTGCTTAGAATGCGATAGTGTTTGCCCAGATATGTGCTTTAAGCTAGAAAAAAAGAGTAGTAAAGAAGGAGAAACATTTATAAATTTAGGTATAGATTATGATTTTTGCAAAGGTTGCCTAAGATGTGTAGAAATTTGTAGAACGAAAGCATTGAGTTATAAAAATAAAAGTTTATAAATAAAGGAGGATTTATGCTAAAGCAAAAAGTTATTTTTGAAAATGGAAATAATATTATAGCTATAGCTTGTAGCCAGATGGCTTACAACATGATTTGTAATACTTATAGCAATTTTTCTATCAAAATTTATAAAAAATTAAAAGAAATCGCTAAAACAAAACATTTAAACATAGCTTTAAAAGAAGATGCAAAAAGCGCATTAGGGTTTTGTTATGGTTTTTCTATATCTTCTGGTAGGGCAGTTTGTGCTATTAGCTTTTGTGATTTTTTAAATTGTATAGAGCAAGCTTTTTTGCAAGCAAGGACAAACTTTCCTTTAGTTTTAAACATATGTTTTGATAGTATGCATAAAAAAGAAGGCGATATAACATATCTTTTAAATTGTGGAATAATAGTATTATTTGCTAAAGATGTACAAGAAATTTATGATTTTAATATTATTGCTTTAAAACTTTCAGAAAAATTAAACTTGCCTATTGCTATTATTTTTGAAGATTTTTTTGCAAGCGAGCAATATAAAAAATGCTATATTTTTGAAAAAGATGAAGATATTTTAAACTTTTTAAGCTTATGTGATAAAAGAGATAGCATTTTGGATACAGATAAACTTTTGGCTATAAATAGCTTAAAAAAAGAGGAAGATTTTTTTTATACAAATATTATTTTAAATGAAAAAATGTTAGAAGGTAAAAAATATTTGTATAAATTTTTTAATGAGTTTTATCAATTTTCTGGTAGAAAATATGCAGAAATAGAAAAATATTTAGCTAAAGATAGCGATGTCTTGTTATTTTTATTAGGTGGTAATTTTGAAATAGCAAAAGAAGCAGTTGATATTTTAAGAAAAGACAGTAAAAAAGTAGGTATATTTACTCTTAAAGTTTTAAGCCCGTGCTTTTTGGAACAAATAGGAGAAATTTGTCAAAATACAAAAGTTTTGATATGCTTAGATAAACAAAATAATATAGGAAGTAGCGATAGCAATTTAAGCTTAAAAATTAAGGCAGTATTGCAAGAAAGAGGACTAAATACAAAAGTTATAACAAGGATATATAAAGCATTAAATACAAAAGATATAATAGATGTTTTTAATGAAAGCTTTATGTATATAGATGGTAAAGAAATTAAAGCATTTGATTATTTAAATTACAATTTTTATAAAAAAGAAAAAGAAATCTTTAATAAAATAAAAAAATCTGAAGAAAATAATGAAATATTAGACAAAAAATTTATAAAAGGTCATAACGCTTGCCCGGGATGTTCTATACCGACTAATTTAAACTTATTTTTTTCTTGTATAGATAGCGATATAGTCATGCTTTTACAAAATGGCTGTGCTATGTATGTTAGTACTAATTATCCTAAAACTAGTATAAAAATTAATTGTATACACAATTTTTCACAAAATAGCCCTTCTATAATTGCTGGCATTTCTGAAATGTTTGAACAAAAAAAGAAATTAAATCAAGTAAAAAAAGATATAACTTTTGTTATGGTAACAGGTGATGGGGGTTTTGATAGTTGCTTTAGCGATATTATGTTTTCTGCTTTAAAAAAATACAAATTTATTATTTTAGAATACGACAATCTAGGTAGTATGAACACAGGAGAATTAGAAAAAGAAGAGTTTTTAAACAGAGCATTTTTTTATAAAGATAATATACAAATTTTAAAAAAGCTTGATTTACCTTATTTAGCAAGTGTATGCGAGGGATATAAAGACGATTTTATACAAAAGGTAAAAAAGGCAATGCAATATAGCAAAAAAGGAGTCTGCTATATTAAAGCATTGAGCTTTTGCCCAAAAAATTGGTGCGTTGATACAAAATATGCTATAGAAAATATGCAAATAGCTGTAAAAAGCTGCTTTTATCCTTTGTATGAAATAGAAGAAGGCAAAACAAAAATTACTTATAATCCAGAAGAAAAAGAGGAAAAAGAGAGTATAGAAAGCTGGCTTTCAAAAATAGAAATAGCAAAAGATATAGATAATCAAAATATTTTAAATATCCAAAAACAAGTCGATAAAAAATGGGAAAAACTAAAGCAAAGCATATAAATGATGTATAAAAATAAAACAATCAAAAAAAGACGCTTACGAACGTCTTTTTTATAATGAAGTCTTATTATCTAATATTTTATAAAAAAACATATATGATTTAAAAATAAAAAAATCTAGAATTAAAATATTTTTGATGACACTGTATGTAAAAATTTTGCTAAAGAATTTTTATTAAAAAATTATAAATCTTCTTTTATTTTCAAAAAAACTAGAGAAAACAATAATAGTAAAGTTTTTTTGGAAATTTACAAACATTGTACGACTAAGAATCAAAAATATCAAAATATTTTTGATAACACTGTATATAAAAATTTTGCAAGCAAAATTTTTAACTAAGAATTTAATTTTGAAAATAGGTTAGATAAAATACTTGTAGTTGGCTTTTTAGGACCTATAAAAATAACTTCTTTTTTAGTTTCTGTTGTAGCTTCTGTTGTTGTTTCTGTAATTTGTTTAGACAAAAGATTTTTGGCATTATCAAAATCAAATAAAATTTCATCTGTAGAATAAATAAAGTTGTTAGAATCTTTTATATATAATTTTATTTTAAACTTGCCGGTATAATCATTTGTTATAGAATCTATTGTACCATCCTCATTTTTTACAGCATAGCTCCCAAAAGTAACCTCTAGCTTTTCTCCTGTTTTCAAAGTTTTGAGAGGTATAGGAGAAAGAGGGTTGCTTTCTGGATACATAATAAGGGTATATTCAAAAGGACCATTACCAACAGCGCTTGTAAAGCTTATTTTAAAGGACAAATTGCCGTCTATCGTTTCAGAGACAGAAACATCAGATAGCACAGGATATTGCTTTAAAGAAGGCTCTGTATATGTATAGCCTCCAAGCTCCAAAAAGTAAGAATAAAGCCCATCCACTTCAGATGCAAGAGGTATAGAAGGGTTAAGCGAAGGCTTTAGATTAAAAGCAATTTGAGAATTATCAAAATATTTATTTGTAATAAGCTCATCGACGCTTTTATAATCTATAGATGCACGTGCATTAGGCGAGCCTAAAAGCTGGACATAATCGTCGGCTGCAATTTCCAAAACATCCCAATAGTATTCAGAAAGAGAGCTACTCCCCCCAACATAAAAGGTAGGAAAGCTTTCTATCTGCCGTATTTTGGCGTATTTAGAATTTATTATGTTGTTAGAGTAAATATTTTCTGTTTTTAAAAGGTTAAATAAAAAATAATGATGCCCATATTCATGAGAAAGGACAGGGGCTATTTTGGCTATAGTTGTAAGCTTGTCGGCGTTGTATATGTTTATGTAAGAATCTTCTCCAAAAACATATTTGCCATTTTCTATATAAACATCTTCAAAATAATGTCCATTAACCCCTTCAGGAGAATCAGGATATAGATATATATTTTTTAGATAATCAAATTCGGACGAGGTAAAATTTTGGGTGAGTTCGTCATATAATAGACGCAATTTAGCTTGAGGCCAAAATTTAGAATAGCTTGTGATAGTTAAACCATCTTTTGTATAAACAGCAACAACTTCATAATTTTGCTCAAAGCTATAAGTGCTATTTTTAGCAAAAATAAAACTAACGCTAAAAAGAATAATTAAAAAAACTAAAAATATAACCTTTTTCAAAAATATTACCCCCAAAATCTATTTTACTAATATTATAATATAAAATTATTTAAAATATATTACAAAAAAATTAAGATAATATTAAGCTTTTAATAATTTTAAAAAATATATAATTTTAAATATAAAAAATAAAAATTTTTAAACTTTTTTATTTTTTTTACGTTTGATATTATGTACTAGAAGATATAAGTGTGTACAAATTTATTTTGGGAGGAATTACTATGAAAAAGTTTATTGCTGGGATTACTGCTGGTGTGATTTTAGCTACATCTGTATCGGCTATTGCGGCTACCGTTCAAAATATCAAAGCTAGCTATTCTGTTAGTAAGCTTATTGTTAACGGCGTTGATACAGGCAAAGGCTCTAGCTGCTTTATAAGCGAAGGTACAACATATGTTCCTTTAAGAGTTATTGCTGAAGCTTTAAATCAAGATATATCATGGGATTCTGCTACAAAAACTATTTATATTAATTCTAAAGATAGCACCACAGATGTTATTGAAGAGCCTACAGATTTACCAGCAACAAATACTACAACTGGTAAAACAAACAATACAACTAACAAAACAGCAAACAGTATATATGATACATCTAGCTTTATAACAGAAGAACAAGCAAAAGCAGCAGCAATAGAAGCTGTTGGCGGAGGCACTGCTATATATGTAAAAGAAGATTTTTATGATGATGATTATTATTACGCTTATTCTACAGGCGATTTTAGTGGACGTGATAATGTTCCACATTATGAAGTTAAAGTGCAATATGATAATAGAATTTATGAAGTAGAAATTAACGCCAAAACAGGAAGTGTAATAGACTTTGACATAGATTAAAATAAATTAAGCCTATCTTTTGATAGGCTTTTGTTATGCTTATTAATTAACTGATTGAATAATGATATTTTAATATATTTAGCTCTTTATATTTTACAGCTAAGAAAAATAGACCCTAAAGAGCTTTTATATGTTATAATTATTAAAAGGGGTTGTTAAAAAAATTTCTTTAAATTTGTATCTATATTTTAATTGATTAAAAGCTAAAATTGCTTCTTTTTTGGAAGGATAAATACCAAATACAGAAGACCCACTTCCGCTCATAAGGCTACCTAATGCTCCGTTTTCTATCATAAAATTTTTGATACTTCTTATGACTGGATGCTTAGGTATAGTGACAGTTTCTAATACATTACATAGATTTTCACATACTTTTTTTAATTTTTGCTTTTTTAGGTAATATATAATCTTTTCTATATCTGGGTGGGGTATATTGTTTAAATCTAGATTTTCAAATACTTGGGCTGTAGATAGCCCAAAACGTGGCTTAGCAACCACTATATAACAGCGTGGCAAATAGCTAAGAGGGGTAATCCTTTCTCCTTTACCTTTAGCAAGAGCTGTACCTCTTAATACGCAAAAGGGTACATCTGCTCCAAAAAGCTCACTCATTTTTAAAAGCTCCTCGCTTGATATAGGAAGCCTAAAAAGATTTCTTATACCTATAAGAGAGGCGGCACAATCGCTACTACCTCCGGCAAGCCCAGCAGAAATAGGTATATTCTTGTTAATAAAAATATTTATATTTTCTTTTATATTATAATTTTGCTTTAAATATAAAGCTGCCCTATAGACTATATTTTTATCATCTACAGGGAGCCAAGAAACATTAGTTTTTATACTTATTCCGTTTTTATCTTGTTTGTTAAAATTTGCTCTTTTTTTAACTATTATAATTTTATCTATAATATTAATAGTCTGCATAATCGTTATAAGGCTATGGTATCCATCTTCTAACTTTTCTATTGCATCTAAAGCTAAATTGATTTTTGCTCTTGCAAAAAGAGTCACTCTATCCATATAATCACCTCTAAAACTTTAGATAAGCTTTATTAATATTATATTGTATAGAATATATATAGTCAATGGTTATTTATGATAAGGCTCATTTTTCAAAATCTTTTCTGCACGGTAGAGCTGTTCTAGCAAAATAATACGCATTAAATTATGAGGAAATGTCATTTGAGAAAAGCTTATTTTAAAATCAGCTTGCTTTAAAACATCTTTACAAAGCCCTAAAGAGCCTCCTATCACAAAAGCTATATCTGCTATAGAGCTATTTTTTATACCCTGAAGTTTTTTAGCAAAAGATACACTATCCATAGCTATTCCTTCTATACATAGCGCAAAAACATATTTGTTTTGGATATGTTTTAATATCTTTTCTCCTTCTTTTTTCTTTATATTTTCTTTTTCTGTATCGCTTATATTTTGGGGAGCTTTTTCATCCAAAACTTCTATTATATTAATTTTAATATATTTAGATAGCCTTTTTTTATATTCTTCTATAGCGTTTTTAAAAAAATCTTCTTTTATTTTACCAACACAAATAATAGTAACTTTCATAAGATGAAGATATTCTCCTTTTTATGCATTTAGATAGCCTTTTTAGTATTTTCTATTGCATTTTTATAAAATTCTTCTTTTTTACTAAAAAATTTTTATCAATTCATTTATACCATATTCTTTTGCTATGTGTAGATTTAAATCTTTTTTAACTGTTATACCAAATTCTGCTAAAATATTTTTTATTGTTAAATAAGCTAAATCAGGGGTATTATTTTCTTTGCTTAAATGGGCTAAAAATACGTTTTTTAAATTATTATTCATAACACAAGCTAATATTTTTGCGGCTATTTCGTTAGATATATGCCCATATTTGCTTAATATACGCTGCTTTAGATGATAAGGGTAAGCCCCTTCTTTAAGCATTGTTATATCGTGGTTACTTTCTAAAACAAGGGCGTTACAATGCCTTATATTTTCTAGCACATCTTTTGTAACACAGCCTAAATCTGTAAGGGCTGCTATTTTAATATTATTCCATCTTACTGTGTAAAATACAGGCTCTTTTGCATCATGCATAACCGGTATGGGGGTTAATATTAAATCATTAAATAAAATATTTTCTTTTGGGTATACTATATTTTTATTATAGATTTTGCCAACTTTAGAAGGCAAGCTATTAAAGGTTCCTTCTGTTGCAAAAACTTGCAATTTATATTTTCTTGCCAAAACTCCAACTCCGTTTACATGGTCGGCATGCTCGTGAGTTATAAAAACTGCATCTAGCTCTTCGGGGGTTATATTTATATCTTTTAGGGCATTTTCTATTTTAAGGCAACTAACTCCAGCATCTATTAAGATTTTGGTATATTCTGTTGCTATATAAATACAATTGCCAGCACTTCCACTTGCAATAGTTGTTAATTGTATAGACATATTTCTCCTTTATTAATCAATTTTATTAATATTTGCACCAAGCGCTTTAAACTTCTTTTCTATATTTTCGTATCCTCTTTCTATATATTTAGCGTTATTTATTACGCTTTTTCCTTCAGCAACAAGCGCTGCTAATATTAAAGCTGCACCACAACGAAGGTCGGTTGCAAAAACATTAGCTCCATTAAAATTTTGCTTACCTATTATTGTTGCAAGGCGATCTTTTATAGATATTTTAGCTCCGAATTTAGAAAGCTCTTTAACATATTGAAATCTATTTTCAAAGATATTTTCTGTAAGAGTGCTTGTCCCTTTTATATGGGCTAAAAGAGTCGCCATTTGTGGATGCAAATCTGTCGGAAAGCCTGGATAAGCCATTGTTTTAACATCTATTGCATTAAGGTCTTTTTTACCACAAACTCTTATGTAGTCGTCGCCCTCTTCTATTATACAGCCCATTTCTGAAAGCTTAGCAGCAAGAGAGTCCATATGTTTTGGTATAATATTTTTGACACAAATATCGCCAGATGTTATAGCGGCGGCTATCATGTATGTACCAGCTTCTATTTGATCTGGTATTATGGAATATTCGCACCCTTTTAAAGCTTTAACACCAGTTATTTTTATAACATCTGTACCAGCCCCTGTTATTTTAGCGCCCATCATGTTTAAAAAGTTAGCGGTATCTACTATATGTGGCTCTTTTGCAGCGTTTTCTATAGTTGTCACCCCTTCGGCTAAAACAGCAGCTAGCATAATATTAACAGTCGCCCCAACAGAAACTATGTCTAGATATATATTAGCTCCTTTAAGCTTGCCTCTTTTAAGGCGTATAAAGCCATCTTCTTCTGTAACAGATACCCCAAGGGCTTTAAAGCCCCTTATATGCTGGTCTATCGGGCGCTTACCTAGGTTACAGCCCCCCGGGAGCGCAACCAAAACTTCTTCAAATCGAGATATTAAGGCGCCCATTAAATAATAAGATGCACGTATACTTTTTACGCTATTATCGACAGCATTTGAAGTATTTATTATTTTTGAATCTATTTTTAAAGTATTGTTAGAAAAATCACACTTAACCCCAAGCTCCTCTAAAGCTTTTATAAAGGATAAAACATCTTTTATAGCTGGCAAATTTTCTATAACAGAAATATCTTTAGCGATGATAGCAGAAGGAATAATAGCTAGCGCTGCATTTTTTGCCCCACTTATAAAAACTTCTCCTTTTAATTTTGTAGGACCTTTAATAATAAGTTTGTCCATTATATTTTGTACACCTCACAAAAACTAATAAGTTTTAGCATTTTATTTGAAATTTAAATAAATATATTTTACATTTTAATATAAATAATAAATAGATTAATTATTATTTACAGTTTTTATTACATTCTTTTTAATTATAACATTAAAGTTTAAAATATAAAAGAGTTTTTTTTAAGAATTTTTGTTTTACAAAAATTATATCTTTCAGCCTTATTTAAAATATTTAATCTATATAAAAAAAGACGCCCAAAACGTCTTTTATGTAAAAACTCCTTGCTTTTTAGCATAATAATACAAGGCAACGCCCTCTAAACGCACCTCACAATGAAATAAGGTGACAAAAATGAAGTTTATAAAATTATTCTACCTAATATTGTAATTAATAATTGTAATATTAGATATAATCAATACTTTCATAAATAAACCTAAAAACATATAATAAATAACTTATTCAGAGAACCCATCCCATAAGGCGCTTTAAGCGTCTTATTTTTATATATATTATAGCATTATAGCACATTTTTAAGCTTTATTGTAAAACGGATAATTATAAAGGCGCCTTGCGCCCTTATATTAAAGCTTAACCAGCCACATAGCCTATATATCCTGTAACATTATTTCTATCCATCCAATCTTTTTTGCATTCCATAAGATAGTTTATTGCAGAGCTTTCTTTATTAAACAAATATTTTAATAAATATTGCGTTTGGTATAAATCGTTGTAGGTTAGATAAGGATAATCTACCATGCTGTTTGTATCTTTTGTATAATACAACGCATAATTTAAATTATTATCTACTCCAACCCATCTATATACTGTATTTTCTATCGCTAAAAGCATATCGTCGGCAAGCTCTTTATAAGATTGTTGGTTAGTTACGTAATATATTTCATATAAAAAGTTAAGCTCTGCTAGCTGATGATTTAAAGAAACGTGTGTCTTTTCTTTTTTATCCGCTGAGCCGTAATCTTCAACCAAAATACCACCTTTTTCTATTTGATAGCTATTATTTTTAGCATAATCTATAAAATAATTAGCATATTTTATAGCAGCTTTTAAAAAGTCTATATCGTTATATGCTTGATAAGCGCTTAAAAGGCTCCTTGCAAAATCTGTATTAAATCTTGTGTCGTAAAAATTATATGTTATGCCAAAATCTGTTTCAAGCCATGTAGATTTAGGCCCTGTTTCAAAATAGCCTAGGTCATTTTGGTTGTTTGCGCAAATTTTTGTCATTATATAGCCCATTTCTTTAAAAAAGTTGTTGCTATCATCTTCTACAAAAGATGCCCCGGTATAATTAGCTGGATGCCTGTATAAAGTATCTTCGCTGTAAGGCACATATGTTGAAGGTGTTTTAAAATAATAGCCGTCTATAGCCCATCTTCTTTCAAATGCTAAATCATGTCTTTTTAGCATATCTAAGGTAGCTTTATCCCATGTAAATAAATTAGCGCTAGATTGGAATACCCAGTATTCTGAAATAAAGTTTGTATTTTGTGGAAATGATATTTTAACCTCAAAATTATTTTCATTTTTTGTTATAATCTGGGGGCTTTCCTCCTCTTTTGCTATAGTTAATGTGTTATATTCAAGATTATTGTTATAAACTGCTGGTACACTTATAACATAGCTATAAATATCTGTATCTATAAAAAGAGTTGTTGCCTGGCTTAATTTTATATTATTCAAATTACCTGTAGCAACCCATTCTTTAGTATCTGGGTCTATATATCTAACCATAATGGTATTGCCGTATATAGGTATAGTTATATCATAAGTATCTTGTAAATCGTTTTTAAAAGTTATTCTTGTATGCCTGTATACATCGCCGTTTGAAAAATCTGCCCTTAAATTTTGAGAAGTGAAGTTGTATGCATCTGTTTGTGTTTCTGTAAAAGTTGGTATAGAGAAGCTTGTTTCATAAGTATTTGAGTTTTGTATTATGTTGTAAATTTCTGTATCTTCATCTGACATATTTTGAGACAGATCAATTTGGGTATTATCTGCTTGTATCTCTTTTGTATCTGTTATAGAATTTTGTATATAAAACTCCTGTTCGTAATCTGCAAAATCGCTTATAAAATCATTTGACAAATCATTTGCAAAAACGCTTTGGCTAAACATTAAAAATAAAACTAAAAAACTAAAAACTTTTTTAAAATAACGCAAAATTAACACCCCTTATTATTTTTTATCTATATTTAAATATTATAACAGCAAATTTTATCTTTTCAATAAGATATTTTATTTTTAACTTATTTGTAATATTTAAATAAAAGGTTGATTTTTTATAATGTAAAGTGTATAATTTTTTATAATACATATTTACAATATATTAAGGAGATAAATTTTGAAAATTACCAAAATTGAAAAACAAAAAAATAATAACAAAAGATATTCTATATTTATAGATGAAAGATTTGCCTTTGGTATAGATGAAGCCTATCTTTTTAGCCTTAAATTAAAAGAAGGCGCTATTTTATCCAAAAAAGATTACGACTATATATTAAATTATATTTTATTTAATAACGCTAAAAATATTGCTATCAAATACCTATCTTTTAAAGCAAGGACAGAATATCAAGTTACCCAAAAGCTTTTGCAAGATGAATTTTCTGAAGATGTAATACAAAATGTTATTGTTTTTTTAAAAAAATATAACTATATAAACGATGCAACATTTTGCCAAAACTTTATAGAAAATAAAATGAATATAAAAGGCTATGGTAGCCTTAAAATAAGCTTTGAGCTTAAAAAGCTTGGTATAAAAGAACATATTTTTAAAGATTATTTATACAAATATTCTTTATTATATGAAAAGCAAAAAGCAATATCTTTAATAAACCAAAAATTTACAAATCATGATATATCTAATATAGATTATAAAGAAAAGCAAAAACTATACGCTTATTTAGCTAGGAGAGGATTTTGCTATGAAATAATAAATGACGCTTTTAAAGCGATTAGGGAGGGATTGTGATGGAAAATAGACAAAAAATTAACGCTCTTAGGAAAGAATTTTTAAAAGAATATGAAAATAAAGACTTTTTTTCTGCTACAGAAACGTTAGAAAAAATCATAAAACTCTATAAAAAAATAGACGATGAGGTAGAATATTGTTCAGATTTATACAACCTTGGGCTTTTGTACCAAAAATCTGAAAGATACGCTTTAGCCCAAAAAATTTATAAAAAAATTTTAAAAACATTAGAAAACAAGCAATTTAACCCAGAAAATACAAAAGATTGCCAAAAGCTCGAAATATTAATAGACACATTTATTTCGGACGGTATATGCTATGCAAAATTAAACTATAACTCCCACGCTGCTCTTAACTCTTTTGAAACAGCATTAAAAATGACTAAAAAATATTTGCCTAAAAAGGCTAAAAAAATATCTAAAATTTTGCATAATATAGGCACTATACATTATGAAAAAAGAAGATATGACGACGCTATATATTACCATCTAGAATCGCTTGCATTAAAAAAAGAAAAAGATTTAGACTATGTCGATAATTTAAACTTTTTGGGCTATTCATATGAACATATAGAAAATTATGAAAACGCTATAGGATATTTAGCCCAAGCTTTAGAAATTATAAAAGGCTTAAAAGGTATTAGCTCTAAAGAATATTTAAGCAATTTGTATTATTTAGGCTCTGTTTATTTTAAAGCAAAAGATTACAAAAATTGCATTAAAGTTTATACAAAAGCATCAGAATTAATAAAAGAAAAGCTTACAGAAAATCACCCTTACTTTCCTGAAATATTAATGAAAATTGCCGACTGTTATTTAGAAATGAAAAATTATAAAGACGCACTAGATATCCAGCTAAAAGCAACAAATATAATAAAAAAGACTGTAGGGGATAACCATGCCTTTTATGCTGACGCTTTAGCAAACCTTGCAGAAATATTTTTTAACCTTGGCGATTTAGAAAAGGCTGTATCTTACCATCAAAAAGAGCTAAAAATAAAAAAAGAAATACTAGGTAATAAAAATGTAGAATATATAAACTCTCTTTTAAACTTTATAGAAAGGGTATTAGCTTTTAATACAAAAATTTCTGTAAAACAAATGCAAGAAGAGCTTTTTGATTTATACAACCTGGAATTAAACAAAAAATGCTTTAAAAAAATATTACTAATAC
This sequence comes from uncultured Bacillota bacterium, assembly GCA_965120415.1. Classification (GTDB taxonomy): domain Bacteria; phylum Bacillota; class Clostridia; order Lachnospirales; family CAG-274; genus CBCPNA01. The sequence goes on along the minus strand of CBCPNA010000005.1, from coordinate 5,615 downwards.
TTTGTAAAATATATATAAAATTTGATAAAGTTAAATTATTAGAAGATGTGCTAGAATGTTATACAAAAATTGTTCCTAATGCAACATTTTCTACTATGTTAAACGACGCCGCAGAATTAAAAGAAATTTTTGTATATAAAGAAGAATTTTATTTTGAAAATGAAGTAGCAGAAAATGATTATGTCGGTAGCTTTAGAGAGGTAGAAAGCCGTATTTTTGACGGTATAAAAAATGTCTTTGAAGGTATTAAAAAACAGATAGAAGATGAAAACGAAGATGACGATGAAAATAACGAAAAGGTTTAGCAAATAACATAATTTGCCTTAATAAAAATATTTTTTTTTAGCATAATAAAAGTATAGACTTTTGTCTATACTTATTTTTTTGTGTTACAATATATGTATGGAGGTATTTTATGAAAAAATCAACAATTGGCTTGTTAACAACTGCTATTGTGGGTGGTATAGGGCTTTATGCTATGTCTGATAAAAAAATGAGAAAAAAGATAGGGCATGATAGCAAAAAAATGCTAAATAAAGCTGGCGACTTAATGTCTAAGATGGATGTATTTTAAGCTTTAATAAGTATTTTATCTTTATTTAAGCCTAAAATCTTTATTTTATTATTTTGTAAAGATTTTATTTTTTTTATAGCAGCTTTTGTTATTATTTCTCCTGGTGCTAATATGCATACGCCGGGAGGATAAGCTGTTATAATGGAGGCACATATTTTATTTTCAGCATATTTTATATCTATTTCTATTTTTTTACTATAAAATATATCTCTAATGCTTTCTTTTGGCAAATATATATTTTTTATATTTATATCATCTTTATAAAATACCCTATCTTCATAGCCTTCTAACATTTTGTCTATTTTTTGCATAGCCTTCAAAAAGCGTTTTAAGCCTTTTTTTGTATCGCATATGGTGGATATGGCTATAATATAGCTTTCTTGATACATTTCTATAGCTATTTTTTGCTTTATTAATAAATCATTTATAAAACTTCCTGAAATATTTTTTTTAATAATTAAAGTTATCCTAGATATGTCTATATCGCATGCAAATGTATTGTTTAATAAATTTTTATCTAATAGCTTAAAATTTTTTAGTTTAGAAAGCCCAGCTCTTAAATTATTTAAATTATTTATATAGCTTTTTATATAATTATTTTTTATTAAAAAATTGTAGCAATATTCTATATTAAGCATAAATATGTATGAGGGGCTTGTTGTTTGTACTATATTTAAGCATTTTTGCAATTTTTCTTTATTTATTAAATCTGATTTAACATGCATAGCTGCGCACTGGGTAAAAGCTGGAAGTGTTTTATGAAAGCTCTGTATAGCAATATCTGCTCCGCTTTTTAAAGCCGGCACCGGAAAGCTTTTAGACATTATAAAATGGGCTCCATGAGCCTCATCTACTATAAGAGGCACGCCTTTGTCATGCAAAATATATGCAATTTTTTTAATATTTAAAACAATACCTTCATATGTAGGGCTTGTTAAAATACAAGCCTTTATATTATGCTTTTTTAAAACATTTTTTATAAGATATTCATCTATACCAAGGCTAAAGCCGTATTTTATATTAGGTGATATATATATAGGCTTTGCCCCACATAATATAAGAGCGTTAAATACGCTTACATGACAATTTCTATCAACCAAAATATTATCATTAGGCTTTAAAATACATAATAAAGATGCCAAAATACCTGCCGTACTGCCATTTACAAGAAAGTAGCTTTCATCACACTTAAAAATATCTTTCATATTTTGTTTTGATTTTTTTATTATATTACTTGGATTTTGTAAATTATCAGTTTGGTCAAGCTCTGTAAAATCAAGGGTTATAAATTTTTTTAAATGTTTTAAAAACTTTTTATTTCTTTTATGCCCCGGCATATGAAAAGGGTATAAATTTTCTCTTTTTAATTTATTTAATTGTTTATAAATAGGATTTGTAATCATTTTCATATTATTTCCATTTTGGTAAAATATTTTCATTTTGGAGAGCTTTTATCATAACAACAACTAAAGGTCCCAAAATTATACCTATAGCGCCTATAGCTTTAAGCCCAACATACATAGACATAAGGGTTACTAAAGGATTGATGCCTATTTGTTGGCTTAATATTTTTGGCTCTAATATTTGCCTTGTTATAAGCACAACTAAATATAATATAAAAAGGCAAATGGCAGTGCTGTAATTACCTACTATTAGGTGATATATAGCCCACGGCCATAATATAAAACCACTGCCTAAAATCGGTAAAGCATCTATAATAGCTATAATAAAAGCTAGCAAAAGGCTGTATTGAAATCTAAAAAGGGTAAGCCCTATAAAGCATATGCTACCTATTATAATCATAATAATACTTTGGGCTTTTATATAGCCGGATAAAGATTTTAATATATTATTTTTTATAATATTAATTGTTTTGTAATATTTGCGTGGTATTTGCCTTATTATAAATTTGTCTATGTTTTCTTTATCAAGAAAAATTAAAAAACATGATATAATACCTAAAACAATTATCATTAAAATATTAGGTATTTTTTTAATAAAATTAAAAGATGTTGTTGTTAAGCTACTACCCAAAAATTCTGTAAAAAATAGTATTATGTTTAAAATCATGTTGTTAACAACTTCTTCTAGCTTAAAAGGGACTTCTTCTAATATTTGAGAAATTTTTAATTGCACCATCTCAAAAGCACTTTTTACTTGCTCTATGTATGTTGGTATATTTTCTGAAAAAGATTGCGCCTGGTTTATTATTTGCCATACTATACCAACCCCTATAAAAGAAATTATTATTATAAATATACTTATACATAATATAGCGTTTAAAAAGCGTGGAAATTTTAAATTTTTGAAAAATTTATAAAGAGGTGTTAGTACAATGCTTAAAATGTATCCAAAAATAAAAGGTGCAAAATAGGGGGCTAAAAAAGCTATAGCTAAATATGCAATTAATATAAAAAATATTATTTTTAATATTTTTATAATACGTTCATTCTTAAAATTCATTAATTCACCTTATTCACTTTCTTTACTTTATTTAAAATATAATTGTTTTTTATATAAATGTCAATAAATTTTATTTTTAAAATAAAAAATTTTACTCTTTTTTACTCTTATAAATTAAATTGTTATAATACTTATTCACGATAAAAGGGAGGAAATTCTCCCTTAATTACTCTATATATCTATTTATATCTTCAAAATTGATAGATGGATGCATAGCTATATTTATTGCATTTGCTATAATTTTTGAAAGCCTTTCTATAACAGCATCTACCTCTTTTGGAGTTACAAATAAGTTACCTGTATAAGGGTTTAAGATATTATCTATTATTTTGTATTTTTCTTCTTTGTCTAAATCTTTTATCATCTGATAAAATTGTTTACCTTTTTTTATTTCATTTAAAAAACTATCTATCATTAAATCTATAGTATCATTAACTAAAGTTTTTGCATCAACAACTGTTGGTACCCCTATAGCAATAACTGGTACCCCTAATGTTTCTTTATTCAAAATTTTTCTTTTATTGCCCATACCAGCCCCCGGTACAACCCCAGTATCGGTCATTTGTATAGTAGCGTTAATTCTTGAAGTTTTCATTGTTGCTAAAGCATCTATAGCTATGACTAAATCTGGCTTTAATCGCCCTACAACTCCGGATATAATTTCTGCTGTTTCTATCCCGGTAAGCCCCATCACCCCTGGCGATATAGCGCTTACGGGGCGTACATTTTGGTTTAATTCTTTTGGCAAGCTTTCTTTTATATGCCTTGTAACAAGTATTTTTGATATAACTTTGGGGCCAAGTGCATCCGGTGTTACGTTCCAATTACCAAGCCCTACTATAAGTATTGTAGAATCTTTTTTTAAATTGCATAATTTTATAAGCTTTTCACTAAAAACTTTTGTTATTTTTTCATGTGTTAAAATATCATTTTCTTTCATAGCCTCGCTTTCTATCGTAACATAATTGCCTATAGGCTTGCCCATTTTGTTTTCTCCTTTTTCATTTAATATTTTAACCCATGATACATGAATATTTTTTTCTTTATTTTCTTCTATACATATAGAAACGCCGTCTATTTCTTCTTTATTTGTTTCTTTTGTTAGCATTTCTGTAACTTCTATTGCTAAATCTGTCCTTATAGAATAATTTTTCATATATTTTCCTCTTTTCTATATAAAAATGTTTTGCACAAAAAAGTTAATAAAATGTTGATAACTAAAAAAATTTAATTTTTATCAACATTTATATTATATATTGCGCATTATATTATGCATTAATACTATATTTTAAAAGTATTTTATTAAAATAAAAATTTTTCAAAAAATTTTTTCAAAAAAAACTATTGACATATTAAAATAAATGATTTATAATAACCATTGTTTATTATCATTGAGTAATTGTCTTATTAAGGAGGTTTTAAAGATGGCAAATATTAAGTCTGCTAAAAAACGTATTTCTGTCATAGCTAAAAAGACTATGAGAAATAAAATTATCAAATCTAAAGTTAAAACAGCAATAAAGCGTTTCTTGTCTGCTGTCGAGGCTAAAGATATAGATAATATAAAGCTAGAATTAAGAAATGCTATTAAAGCTATTGATAAAGCTTCTTCTAAAGGCGTATTTCATAAAAATAATGCTGCTAGAAAAAAATCAAGGCTTGCTAAAATTGCGAATACTTGTATCGCAGCACTTTAATCAGCCTTTACTTATAATTTTTCTAAAATCCTTTTTTTCTTTCATACTTAATATTAATATCTATGATTATATTAAATGTGATTAATATTTTTTAATTAATAAATTATTTTTAACCAATTAATCACTTGATTAACTATTTTATTAAATTTTGTTCGGAATAATTTATTTTAATTTGTGTTAACCGTTTTAGTTTCATTCATACATTATACTTAAATTTTAGGTTTACACAATACTGAATACAAAAGCGTTTTTTGTTTTTATACAAAGTTTATGCTTAAATGTCTGACAAGTTGTTAGGTATTTGTATTTTATTCTTATATCATTTTTTTTCATATTATTATATTACCCCAAAAGGGGTATTTTTTATTGCGAAAAATTAATAAAAGGCTTTAATATTTTTTTGCTTATTGATAACTGTTGATAACTTATGTTTTTATTTATTTTTTAATATAGTTTCATACTTATCAACATTTTATTTATATTAAAATCAATTATTTTTTATATAAAAATGCTTTTAGCACAAAATTACTTTTTGTTATTATAAATAGTAATAAAATAAGGGGCTAAAGCCCCCTTTTGTCTAGAATTTTTATAAATTTTTTTTAGAATATATTAAAAATTTTATAATATTTGCTTATTATGTAAGTTATATTTTTTTATTTTTTCAACATAGTTAACATATTTATTAACATTATTTTATTATTTATTTTTTTACATAGTTATCAACATTTTATTATATATTTTATAATTAAAACAAGAGTAATTTTAAATTTCTATTATATTTTTATTATACTTTTATTATATGTAAAAATTTTTAAAATTGATTATTTTTACGTAATAATTATAGTTACAAATATTTGAAATTATTTTTCAAATAAAAC
>CBCPNA010000004.1:0-23663 GCA_965120415.1 uncultured Bacillota bacterium | reverse complement strand
ACTTTTTTCTATGTTTTTATCTATTTCTAATAACATTTTTTTAAATATTTCACCCTCTAAAGGGTCATTTAAACCTATAGTGTTGTTCAATCTTAATTTTGGTTTTTCTTTTTCATTTTCATCTTTACGGTTAAATAATTTTTCACAAGTTTCTCTTCTAGTGTAATGTATTAAATTTTTATTTTCATTATTTTTATGATTAGTGTTATTAAATAAATACAATGATAAAATATACTCTATTATTGTAGTAAACTCAATAATTTTTTTATCTGTAGTCCATGTATAGGCAAGTTTGATTTCTATAATTCTTTCTGTTATTGTATTAATAAAATCATTATACAGCACATTAAATTCTTCATTATTATTTTTATTATCTTTTCTTCTAATTAAAAAATTTCTAAGCTCATAAAGGTCTTTTAATTTATTATATTTTTTAATATAGTCTTTAAAATTATTGTTCATTTCTTCTATAGTATTTTTTTCTTTTGGATTATTTATGATAAATTCTTTATAAAAAATAACTGCATTTTTAAGATAAACTTGTATATACTCTTCATATGTATCACTATTTTTATTTTCCATTTCATCTAATCCATCTATTGCCTTTTTTATGTAGTTGAAAGCATTATGATAGTTTTTAAGTTTTGAATAACATAATGCAATAGAATTAAAAGTTTCTGCTTTTTTAAAATAAATTCCATCAATACGAACAGAAAAATTAGTAATATATGCCGTTATGTCAGAATATTCTTTTTTATTGATTTCATTATTTTCATTATATAGTTTATTTTTATTATTTTCAATTTCTTTACGTTTTTCTTCTTTTTTTTCAAGTTGTTTTTTATTACCCTTAATGCACTCATCACATAATTCAATATACTTAGCATATGCTTGAATGCTCTCAAGATAGTTTTTATTATTAAATGAATTTTCAGCTTTTTCTATATGCTCATTATAGTTGAATTTCATTATTCTTTCTTCTTTAGAATGATAAGTATAATCTGGAATTTTAAAATCATTACCGAACCACGTAGAGATATCATAGCCAAACACTATTTCTTTTTTTTCTATTTTATTCAAATAGTTTTCATAACAGTTTAATAATGTAGAAATATTATAATTTTGTCCACTATTCATTTCTAAAAATTTAGCATTTTTTTTAAAGGTTTTCTTTACTTCATTAAATTCACTAATATTTTCTATTTGCAAAATAATTTGCAAAATATTTTTATACTTTTTTTGATACTGCTCTTTAATTATACGACTTAATTCAGAAAAAATTTCTTTATTATACAAAACAGCTTCAAATTTTTCTTTTTTATTATGTTGTTCTAGATGTTTAAGAAAATTTTCTCTATTTAAATAATAAGCACGATAATATTTAATTAAATTTAAATGATAATCTTGATTAATTTTATTTATAGGATTAATATCTTTATTATTTTCAATAATACCATCAACAATACCATCAACTTCTTCTATTGATTTTATATCAAAAATATCTTTATACTTATTATTAGAAATTTTAGCTAAAAATTCTTTAAATTCTTCACTTTTTATTTCATTTTTAAACTTTTCATAATCTTTATCTTGAAGAGCTTCAGGCAGTTCAGGTATTTTATCCTCTTTAGGTAAAAATTTATTAAATTTTTCATCAAGCTTTTTATCCAATTCTTCATTAAATTCAGATAAGTGTTTCTCTAAAATTTTTTTTAATTCTTCTTCACTATTTTTATTCAAATCTTCTTCCATACTACACCCCTTATAACATTATACGTACATACTACCACATTTTTCTACATATTACAACTAGCTTATCAAATCTTCTATTTTTGTATCAATATATCAACACAAGCTTTAAAGCAACAAAGGTTATTAAAAAACATCTTTTTAATTAAAATAATTACACAATTTTATATTGTATTAATGCAATTTTCATATTTGATTTTGTAGCTTGTATTGCTTTTTTAAAAAATTTGATATATAATATATTTTGTAACAATTTTAAAACTGAGGAGAATTTTATGTCTGCTATAAAACTTATTAATATTGGATTTGGCAATATTGTTTTAGCTAATAGGATAGTTGCGATTGTTAGCCCAGAGTCTGCCCCTATCAAAAGGATTATACAAGAAGCTAGAGATAACAGCAAATTGATAGACGCAACATACGGCAGAAAGACAAGAGCAGTTATCATAACAGATAGCGAACATATTGTTTTGTCCTCTATCCAGCCAGAAACAGTCGCTAACAGGCTTATTGCTAAAGATTTTGAGCCTACAGATAATGAAATTTTAGAATAAAGGGGAATATAGATGAACAAAAAAGGCTTACTTGTCATAGTTTCTGGCCCTTCGGGTGCTGGTAAAGGCACTGTTGTTTCAAAACTTATAGAAAACAAAAAATATTCTTTATCAACTTCTGTTACAACAAGAGAGCCACGAGCTAATGAGCTTGAAGGGGTGCATTATTTTTTTAGAACAACTAAGCAGTTTCAAGAAATGATAAAAAATAATATGCTTTTAGAATACGCTAAATTTTGCGATAATTATTACGGTACTCCTCTTTTTTATGTTGAACAGCAGCTAAAAAAGGGAAAGCATGTTATATTAGAAATAGAGGTTCAAGGGGCATTACAAGTTAAAAAAAAGTTTAATGATGCGGTGCTTATTTTTTTAACCCCTAAGACTATTTTTGAGCTAAAAAAAAGGCTTTTAGGCAGAGCAACAGAAGATGAAGAAAAAATTAATTTAAGGATGAAAAAGGCAAAAGAAGAAATAAAGCTTATTAATATGTATGACTATATTGTTATAAATGATATTGTTGAAGAGGCAGTCCAAAATATTGACAATATTATTAAGGCTGAACAAATGTCTGCTAAAAGGCATTTAGATTTAATAGATTTATTTTTAGAAAAAGGAGTGTAATTAAATGCTTGTACCATCTTATGTAGAGCTTATGAACGTTTTAAATCAAAACGCTACAGAAAAGGACGAAATAACAACAAGATACACTGTTGTTATAGCAGTTGCTAAAAGGGCAAGGCAAATTATAGAGGGCGACGACCCTATGGTAGAATATAAAAAAAACAAGCCTGTTTCTACAGCAGTTGAAGAAATTTTTCAAAACAAAATTAAAATTGTACCAGAAGGGCAAGGTACAAAAATTTATAAAAAACCAAAACATACAGAACCACCTAAATTTAAAAATAATAAAAAAGCTCAACCATATGAAGAAACAAATCTTACAGAAGATGAGATATTAGAAAGCCTTGTTGCAGGAACGATAGATGAATCAGACGAATCAGATACTTTAGACATAAGCCTATTTGAGCCAACAGATGAAGAAGAAACTAATACAGATTTTGATACAGAAGAAGATGCAGATACTTTTGAAAAATTTGATATATAAAATTATGAGGAGTTTATGAAGTTTGCATCCATAATAGTTGATATAAATACAAAAAGCCTTGATAAAATATTTTATTATTCTATTCCAGCTAATCTTGAAGATAAAGTAAAAATAGGTATGCGTGTTAACCTTCCTTTTGGTAAAGGCAATCGTGCAATACAGGGGTATATAATAGATATTTTTGATTTTTTAAAAGAAAACGCAGGCATAAAAGATATTGCCCTTGATGAAAATATAAAAAATCTAGCAAATTTTATACAAATAAAATATGATTGTACGTTAGAATTAGCTATTAAATACATGATATCAAGGCTATATGCAAAACAAGATGATTTTGTTTTTATAAATAACCAAAAAGAAAATATACAAGAAGAAATAAATAACATTATTTTACAAAATGATGACCAAGCAAAAGTTTTAACATTTTTAAAAAAAAATAAAATACCCATAAGCTTAAATAATCTTAAAAAAGATTTAAGCATATCTACAGAGCCTATAGAGCTACTTTTGAAAAAACATATTATAAAAATAGAAGAAGAATTTGTAAAAGATATATTAAGCATTACAGAAGATTTTGCGCTTCTTGATGAAAACATGATAAAGCTTGCAAAATTTATATCAAACAAATATTATTGTACATTAACTGTTGCGTTGCAATGCGTAATACCAAAAGTCTATTTACCAAAACAAGAAAAATATATTTGTATAAATAATCAAAAAGAAAATATACAAGAAGAAATAAACAAAATTATTTTAAAAAATAATTATCAATCAAAAGTTTTGACTGCTTTAAAAAAAAGTAATGAGCCTTTAAATTTAAATAGCCTAAAAAAAGATTTAAACATAAAAACTATGCAACCAATAAATGCACTTCTTAAAAAAAATGTTATAAAATTAACAGAACCAAAAAAGCAAAATATAGATGATTTTAAAATAAATATTGATATAAAAAATACAAAAGAACAACAAATGGCTATAGATTTTATAAAGCAAAATCTATATTTGCAAGAAAAAAAGCCTATTTTGCTACATGGGGTTACGGGTAGCGGTAAAACAGAAGTTTATATACAAATTATAAAAGATTTGATAGAAAATGGTAAGCAAGCTATAGTCCTTGTTCCTGAAATTTCTCTAACTATGCAAATGGTAACACGATTTATCAAATATTTTGCAGATAAAGTTTCTGTAACGCATTCTAAGCTTACGCCAGCTGAACGCTTTTTGGAGTGGGAAAAGGCAAAAAAAGGAGAAATCTCTATAATGATAGGGGCAAGGTCTGCTATATTTACCCCTTTTAAAAATTTAGGCGCTATCATAATAGATGAAGAGCATTCTCTTTCTTATTATTCTGAAACAACGCCAAAATATTCTGCTATAGAAGTTGCTAGCGAAAGAGCAGTTTTAGAAAATGCCCAGCTTATTTTGGGCAGTGCTACCCCTAGCATTTTGTCTTATTATAAGGCAAAACAAGGGCTATATAATATTATAAAAATGGGAAAAAGAATAAATAGGTCGCTTCTTGATATAAATATAATAGATATGAGAAAAGAATTAGAAAACGGCAATAATACTATATTTAGTGCTCCTTTATTTAACGCTATAGAGCAAAATTTGCAAAATAAATTACAGACAATTTTATTTTTAAATAGAAGGGGGCATTCTACATGTATAACTTGTCGTAAATGTGGATATGTTTCTCAATGTGAAAAGTGCAACGTAAACTTAACATATCATCTAAAAGATAATAAGCTTATGTGCCATTATTGCAACAGTGTACAGCCGGTGCCTAATATTTGCCCGGCTTGTGGCTCAAAATATATAAAATATATAGGGCTTGGTACCCAAAAGATAGAAAAGGAGCTTTTAAAGGCTTTTCCTTATGCTAAAATTTTGAGAATGGATCTTGATACAACTAACAAAAAAAATTCTCATAAATTTATATTAGAAAAGTTTAAAAACAAAGAAGCAGATATATTAATAGGTACACAAATGATAACAAAAGGGCTAGATTTTCCTTATGTGTCTTTAGTTGGGGTTATTATGGCTGATTTGTCCCTTAATATGGGGCATTACAAAAGCTATGAAATAACCTTTCAGCTATTAACCCAGGTAGCAGGAAGGGCAGGAAGGGCTAATACAAAAGGTGAAGTTTTTATCCAGACATATAACCCAGAAAATTATGTTATTAATTTTGTTAAAGAAGGCAATTATGAGCTTTTTTATGAAAAAGAAATTGAAGAAAGAAAAATAGGCTTTTATCCTCCTTTTGCTAGTGTATTTTTTGTTATGCTTATTAGCAAAAAAGAAGAGCTTGTACAAAATGCTATTAGCAAGCTTAATGAAATAATGAAACATTATAACAAGAAAGCTAATTTTCAAATATCAACCCCTACAAAAGCAGCTATAACAAAAATAAATAATTACTTTAGATACAAAATAGTTATTAAAGCTAACTCTAAAGACGAAGAAAGGCTTAAAAGGTTTGTTTTATACTGTGTAGAGCGACTAAATTATCACATTGATTTAAAAGAAATTTATGTAAGCCTTAGCTTAAACCCTAATTATTTACAATAAAGCAAATAATACATACTTGTTTAAATATATCTTTCATGATAAAATCATTATATAAATGTTTTTTTAATTAAAAAGGCAATTAATATATTTTATTTATTTAATACAATATAAGAAAGGATGATGTTTTATGGCAGTTTTAAATATTAGGCAGTATGACGATGATATACTTAGGAAAAAATCAAAAGAAGTTTTAAAAATAGATAAAAATATACTAACAATTTTAGATGATATGGCTGAAACAATGTATAAAAATGATGGGGTTGGGCTTGCGGCGCCTCAAGTAGGTATACTTAGGCGTATGGTAGTAATAGATTTGGGCGAAGGCTTAATAGAGCTTATAAACCCTGTTATTTTAGAAAAAAAGGATCCAAAATTAGGGCAAGAGGGTTGTCTTAGCGTTTTGGGTAAGGCGGGATATGTAACGAGAGCAAATTATTGCAAGGTTAAAGCTTTAAATAGACATGGAGAAGAAATAATTATAGAAGGAACAGAGCTTATGGCAAGGGCTTTGCAGCATGAGATAGATCATCTTGAAGGCATTATTTATACAGATTTAGTGGAAGGAGAATTATTTGATGCCGAATTACAAGAGCCAGAAAGATAGCTTATATTTTAAAGAGGTGATTTTTTGAATATAGTTTTTATGGGTACGCCAGATTTTGCAGTAAAAACGCTAGAAAAGCTTATATCAAAGCATAATGTTTTAGCTGTTGTATCTCAGCCCGATAGAGCAAAAGGCAGGGGTAATAAGCTTACAAATACTCCGGTTAAGCAGTTTGCTATACAAAATGGTATAAAAAATATATTACAACCACAAAATATAAAAGAAGAAGAAGTTTTTAATACACTTAAAGCTTTTAATGCTGATTTATTTGTTGTTGTTGCTTATGGGCAGATTTTGCCAGAAAATGTTTTAAATTTGCCAAGATACGGCTGTATAAATGTTCATGGTTCTTTGCTTCCTAAATACAGAGGAGCCGCACCTATACAATGGGCAATAATAAACGGCGAACAAAAAACAGGGGTTACTATTATGTATATGGAAAAGGGGCTTGACTGTGGAGATATAATATTAAAAAGAGAAATAGAAATACAAAAAGATGAAACATATAAAAGCCTATATGCTCGCATGGCTTTAATAGGGGCAGATACTCTTATAGATGCTATAGAGCTTATTAAAAACAAAAGCTTTAAGCCAGAAAAGCAAGATGATATAAAAGCAACTTATGCCCCTATGATACAAAAAGAAACCGGGCATATAAATTGGAATAATAATTCTAAAGATATAATAAATTTAATAAGAGGATTAAACGATATTCCGGCTGCTTATACAATATATAAAGAAGAAGTTTTTAAAATATTTTTAGCAAAAGAGGTTGATGGATATAAAGGTAATAATGGAGAAATTGTAGATATTATACCCAAAGAAGGCTTTGTTGTTAAAACAAACGATACTGCTATCTTAATAAAAGAAATGCAAGCAAAAGGCGGCAAAAGGATGAATACGCAAGATTATTTAAGAGGGCATAATATAGAAAAGGGTATTGTTTTAAATTAAATTTGCTAATATTGTTTTATATATAGTGATTTTATAATTATTGTCAAAATTATTTAGCCTAGTATTATCAAATTTTGTTATTAATAAAGAAAGGTGGTATTTTATGTATTATTATTATGGATATGATTATACAATATTGTTAATTATTCCTGCTATTATATTATCTATATTTGCACAGATAAAAATTAATTCTGCATATAATAAATATTCTAAAATATATAGCAAAAAAAATATGACTGGTGCGCAGGTTGCTATGGAATTATTAAATAGGCAAGGTATTAGCGATGTTTCTATAGAGATAACAAGTGGGTTTTTAAGCGACCATTACGACCCACGTGCAAAAAAGGTAAGGCTTTCTAAAAGCAATTTTGAATCTAGCACAATAGCGGCTGTTAGCGTTGCGGCGCATGAGGTTGGGCATGCTATACAGCATAATGAAGGCTATGCACCTTTATCTTTTAGGACTATGCTTGCTCCTATTGTTAATATAGGCTCTATGCTTTCATGGCCTTTAATTGTTATTGGCTTGCTTATTGGCTTTTCAAACAATAATATTATATTACAAGTAGGTATTATATTATTTGCGCTTGTTGTTTTATTTCAAATAGTTACTTTACCGGTAGAATTTAACGCATCCAAACGTGCTAATGATTTGCTTGAAAGATACGGCTTTTTAGAAGTTAATGAGGTTGAAGGCTCTAAAAAAGTCTTGGGGGCGGCTGCTTTAACATATGTAGCTGCTGCTATAACAAGCGTTTTACAGCTACTTAGGTTGCTCTTGATATTAAATAATAGAAGAAGATAAATAAAAGGCTATTAGCGATGTAATAAAATAGGCTAATAGCTTTTTTCTTTATTGTACAAAACCCTTATATCTTCACAACAATTTAATATTTCGTCCCATTGTTTTTTTGTTTTGGCTATAGTGATTAAATAGAAAAATTTTAAAACAGCCTTTTTATAAAAAATTGTTTTAAAATGCTTTATTTCTTCAATCGTGTTACAATTAAGCCCAGCATAAAAATTTTGCATTAAATCTGTATCATAAAGCTTTTTCAAGGGTATATATTTGTCTATGCTGGATATAATATCAAATACTTTATAAGGGCTATTATTATAGCTTTCTAAATGGCTACAAAAAGCCTCTATATTTATAAAACTAATATTATAAAAATTTTGTTTATCATAATTATTCAAAATATTTTTTAATATTTGTAATCTTTTTTTTAGTTCATATTTGCTTATTTTTTTCATATTTACCTCTTTTAAAATACAAATATAATATTAATATTTGCTTTTTTATATTTTTAAAACTTATAAATTTTTGTTAAATAAACAACAAAATAATACAATAAGTATAAAATAAATAGCTTTTTATTTATAATAAAATAAAAATCTTTATAAACATACAGTAATAAATAAAAAATAGCAATAATATAAAAATTATTGTCGTTTTTTATAATATTTAATAAATCACTAAAAAAACACTTGCATTTTTTACAAAAATATATTATAATATGTTTTGTTGAAAGTTTTAAATTTTTTATAACTTTTTTAAAAAAAATATAATATTGGAGTGGTTTTCTTGAATCAAAATAAATTAAAAATTTTAATAGCGGATGATAATAAAGACTTTTGTGATATTTTAAAAAATTATTTACAAAAACAGTCTGAATTTGAAATTTTGGATATTGCATTTGACGGTAATGAAGCTTATGAAAAAATTATTAATTTAAAACCAGATATTGTTTTATTAGATGAAGTTATGCCACATTTAGACGGAATAGGGGTGCTGGAAAAGCTAGCACAAAATAATATAACAAGCCCAATGTGCATTATGCTAACCGCTGTGACACAAGAGCAGGTAACGCAAAAAGCCTTTTCTTTAGGAGCAAAGCATTATATAGCAAAGCCTTTTGATATGGATCTTTTAGTATCAAGGATAAAACAGTTAAAAGAGCCTATAACATTTCCTAATAAAAGCGCAGGGGATAATTGCTTTAATGTAGATCTTGAAACAAGAGTTACAAATATTTTGCATGAAATAGGCGTACCAGCTCATATAAGAGGATACCACTACATGAGAGAGGCTATATTGATGGCAATTTCGGATATAGATGTTTTAAACTACATAACAAAAGAGCTATATCCATCTATTGCTAAAAAATGTAATACAACCCCTAGCCGTGTTGAAAGGGCGATAAGGCATGCTATTGAGGTAGCATGGAGCAGAGGAAGGATAGATGTTATAGATAACTTTTTTGGTTATACAATAAATAATCATAAAGGCAAACCAACAAATAGCGAGTTTATAGCGCTTATAGCAGATAGATTAAGGTTAGAGCTTAAAGCAAGCTAAAAATAAAAAGTATAGCCGTGTATATTTTGCCCTTAATATTGCTTATTTAGCCCTATAGTATGTTTTAGGTAATCCATTTCTCATTGATAGATTTGTTGGCATATTTTAGCTTTTGCTATAAAAGCTTATAGAAAAAAATAATTATGAGTTATAATTATTATAGATTTTATCTAATTTTATAACCATATAAGAATATTTACAAACAAAAAATTAAACTTGTAAATCTTATAACCATATTTTTATAATTAATAATAAATAACAAAATACCACTCTGTTGAGTGGTATTTTGTTATTTGCGATAGCTACCTTTTAAAATAGCGCTATCCAAAATATGTCCTTCCATAGCTCTAAACATTTCATTTAAAAAGAATCCATTTTTAAGCTCAAGTGTTGTATCCAGCGCATACACATTTATTTCATATATATGATCAGCGTCTGGGGGAGCCATACCGCCATATTTAGCACAGTCTTGCGAAGAGTTACTTCCACCTTGTATACTAATCCAGCTGTTAACCCCTTGTACAAAGTTTGCGTTTTGGCTTGCGTTTTCTTTTACATAATCTTCTTTTATGTTGCAAGCAACCCAATGCACCCAAGAAAATCCCCCACTAACAGGAAAAGCATCTTTATCTTCTAAAAATATTGCAAAGCTAACAGTATTTTTAGGATAATCTTCAAATTTTAATGGTATAGAACATGTTGGCATACCAAAATGATTTACTTTGCCATATTTGCCGTATTTATCATCTATTTTACCATTTATAATTCCGTCGCTTGATATTTTCATAAAAATTCCTCCTAAATAGCTTATTCATCATCGTCATCATCAAAATCATCATTGTCATCGAAATCATCATCGTCATCAAAATCATCGTCATCATCAAAATTATCATCGTCATCAAAATCATCATTGTCATCGAAATCATCATCGTCATCAAAATCATCATCATCGAAATCTTCATCTTCACCATCTATAATTTCATCGTCATCAAAATTATCATCATCTTCCTCATATTCTTCTATTTCATCACTAAACTTTTCTAAGAAGTGCGCTTTAACATTTGCAAATTCTTTATCAGATTCAATATTTAATAGCTCAAAGCTTTCTCCCTTTTTTTCTGCCACATATTTATATAATAGTACCTCATCTTCGCCAAATGGCAAAAGAGCGATATATTCGTTGCCATCATTTTTAAAAATATCTATAATAGAGCATCTAAGCTCTGAGTCATCTTCCAAAATAAGGGTTATAAAATTTTCTTTTTCATAATTTTTTTCTTTAGGCATAAAATCTCTCCTTAATTTTGTAAATTTATTAAAATAATTATAACACATTAATAATTATTTTTCTACATTTATTTTTTGATATTTTTTATTTAAAAATATAAATATAATAAATGCAATAATAGAAACAATACTAATACAAAGCCCTAGTTTAAACCCAGGTACAGTATATTTAAATATAATATTATGTTCGCCTTTTGTTAAATCTATTGATAAAAGCCCGTCATTTGCTATCTTATTTGTTTGTACCTCTTCTCCATCTACAAATACTTTAAAACCACTATCATAAGGTATAGAGGTAAACAGCGTGCCATCTTCTAAAACATTTATTGTGCCTTCTATTGTGTCGCTTGTATAGTTATTTACAACAAGCATTTGTGTTTCTAAATAATCGTAAGCCTTTTCAAAAACATCCTCTTCAAAGCTTGCCGCCAAAAGCTTAAATGTACCGCTTGTTCTGTATGTTTTTTCATGTGTACCTTTTCTATTAAGGCTAAATTCAACATAAATTTCTGTATTTGCAGGCACAATACCAAGGTCGATAAGGCTACGCCCTGTGCTAATTTCTCTATCTTGTGTTTGTCCGTTTATCGTGTATTTAAAACGGCTAGCGTTAGCAGCATCTACATATAAAAACACACGCTGCTCCTTAGTATTTGTTATAGTTGCATACACAGTAGGTATATCTTCTAAGCTATTTTCATTTGTTAAAGTATAGCTATATTTTGTTTCTACAGTGCTATCCTGTGTTACATCTATATTTTCAAAAGAAAAGGTAATATCTTCTATAGGTATTGTTAAATCTTCTTCTATACCAGTTGCTTTTTTAACAAAGTCATTTTGGGCTACAAAAGGAGAATTTTCATCTACTTCCCAGTCTTTTATATCACTATTAACCATAAAGCCTAAAGAAAGGGCTTTTTCATTTTTGTATAAATAAACGGAGCCAAAATCTTTAACAAAGGTATAATCAAGGTTTGTATCATCTGGTATTGCGCTATCTTTATTCATAATATATTTTACATTAAATATAGCGTTTATAAGTGGTGTTGGGTCGTAATATCTGAAAGAATTGCTTGTAGAGGCTATACCAAGACGTTGCATAAGCTCTGATGTATTACCATATGCAAGAGAAGAAAATTGAGAAAAGCCGTTATAATGGTAAAGCGAGCCTTCATTTATTGCGGTAAATCTTCTAAATTCTTGCCTATAAAATTTGTTTTCATCTGTATCATTTTCTTCTAAATAAGCTAAAAGCTCTTGTGTATCATCTATATATTTTACATAAGTGTTTTTTAATGTACCACCGTTGTACAAAAAGCCGTTCAAACTATTTGTAGTACATTCAAAAAATACAACAGCTAATAAAACAAATAATATTATATTTTGTTTTTTATAAACATATACAGTATAATAGATAAAAATAGATAGCAATATTATTAAAATTATTAGCGGTATTAAATATTTTAAAATAGAAGAAAAGTTTTGTATAAAATAGGTAAAATCATTTGATAAAAGCTCTTCACCGAAAGCAGAATATACAGAAATACCAAAAGCAAGTATTAATAAAGCTAATACAAATAAGCTGAATAATAGATTAAATACTTTTTTATATTTAACAAAGTTTTTTTCTTCTTTTTCATCAAACTTTTTATAAAGATACAAAATAATATTGTATACTAATATAAAAAATATGTTTGCTAAAATATCATAATTGCTTAAAACACGGTCGATAGAAGCTATTTTTGGCACTAAAAGATACTCTGTAAATAAAATTATACATATATATATTATAGAAAAGATAGAAAATGCTTTTAAATTAAGGCTTTTTATATATTTAAAAGCTTTAAAGCCAAGTATAAGCAGGATAAAAGAATAAATAAAAGTGTATCTATGTGGCAAATTAGCAGGAAAATGCCCTCCATGTATTAAAAAGTCTAAAGGCTTGATAATAGAGCATAAAAGCATAAATATAATTAATAAAGCAAAAAGTATCTTTTCTTTAGTTTTAATTTCTTTATTAAAAAAATAAGTAGGCAATAAAAGTATTGTTAAAACGCCACTATAAACATTAGGCAAATCTTCATTTCTTGCAAGGATAATAGGGTTAGCGCCAGAAAAGTGGTTGGTTATTATTTGATAAATATTTTGGTATATAGAAAATTTAGGAAAGGTTGTATCGCTTGTTGCGGTATTTGATATAGCTATTAATGTAGGGATAGCCAAAAACATTGTGATACCGCCGGCTATTAAAGAAATTATTAAAAATTTGCCTATTTTTTTAAAAATAGCTTTATATTCTTCTTTTATACTATAATGAGAAAATAGTATAATTAAAAAATATAATGTAGCAAAAATACATACTAAAAACGCTATATAAAAGTTTACTAATATGCTTAATAATAAGGCAAAAAAATATGTTTTATACCCGTTTTGCTTAACAAGCCGCTCTAGCCCTAAAGCAACTAAAGGAAATAAAAATATAGAATCAAGCCACATTATGTTCCAATAAAAGCTTGTAATATATGCTATAAAAGCATACATAATAGCAAATATAACAATAGATAAATCATTTTTATTAAAAGCCTTTTTTAAATAAATAGCAAAAAATAAAGCACAACACACAATTTTTAAAAATACAAATAATAAAATAGCCTCTGGCAAATAATTTGCTTTAAAAAATAATATTAATATACTAAAAGGGCTAAATGTATAATAAGCCATTTGAGCTAAAAAATTTTTGCCAAGCCCTCCTTCAAATGAGTAAAAAAGGCTTTCGCCGTTTAATAGCTTGTTTCTTAATTCTTCATGAAAGGGGGCGTATTGATGGTACAAATCTACCCTTAATATAGAATTTTCGCCAAAAGGGGCAAAGCCACAAGCCATAAAGGTTAATATAAGTATAAAAGCTGTTATAAAGCTTGCTAATAATATATATTTTGTGCTTTCAAAATAATTTTTTTTGTTTAAATTATCCATTATTTTCTCCTTTTTTAAAAATTAATATTTTGCTAAAGATATAATTGCTTATCAAGACAAAAACATTTACTATAATTTTTGCTATAAGCTCATTTAATAATAATATTTTAACAGCAAAAAGCATAAATATTAAAGATAATATTAAAGAAACAAGCCTTAAAGAAAAAAAAGAAAATAGCTCTTTTAAGATATTGTTATTATGAGAATTAAATACCCATAGCTTATTTGTTATATAAGCAAACAAAACAGCAAATATCCATGCCAAAATAGTTGCTAATATATAGGCATAAGCAAATTTAAAAATGCTATTAAATATAAAAAATACTAAAGTGTCTATTAAAGTTGTTAATATACCAAAAAATATATAAGAAAAAACTTGTGTATTAAAAATCTTTTTTAGCATTAAAGCTCCTCCGTTTTGTAATCTAAGTTGGTTTCATTTGTTATATATATTGGTCTGTTTTTAACCTCTAGGTATATACGCCCTATATATTCGCCAATGATGCCACAAGATATAATAATTATACCTCCTATAAACAAAACAATTGTTATTAAAGATGCATAGCCTGGTATTTCTTTACCGTATATAAGCGTTTTAAAAACTATCCATGTTAAATAGATAAATGAAGAAAACGATATTAAAATCCCTAAAACAGATGCTATTTTTAAAGGAAAGGTAGAAAAGGCTGTTATACCGTCTATAGCATAAGAAAATAAAGAAAAAAAGCTCCATTTTGTACTGCCTGCTACCCTTTTTGCATTTTCAAAAGGTATCCATTTTGTTTTAAAGCCAACAAAGCTAAAAATACCTTTTGAAAAGCGTTGCACCTCGCTAAGGCTTAAAATAGCGTTAACAACCTTTCTTTTCATCATCCTAAAATCACCTGCGCCGTTAGGCATATTGACTTCAGATATTTTGTTAGTTATTTTGTAAAAAAAGTTTGTAAGGATAGTCCTAAGCCTTGCCTCACCTTTTCTATCTTTTCTATATCCAGCGCAACAGTCAAAATCTTCTTTTTGTAATACATCTAGCATTTTTGGTATTAAAGCAGGCGGATTTTGCATGTCAGCATCCATAATAAGCACCACATCAGCAGAAGAGTTTTTAAGCCCAGCGTACATAGCTGCTTCCTTTCCAAAATTTTTAGAAAATGATATATACTTAACTTTATTATCTTGTTTTGATAAGCTTTTTAAAATATCAAGGGTATTATCAACGCTACCATCATCGATAAAAATATATTTGATTTGTATACAAACATCTTTTAAAACTTCTGTTATAGAATTATAAAAAATATTTAAGCTTTCGGCTTCATTATAGCAAGGTATAATTATATCTAATGTTTTCAAGCTAAATCAACCTTTCAAATTTAATAAAAATCTTAAAAATCTTATATATTATACCATAAAAACAAGAATTACAAAACAATTTTTTAAAAATATTTAATAAAAGCTCACTTTAAATAAAGTAAGCTTATTTTTTTATAATTTAGGTATAAGATTGTAGTATTCATCTAAAGAGGCATCGTTTAAGCAAGCATCTATTATTTGCTTGCCAAGGGGCATTAGCTCCTCTGTATTATATTTTATTAATTCTTCTTTAAAAAAGTCTGTAAGTATTTTAGCGCCTATATCATAGGCTTTATTGCCTACTTCTGGTTGCATATTAACTTTTAATAGACCTTTTGGTATTAGAGTGCCGTCGATTTTTATAGATTCTGGTATGTAGCCTAAAAGAGGACATCTAGCTTCTTTTAAAACATCTTTTTTAAATTTAGCGCCCCCTCTCCTTGCTAAATATTCTCTTGTTGCCCATTGCGCAGAAAAGCCAACTTTATAAGCCCCTATATATTGATTAGGTATTAAAATATATCTTGTAGAAGGAGTGTTTAAAATTTGCGTTAAAAGTAAATTTGCTTGCACAACCATTTTGCCGGTAGCAAAAGGCCAATAAGAGCCAACTCCTTCACTTTTCATTTCTGTGCTATTGTCTACTATAGAAGGGTTAGCAAATCCACGTGGAGATACAAGTCTCCAAAGCCATGCTAAAGCAGGTGGCAATACATGGAGCATACCTATTATACCGTAGTTTGGGTTATCTTTAGTGGTAGGGGGGGTGCGTACCCCAAAACTTCTTATATCTACTTCTGCAGCCTCATTTAGTACATTTTTTTTAGCAGTACGAGGCAAAATAATACGTGGGTTAGGGCAAGGCTTGCCGGGGCTATCTTCTGTATGTTCCCAAATAAGGCAAGTAGAATTTGCTACAGCATCTATATTTAAAAATACAAGAGGTTCTTTTGGATGCATGCATAGCTTTTCTGTTTCTGGCTCTGTACCGTATTTTTTAATATGATCAACTCTTAAAAACCAGCCGTTTTCAGCATCAGCAACAACAAGCTTTTTGCTATCTGTTTGTATAGATGGATGGGCTAAAGCCATATCATCTGTAATAGGGTGCAAATCACATGTATCAGCCATACGGACTAAAGTCTGTTCGTTTGTTAAAATATTTGTTGCAAGGAGCAGTTTTCCATCTTCTTGCCTATGAAAAGGCTCTGTCATTTCGCTTTTGCCCCCGCCCGATGCTCCCTCATGCATAATAGTAAGGGTAAGCTCATAAGGGGTAACTATACGCACTGTAGATGCATGTAAAGTGTTCCAGCCTTCCTTTTCACCTAGATTTAATAAAATACTATATACCCCTTTTTTAGCGCTAGGGCCAGGATAAAGGTTATAAGAAAATACTTCATGCAAATCATCAAGCCTATTATGCACCACAACTTGCTTGCCTTTAAAATGAGTATGCCTAAAAGGAGGAGCAACATATATAATAGCTTTTGGGCAAAAATCTTTAGGCAGGTTATCTTTTGGTATAAAGCCTTGCAAGTCAGAAAGCCCTGCAGCAAAAAACGCAGTATTTATAGGCATTATAGCAAGGGCATCATACCCCAGCTTAAACTGCTCATTGCCAGCAAAAAACGGAAGTAATAAAAGTTTTTCTTGATTTTTAAGCCAATTTAAAGTTTCTAGCCTATCTTCTTCAAATGTTTTACCAAAACGTTCTTTATAAGTTTGTTTATCTGTACTTTTATCATCAGCAATAACCATGCTGTTTGGGTCTCTTCTTCTTAAAGTTATATCATCAAAATTAATAGCGATACCGTTTTTGCACCTTACAACGGTAGCCTCTTTTACAGGGGTATTATTTATTTTGTAAATAACATCAAAGGTGCTGCCAGCACCACCAAGAGCAAGATTTAATATTTCTTTTTTTGTATTAGGGATAACAATTTCAGAGCTTTCTAAAATTTGATAAATTTCTTTAGGTAAAACAAATTTATTTAAAACAGAATTACTCATAATAAAGGCCTCCTTATTGTATAAAACAAGTTTAACAAAATTATAATTATTTTGCAATAGTTTTTTATATATAAAGATATGATACTTAATGCGTTTTAAGCATATTAAAAATTTTAGGTGTATTTGTAAAAAAAATGTTGACTATAGGGTAATAATCTTATATAATGTATGTCATAATAAACGCCTTAAGATTGTTTTTATAAGGAGGTATTGTATGCAAGAAAGAATAATTGTTTTAAAAATGGTGCAAGACGGCGATATAAACGTTGAAGAGGCTGTTAAATTATTACATGCATTAAATAATACAAAATTAACTCCAAAGCAAGAGTTTGAAAGAAGTGTCCAAAAAATTTCAAACAACATAGACAGTTTTGCGAAAGATTTTAAAAATAAAATACAAAAAATGGCAAAAAATGACCCTCTAAAAGTTAAAGGTAATGCTGAGCAATTAATTAATAAAGCTGGAGAAATGTTTGAAGACTTTACAAACTCTATTTCAGGTTTGTTTAATATAAATAAATCTTGTGAAGATAAAAATGATGCTTTTAGCGATGCTTTCAAAGAAGATAACTTTTCGGACTTTTCAGACGATGAATAGATTAAAAGGCTTACATAGCCTTTTTTTGGTAAAGAATTTTGCAAGTTCTTGAAAATTTATTAATTCTAGAGTTATCAAAAGAGTTATCAAAAATATTATATATATATTTTTAATTTTTACATGTCTTTAGTTTGTAAAATTAAAAAATTTATCTTTAGATTTTTGCTTTAGTTTTTTAAAATTCCGAGGTAAAAACTATGAAAAAACCCCTTATTATAATTGCTGGAGCCACAGCTTGCGGCAAAACAGAAACATCCATAATTCTAGCTAAAAAGCTTAATGGAGAAATAATATCTGCTGATTCTATGCAAGTTTATAAGCATATGGATATTGGCACCGCCAAAATAAAAAAAGAAGAAATGCAAGGTATTAACCATTATTTAATTAATGAATTTTACCCTAATGAAGACTTTTCAGTTGCTGTTTTTAAAAGCCTTGCTAAAAAGTATATCAATTTGATATATCAAAAAGGTAAAATACCTATATTAGTTGGTGGTACAGGCTTTTATATTAATTCTGTAATATATGATAACGATTTTATACAAACTTTTAAAGATGAAAAGCTTAGGCAAAAGCTTTATAGCATAGCTAGCCAAAAGGGTAACATATTTTTGCATAATATGCTAAAAAATATAGACCCTATTTCAGCCGAAAAAATCCACTATAACAATACAAAAAAAGTAGTACGGGCTATAGAATTTTTTGCCCAAACAAAAACCCCTATATCTAGCCATAATATAAAAGAAAAGGCAAGAAAGGCAGCTTACGATACAAAGTTTTTTGTCTTAAACATGGATAGAAATATACTATATGAAAAAATAAATTTAAGGGTAGATTTAATGATAAAAGAAGGGCTTATAGATGAAGTGGCGAGCCTTTTAAAACATTATAAAAAAGATTTATTGCCCTTTAAAGCTATAGGATATAAAGAAATAATAAAATATTTAGAAAATGAAATTTCTTTAGAACAAGCGATAGATTTAATCAAAAAAAATACAAGAAATTTTGCAAAAAGGCAATTAACATGGTTTAAGCATCAATACAAAGATGCAATAGAGCTTGATATATTAAAGTTTGAAAATAAAAATCTTTTGGTGGATGAAATTATTAAAAATTTAAATTTTTAGGAGCAAAAAATGGATACAATGGATACAAATTATGAATATATAAAAAATAAATTTAATATTTCTGAAAATGTTTTAAAATTTTGCTATAATGCAGAAAAAAAAGTTAAGGATAAATTTAAAGAAATAGAAAATATAGCAGAGATTAACCAATATAAAGTTTTAAGCGCTATGCAAAAAAACAAATTAAGCGATATACACTTTTCTTCAACAACTGGTTACGGCTATAACGATATAGGGCGTGATACTTTAGAAAATATATATAAAGATATTTTTAATACAGAAGATGCATTAGTGCGCCCTCAAATAGTTTCTGGTACGCATGCCTTAACATTAGCCTTATTTGGTAATTTAAAATACGGCGATGAACTTTTTTCAGTGGTGGGGAGCCCCTATGACACTTTAGAAAAGGTAATAGGCTATAAAGTGGAAAGCAGAGGTTCTTTAAAAGAGCAAGGGGTATATTATAGAGAGCTTGATTTGATAGATGGATATGTTGATTTTGAAAATATAGCAAAAAATATAAATAATAAAACAAAATTAGTGCTAATACAGCGTTCTAAAGGTTACGAATACCGTAAAAGCCTTGATATAAAAGATATTAAAAAAATTATACAAATTGTTAAAAATGAAAGAAAAGATATTATATGCATGGTTGATAACTGTTACGGCGAATTTGTCGAGATTTTGGAACCATCAGATGTTGGGGCAGATTTAGTAGTCGGCTCATTAATAAAAAACCCTGGGGGAGGGCTTGCCCCTATAGGGGGATATATAGTAGGCAAAAAAGAATATGTAGAAAACGCAGCCTTTAGGCTTACAGCCCCCTCTTTAGGCAAAGATGTTGGGGCAAGCCTTGGGGTTATACCATCTTTTATACAAGGGCTATTTTTAGCGCCTAATGTTGTTTGCGCTAGCATTAAAGGGGCAGTTTTTTGCGCTAAAGCTTTTGAAGATTTAAACTTTTCTGTTCTTCCGACTTCTTTTGAAAAGCGTACAGATATTGTACAAGCTATAAAGCTAAATACTAAACAAAATGTTATTGCCTTTTGTGAAGGTATACAAAAAGCAGCACCGGTTGATAGTTTTGTAAAGCCTGAACCTTTTGATATGCCGGGCTATAGCCATCCTGTTATAATGGCTTGTGGGGCTTTTGTGCAAGGCTCATCTATAGAGCTTAGCGCTGATTCTCCTATAAAGCCCCCTTATAATGTTTATATGCAAGGAGGGCTTACGTACCATCATGCTAAGCTAGGGGTTATATTTGCCTTAAATACAATGTATGAAAAAGGGCTTGTAAAGCTTTAGTGTAAAGCTATAAAAGCTCTAGTTTTTTGTATTTGACAAATATTTATATAGTATAACAAAAGTATAAAAAGATGTTTGTGAGTGCCTTATGAGATTAAAATCTTCTGAATAATATGTTGTTTTTTGAAAATCATTTATGTTATTTATGAAAAATTTATAATGTTAATTATTACATTGTTTTAGCTTTTAAAGGCGATTTTAAGCGTCTTTTTTTATTATATCTGACTTATAATAATTAATATAGGGGGCTATAAAAAGCCTTTCTTATAAATTTTATATCATTAATAATAAAATACAATGTTAAAAATTATATTATTCTTGATTATACAAATATTGTATGATATAATTTAAAAGGCTAAAGCCTTCTTTTATTTAAGTATACAAGTATTAAATTTAGTTAAAATATTTATAATATAAATATAAATTATTATTTATTCCATTTAAATCTAATGATTAATCAAAAGTCTTTATAGATATTATTTTGTCTATTAAGGATAAATAACTTGGAGGACTTATGAAAAATAAAATTATTTTTAACATGTTTTTAGCTTATTTTATAATATTAACCGCCGTTTTAATCATCCAGCTTAGCCTTAAAAAGGCAGACGCTGTAGAACCATTACCATCAGAAATAGCGATAGAAGATAAGCTTAAAAACGCTGTTGTTATATATATAGATAGCCCTATAGTTTTAGTAGATGAAAAGCAATTTTTAATAGATGAACACGACACAACCTTAACCCCTGTTATTAAAGATGGCAAGGTATATATACCAGTCACCCTTTTAAAAACAGCTTTTGGAGCTAATGTAAGCTTTTCATCAGGCACCAAGCAGACGGTTATTAGGCTAAATAATAAAGCTATTATCTTTTATAATGGAGAAAACAAAATAAGTGTTATAGACAACATTAGCGAAGAAAATCTAGAAATAGAAGATAGTGCTATAATTATTAACGACAGAGCTTATATACCTCTTAGAGTTTTTGCCCAAATTTACGAAAAAGAAATTTTTACATATAACAACCTAATTATAATTAGCAATATAGAAGATTTGTTTGACCCAATAGAAGAAATAGACACAATAAACGGAATAATAGAAAATGTATGCTTTTTGCCAAAAGTTGGCAATTATGAAAACCTTAAAACTTTAATAAATAAAAATAAAGAAGAATATTTTGTGCAAAAAGATACTGCTTCCTTAATAGATGATACTCAAACAGAAAAGTATCTTATAAAATCTATTTCTAATTATAATTTTTATGCAGACAGTAATTTTTTAGAAGTATATTTAAAAAACGAAGATTTAGAAAATAATGAAGAACAAGAAAATACAGAGCAATTTGCCTTTAAAATAGAGCTTTTGGAAGAAGGGCTTTCTTATATAGATATTTCAAATAATAGCTTAATATTAACTTATTCTACATCAGATAGTACAGAGCAAAAGTCTACAACAATGGTTTATGACATTTCAGATTATAGCAATATAAAAAGAATAAATGAAACAGTAACAAATGGAGAATTTTTTACAAATATAATAGTATCAGGCTATTTATATACAGTATCAAAATTAGAAGCATCTAAAATAAATAATAAAAATAATGTTTTACCTAATATTAAAAAATATTATTTTGAAGATAATAAAAAAATAGATTATACAGAAAATGAGGCGGATATAAAAGATATATATTATTTTCCGGATATAAATGATAATAAATATACTATCATTTCTTCTATAAATCTTGAAAATGGAGAAGGGGGCAAAGATAGCATATTTTTTGGTATGGGCGAAGATTTTATTATAAATAAAGAATATATGTATCTTTTAACATCTTATAATAAAAAAACTAATATTTATCTATTTCGGTTTAACCTTGGTGAATTTGAATATTTAAATAGAATAGCATTTAATGAAAAATTACAAAATATAGCTAGTATAGCAACATTTAAAGAAGATTTAGTAACAATTAATAATACTACCTATACAAAAGAATTGACCAAATTTGATTAGAAAAGGGGGATAATATGCAAGGTATTAAACGGCTATTTAGCGGCATGCAGCCTACAGGTATGCCAACGTTAGGTAATTATTTAGGTGCTTTTAAAAGCTGGCAAAATTTGCAAAATGAATATGATTGTATATATTGTATTGCAGATATGCATTCTATAACAATAAGGCAAGATCCTATTAAATTAAGAAAAATGATAAAAGATTTATTTACCCTTTTTTTGGCTATAGGGCTTGATAATAAAAAGCATATTATATATTGCCAATCGAACGTTTCAGAGCATGCAGAGCTTGCATGGATATTAAATTGCTTTACCTATACAGGTGAATTATCAAGGATGACACAATTTAAAGATAAATCACAAAAGCAAGAAAATATAACAGCAGGGCTTTTTAATTACCCAGTTTTACAAACAGCTGATATTTTGCTTTACCAAACAGACCTTGTACCAGTTGGCGAAGACCAGCGTCAACATATAGAGCTTGCAAGAAATATTGCTATAAGATTTAACAACATTTATGGCGAAGTTTTTAAAGTGCCAGATATACATGTGCCTAAAGTTTCAGCTAAAATTATGTCGCTTTTAAATCCTAATAAAAAAATGAGTAAATCAGAAGACGAAAATTTAAACAACGTTATATTTTTATTAGAAGATTTAAATCGAATAGCAAACAAAATTAAAAAAAGTGTTACAGATTCAGACAACGCTATATTTTATGATAAAGAAAATAAGCCAGGGGTATCTAACCTTTTAAACATACTTTCTGCTATATCTAAAAAAGATATAAAAGATATAGAAAATGAATTTAAGGGCATAGGTTACGCCGCCTTTAAAAACGCTATAGCAGAGGCTATTGTAGAAGAAATAAAGCCAATACAGCAAAATTTTAATAATCTATCAAAAGATAAAGCATATATACAAGAAGAAATGCAAAAAGGAGCAGAAAGAGCAAGGCAAATAGCAAAAAAAACAATGCAGAAAGTTAAGAAAAAGATAGGATTTTTATAATTTTTGTAACATAATATTATATGCATTATATAATATTATATAAACTAAATTCCAAAATAATTGTTGCAACTTTATTTTGTTTATATAAAT
>CBCPNA010000003.1:0-15966 GCA_965120415.1 uncultured Bacillota bacterium | reverse complement strand
TTACAATAAGTTTTAACAAATTTTATTTGTTGATAATTTTATTATACAATTTTTATTTGTTAAATTCAATACTTATTTTATTTGTATGTTAAATTATTTTACAATTAGGAGTTGTTAATATGAATATGAATACAAATCAAATTTTAAAAAATTTAAGAGAAGACAAAGATTTAAAACAAGCAGATATAGCTAAAATATTATGTATCACTCAGCAAACTTATTCTAATTATGAAAATGCAAAATCTGAAATACCTATCCATCATATAATAAAGCTTTCAGAATTTTACAATGTTTCTACCGACTTTATTTTGGGCAAATCTAGCTTTAAAGCAAATTTAAGCTCTTTAAACGATACTCTTATAGAAGGTATAACATACGGCGATTTTTTGAACAAAATAGCAAGGCTTAATAAATATAAATTATATTCATTAATAGATTTTTTAAATTATCTTTTAAGCAAAAAATAAATTTACTACATTAAATTTGTAATAAAAATCTTTTAATTAACAAACTTTTGTGTTATAATTTTAAAGCAATTGTTTTAGGAGGTAAAAAATGTTAAGTGTAAATAATCTGACATTAAGATTTGGCAAAAGAGTTTTGTTTGAAGATGTAAATATAAAGTTTACTCCAGGTAATTGTTACGGTATTATAGGGGCTAATGGTGCTGGTAAATCCACATTTTTAAAAATACTAGATGGGCAAATAGAGCCAAGCAACGGAGAAGTTTGTATTACAAAAGGCGAGCGTATATCTTTTTTGCAACAAGATCACTTTAAATATGATGAATTTATTGTTTTAAATACAGTTATTATGGGTAATAAAAGGCTTTATGAAGTTATGATGGAAAAAGAGGCGATATATTCTAAAGAAGATTTTAATGAAGAAGACGGTATTAAAGCAAGCCATCTTGAGCAAGAATTTGCTGATATGGACGGCTGGAACGCAGAGGCTGATGCTGCAAGCTTACTTAACGGGCTTGGTATACCCCCTGATTTGCATCATACACTACTTAAAGATTTAGACGGCCCAAAAAAGGTTAAAGTGCTGCTTGCGCAGGCGCTTTTTGGAAAACCAGATATCCTCATTCTGGACGAACCAACAAACCACCTTGACCTTTTAGCTATAAATTGGCTTGAAGAATTTTTAATTAATTTTGAAAATACAACTATTGTTGTATCACATGATAGATACTTTTTGAACAAAGTTTGCACCCACATAGCAGATATAGATTATTCCAAAATCCAGCTATTTTCAGGCAATTATGACTTTTGGTATCAATCTAGCCAGCTATTATTAAAACAAAGGAAAGATTCTAACAGAAAAAAAGAAGAAAAGATTAAAGAATTGCAAGACTTTATTAGCAGATTTAGTGCTAATGCATCTAAATCTAAGCAAGCAACCTCAAGAAAGCGTGCTTTAGAAAAGATAGAGCTTGATGAAATTAAGCCATCTAGCAGAAAGTACCCTTATATAGATTTTAAACCTACAAGGGATATAGGTAATGAAGTATTAACAGTTCAAAATCTTTCTAAAACAATAGACGGAGTTAAAGTGTTAGATAACATTTCTTTTATCTTAACCCCTTCAGATAAAGTCGCTTTTATAGGGGCAAACGAACTAGCTAAAACAACTCTTTTTAAAATATTAGCAGGAGAGCTTTTGCCCGATGCAGGCGAATTTAAATGGGGGATAACAACATCTTTTTCTTATTTTGCTAAAGACCACAATAAAGAATTTGAAAAAGACTTAACCCTTGTAGATTATTTAATGCAATATTCTAAAGAAAAGGACGTAACCTTTGTACGTAGCTTTTTAGGGCGTATGCTATTTTCTGGAGAAGAAGCTTTAAAAAAAGTAAATGTATTATCAGGAGGAGAAAAGGTACGTGTATATTTAGCCAAAATGATGCTTTTGGGGGCTAATGTTTTAATATTAGACGAACCAACAAACCATCTTGATATGGAATCTATAACAGCTTTAAATAACGCTTTAATCAAATTTCCTGGGGTTATATTATTTTCTTCTCAAGACCATGAAATAGTGCAATCTACAGCTAACCGTATTATGGAATTTACCCAAAATAGCCTTATAGACAAAAATACAACCTATGATGAATATTTAGAAAGTGACATAGATGCTAAAAAGCGTCAAGTTTATAATTTTACTAATTAACAAAAAGTGTTGTTACAACTTTTAAATATAAAATAAGGTGGTGAAATTTTTAAGAAAACATGTAACATTATAAAAAGCAAGCCTTTTTATAAGTTTTCATAAAAATTAATATGCAACAATATGATTTTAAAAAATTAGAAACAAAATGGAGAGAATTTTGGCAAAATAACCCTATTAACCCTACTAATACAAATAAGCCAAAATATTATTGCCTTGATATGTTCCCTTATCCATCGGCTAATGGCTTACATGTTGGGCATTGGAGAGGGTATGTTTTAAGCGATGCTTGGAGCCGGTACAAGCTTTTAAACGGCTATGAAATTTTGCACCCTATGGGTTGGGACGCTTTTGGGCTACCGGCTGAAAATTTTGCTATAAAAACTGGTACTCATCCTTTAGACGCAACTAAAAATAGTATTAAAAATGTTAAAAGACAACTAGAAGAAATAAGCGCTATGTACGATTGGCAAAAAGAAATAAACACTACAGACCCCTCTTATTACAAATGGACACAGTGGATATTTCTTAAAATGTTTGAAGAAGGGCTTGCTTATGAAAAAGAAATGCCGCTTAATTGGTGCGATAATTGTAAAGCTGTTTTGGCTAATGAAGAAGCAACAAATGGAGAATGCGATAGATGTGGCTCTTTAGTTACCAAAAAAAATTTAAGGCAATGGATGCTTAAAATAACAAAATATGCAGATAGGCTTTTAAACGATTTAGAACATTTAGAATGGCCTGAAAAGGTTAAAAAAATGCAAGCAGACTGGATAGGCAAAAGTGTTGGAGCAGAAATATTTTTTGATATAGAAAATCATGATGAAAAGCTAAAAGTTTTTACAACAAGGCCAGATACCCTTTTTGGAGCAAGCTTTATAGCTATAGCACCAGAACATGCTATTTTAAAAGCTATAGTGCCTAAAGATTTTAGAGAAGATATAGATAGATATATATTTAATGCAAGCACAAAATCTTCTGTTGATAGGATGGCTTTAAAAGAAAAAACTGGTGTATTTACTGGTGCTTATGCAATAAACCCTCTAAACGGCAAAAAGCTCCCTATTTGGGTTGCCGACTATGTTTTGATAGACTATGCATCTGGGGCTATTATGTGTGTGCCTGCTCATGACGAAAGAGATTTTGAATTTGCTAAAAAGTTTGATTTGCCTATAATACCTGTCATTAAAGATGCTAAAGATAATCAAGATTTTGATAATTTAAAAAAGCCTTTTACAAAAGCTGGTATTATGATAAATTCTCAAAATTTTGACGGCTTATCTTCTAAAGATGCTAAAGAAGCTATTTGTAATTATTTAGAAGAGAAAAAGGTTGGTAAAAAGACTATTAATTATAAATTAAGAGATTGGGTATTTTCAAGGCAGCGTTATTGGGGCGAACCTATCCCTCTTATCCACTGTAAAGAGTGTGGTATTGTACCGGTACCAGAAAAAGACTTGCCTGTAAAATTGCCTAATGTATCATCTTACTTACCTACAAACACAGGAGAATCACCTCTTGCTAATATAGAAGATTGGGTAAATGTACCTTGCCCTAAATGCGGTGCTAAAGCCAAAAGAGAAACAAATACAATGCCTCAATGGGCTGGCTCTTCATGGTACTTTCTTAGATATTGTGACATTGATAATAAAGATGCTTTAGCTAGTAAAGAGGCCCTTAATAAATATATGCCTGTTGATATGTATGTTGGAGGAGTAGAACATGCCGTGCTGCATTTGTTATACGCAAGATTTTATACAAAATTTTTAAAAGATATTGGTGTTTTAGATTTTGATGAACCTTTTTTACGTCTTTTTAATCAAGGTATGATAACAAAAGATGGCGCAAAAATGAGTAAATCTAAAGGCAATGTTATATCACCTGATGACCTTGTTTTAAAATACGGCTGTGACGCACTTAGGATGTATGAGCTTTTTGTTGGTCCACCAGAAGTTGATTGTGAATGGGATGAGAGCGGTATAGATGGCACTTTTAGATATTTAAATAAACTATGGAAATTTATTCTAGAATATAAAGATAAGCCAAAAACTCCATCAAAAGAATTAGAAAAGCTAAAAAATAAAATGATTTTTGAAATAACAAGCAGGATAGAAAGCTTAACAATGAACACTGTTATTTCGGGCTTTATGGAATATACCAACAAAATTATTACAGAGGCTAAAAACATTGGCGGTATAGATAAACAAACGCTAGAAACGATGATTATTTTATTATCACCTTTTGCCCCTCATATATGTGAAGAATTATGGCAAATAATCGGCAGTAAAGAAAGTGTATTTAAAAATAGCTGGTGCAAATACGATAAAGAAAAGCTAAAAGATGATACAGTAGCTATAGCTATACAAATAAACGGCAAGCTTAAAGGCACTATACAAATAGCCCCTAACCTTTTGAAAGAAGAAGTTTTAAAAATGGCTAAAGAAGCTGTTAAAGCTAAAATAAATGGAGAAATTGTTAAAGAAATATATGTGCCTAAAAAAATTGTTAATATTGTTGTTAAATAATTTAAAAAAGCCCCTTTTGCTTAATTTTAAAAAGCAAAGGGGTATTTTTTATCTTATCCTTCTATTATTATAAAGGTTATTTAGCTTTTGGGCGTGCATTTGTTCGTCTGTTATTATTTCAAAAAGCATATCTCTAATACATGTGTCTAAAAAAGACTTTAATATATTTCTATAAAGCTCTACATTTTCTAATTTTTGTTCAAAAGAGTTTTTAAATTCTTTTGTTATATTATCGCCTATTTCTATTTCATCATAATCAAAAGATATAGGCTCATCGGTTAAGCATTTGTAAAGCTCTTTTAATAGGTTAAAATGTTTTATATCGTCTAGATATATCCTTCTTAAAACTTCTTTTTCTTCTTCATCTGTTGTATAGTTTAAAAGCTGATTATAATACATCATGTCATAGTTTTCTTGCTCTATAGCAGATAGTATCATTTGCAAAACATATTTGCTAAAATCTTCGTCATCTTTATTTGCTGACACTTCTGCTTTACTAGATAAAGCTAAAGTTTTTGCTTTTTCTTCTTTATTTTGTGTATAATATGGGTACATATAAGTTGCTCCTTTAATATTTTGTTATAAAAATATATGCAAATAAAATATTATTTAGTATTTTTTTATTAAATATATTTATATTAATTTAATAACAAAAATAAAAAGAAAATTAATTATAATAAAAATAATAAAAAGCTCTTTAACATAGCCTTATTAATAAGGCTTAGCTAAAGAGCATATTTTAATTAATACCTACCAAAACTTCTTCTTGCCGTGGTTTATAATAGCTTTCATTTATCAAAACTTTATCCACAAGCACTCCATCTTCATATATAAGCTTGTATAGATTATATCTATATCCATTTAAAGCTTTAACTTCTATAACCTCTTCTCCTTGTTTTAAATCTTCTGTTGTATTTTCTATCCTATCTCCGGGCGGTATTACCTCTACAAGCTCATTTTGGAATTTTATTTCTCTATTTTCTGCCCGTTCATCATAGCCATATATATTGCAAATAACCTGATTTTCTGTTAAATAGCTTTCTATATATATAGGATAGTTAGTATTATTTTTAAATTTTAAATCTATATAGTCACTAGCAAGCGCTGCATCGTAACCATAGTCTGCGTACAAAACTTTTAAAGAATGATTTTTTCTTTCTAATATATCTAGCTCAGCATATAAAGCTGCGTTATAAAGTGTTGTAGAAACTTGGCAAACTCCTCCGCCATATTCATCTATAAATTCACCGTTTTTTATAACTTTAGCTAGTTTATAACCGTTTTCTTCTGTTGTTTCTCCAAAAAATGCATTGGCAGAAAAAACTTCTTCTGGATATAAAACAACTGTATTTATTTTAGATGCTGCAACTTTCATATTAGTTATTCTGTTTTCATCTTCTTCGCTATTTATGGCATAAGATGTAGAAAAAGTGCCTAGCTTATCTTGTACCATCTTTAGGCTTTCTTCATCTTTTGGGGCTATTTTTTCAAATTGTATTTCTAAATATATGTCGCCTTTTTCATCAAGGCTTTCTATTATATCTTGTTTTAATTTTTCAGAATCTATTTTTAGCCCTTCACTACCTGGTACAACCGTAAAGCTTTCTCCTTCTTTTATAAGAGTTGGGTCTTTAGCATCTTTATTTAGCTTTTGTTCTAAATTTTCTATTTCTTGATTTAATTTTTCTTCGTTTAATTTATGATTTAAAGATATTTTTATAGGATTTTTTAATAAATTTTTTATTTGCTCACTATTATTCCTTGCTGTATTATATGCTATATCTATAGCTTTTTCAAAATCGTATTCAAGCCCTAAGTCTTCTTTTTTGTATACTATTTCGTCATCTCCATATAGCAATATAAAATTTTCTTCTTTTTTGTAGTTTGTTTTTAAATAGTTTACCCCTTCTTCTTTTGAAAAGCCTGAAACATTTATATTTTCTATATAAATATT
Organism: uncultured Bacillota bacterium; assembly: GCA_965120415.1. Classification (GTDB taxonomy): domain Bacteria; phylum Bacillota; class Clostridia; order Lachnospirales; family CAG-274; genus CBCPNA01. The sequence goes on along the minus strand of CBCPNA010000003.1, from coordinate 9,315 downwards.
AGGATATATTGTATCGTCTTTTATAATCTTTTTTATTTTGTTGTTATTAAAATATATCGTAAATAAAAAACAAATTATAAAAATAATAAATACAAAACTTATTAAAATATATCTCTTTTTTAAAATAAAACTCTTTGATTTCATAAATCAAACTCCTTTAAAATTAGCTTAATAAAATTTTAGAGTTTGTTGTTGTAAGGTGTATATCCATATTTTTATAACTAGAATTTTTATTTTCGGTGCTTGCCAAGACGCTATATTGACTCCTTTCAACAAAAGATAAATTTCTTTTATTTAGCTCTATGCTCCCTAGCGTTGTTTGAGCTTTTATATCATAGTTGACATTATCTGTATTAATTTCTACATTTATGTTACTATTTTGCGTTTCTAATTTCCATTTATAATCTTCGTATTTATTAAAATAATCGTTTATAGCCTCTATTTCGCCGTTTATATTATCAACTGTAACATTTTGTATATCTAAATTTTTAAGCTTAACAAACCCATCTATATTATTTATATTAAGGGCATCTGCTGTAATATTACGCAAAATAAATTTACCTTTATTATTGTTTTCTAGCTTTATATTTTTAGCGGTACAATTTTCTATAATAGCGTTAGAATTTTGGCTTATGATAGATAAGCTTTCAAACTTTACGCCATCTACAGAGCAGTTAGAGCCAATATTATCTAATTCTAGTTTATCTAAATTTTTATTAGGAACTAAAGCTTCTACAGAAATTTTTTTAAAACATTCTTTTTTAAAGTTTAGTACATAATTATTATTGTCATAATTATTAAATTCTATGTTGGAATTTGCAATTAAAGGAGTATATTTAACCCTTAATGTAAGTTTATCTCCATTATATCCTTTTATTTGCATTTCTCCATTTAAGGCAGCAAGCCTTATGTTTTGGTTATATGTTATAGTGTAATTAAATTCTTTTAAAATATCTTGAGAGTTGTTGTAAGTTTTGTTGTTATTAGAAGTATTTTTTAACGTATTTCTAATATCTTGTTCTAAATTATTTAAAACTTTAACACTTTTTTTATAAACAGATGTAGCAAAGCCAGCAACCTTATTTTTAATATCGCTAAAATCTATACTTGAGGTAGCTTTTTTGCTATCGCTTGAATTATTGTTTGAATTATTATTTGAGTTATAAAAACTACTTTCCATCGTTTCTTTATTTTGTAATGCTGCTAAAAGCCTGCTTGCCTCTTCTGCTGTTATCTGCTTATTTTCCAGCATTTTTAATATTTTTATTCTTTCACTTTCCATAAATACACACTCCTTTTTATGAAAATAATAAAGATATAGAAGGGGCAATAAAGCCTATTAGCATCGCTAAAATTAAAAATATAGCAACTATTTTATAAGCCAACTTTTTTCTTTCTTGTTTAGTTTTTTTCATATTATCCCACCTTAAAATTATTTAATTAAGTTTTTTAAAAACCTAGATGGCTTTGCATCTAAAGAGTATTTAGTTTTTAAAATAGAAATATAGAGTATCTTTTTGGCTCTTGTTAAAGCTACATAAAAAAGCCGTCTTTCTTCTTCTATTTCTTGCTCTGATTTGCTTTTTTCATGTGGTATGATGCCTTCTATACAGCTTATAACAAAAACTGCTTCAAATTCTAGCCCTTTGGCGCTATGTATAGTTGATAAAACAACCCCTTTATTATTTTTTGTATTTTTTTGGTATTCTTTTAATTTAATACTCATATCATCTATATACGTTAAAAATTGCAAGATGTCTTTATGTTCTTTAGAAGATTCTAAAAATTCTTCTGCTATTTCAAAAAGCGCTCTGCTATTAATTTTTTTATATTCAGCATATTCCTCTAAATATTCTTTATAAGAAACTTTTTCTAAAATATATTTAATAGCACTATAAGGCTCTTTTGTTTTTATTTGATTAAGATGAAAAATAAGCTCGTTTATTTTTTCTAATTGCCATGTTTTTAAATCGGGCTTAAAATAAATATGCTCTATAATAGATTTTTTATTACCACATTCTTTAGCGCAGTCGTTTAGCAAAATCTTGCTAAAATATCTTTTTGGCTTGTTAGCTATTTTTAAAAAGACATCATTTTCTAAATTATTAAGCGCTAGCTTTAAATAGCATATTATATCTTTTACAACAAAATGGTCATATATAGTCTGGACGCTGTCTTTGACCTGATATTCTATATTATGATCCATAAAAGCTTCTATTATAGCTCTTGCTTGCAAATTTGTCCTGTAAATGATGGCTATTTCTTCTAGTGGTATCTTTTTTTGTAAATGCAAAATTTTTTTTAAAATATTTTTTGCCTCTTCATTTATATCATAATTTTTAAAAAGCAACGGTAATTTAAATTTAGTACCGGTGCCTTGTATATCTTTTGTATATCTAGTTTTATTTTGAGTTATTATATTATTGCATAAATTTATAATTTGTTCAGTTGATCTATAATTAATATTTAATGTAACTTTTTTAGCATTTTCAAAATCACTTGTAAAATTTAATAAAAAATCTGGACGTGAACCTCTAAAGCTGTATATGCTTTGATCGTCATCGCCTACTATAAATAAATTTTGTTCGGCGTTTAAAAGGAGCCTTATAGCACGGTATTGTACGTTATTAATATCTTGAAATTCGTCTATTAAAATGTATTTATATCTATCTTGCCAAAACTTTCTAACATTTATATCGTTATACAAAAGATAATAACATTTAACTAACATATCATCAAAATCGATTTTATTTAAAGCATCTTTTGCATCTTCATACTGTGTATATATTTGTATAAAAACTTCTGGTTGTTTTAATATTGAAGTGCTGTAAAAATTTATATCTACAAGTTCATTTTTAACAAGAGAAATTTCATTAGAAATATTTTGTAAAAAATCTTCTTGATTTTCATATGAAATTTTGAGCTTATTTACTATGTTTTTTATAATATCAATTTTGGCATCTTCATGCAATATGTTAGATAATTCATATTTATAATAATTTTTAATAATTCTGAAAAAATATGAATGAAATGTCCCAAATGAAACTTTATTATAATTATTAAAAGCTAAAAATCTATTTTGCATTTCTGTAGCTGCTTTTTTTGTAAAGGTAATAACAAGTATTTCTTCTTGATTTATATTATAATTTTCTATCAAATTTTTGACACGATGTATTATAACAGTTGTTTTACCGCTCCCAGGCCCCGCCAAAACAAGCATAGGCCCTTTGTTATGCTCGATAGCTATTTTTTGATTTTTATTAAGTTCTATAGACATTTTATTCTCCTAGATTTATAAATTAAGAAATATTATAAAATACTTATAACTTTATTTATATATTATCACACTTGCCCTCTTAATTCAAGCTATGTTGTTATTTTTAAAAATTAAAAAAAAGGACATTTATATGCCTTGAATTTTTTACTTTACATTCTATTCATCTTGTGATATTTTTACTTTACATTTTATCTCATTTGTGATATAATGTTTTTAAATAAAGGTAAACTGCTTGGGTTCAGTTTAGCCTATGGAATTATTTTGAATTTACTTTAACCATGAGCTACTGGCATAGTTTATGGTTATTTTTTGAATTACTTTCTTTTATGTATTTATGTAATCCAAAAGGGTTATTAATACTATTAAACCTTGCATTTGCAAAGAGAGTATTTCATATAATGAAATTTCCATATTATCAACCCCCTTTCTATAATTATATAGAAAGGCTAAACATAAACTCCAAAGCTTGTCTAGCTTTACATATCTCAATTTTATACTATTTTTTATAAAAATGCAATATGAATTTTTATAAATAAAAAAACATATATAATTACAATACATAAAAATTATGCTTGAATAAACATTTTTTGTATGTTAGAATAATACGAAAGGTTATATATAACCTAATAATTTAATCAAATAAATTGATACTAAAACTTGTTATATAGCTTATCTTATACATTTGCTATATAGCTTCAATAGGTATCAATTAATTATTTTATTAAAATTGGAGGAAATTAATAAAATGGGAAAAGCTTTAATTGTTGGGGCTGGAGGCGTTTCTTCTGTAACCGTGCATAAATGTTGCCAAAATCCAGACATATTTGATGAAATTTGTATTGCTAGTAGAACAAAAGCTAAATGCGATGCTTTAAAGCAAAAATTAAGCAATAGCAAGACAAAAATTTCTACCGCACAGTTAGATGCTGATAATATAGAAGATACAATAGCTTTAATAAATAATTTTAAGCCAGATATTGTTATAAACCTTGCACTTCCTTATCAAGATTTATCTATTATGGAGGCTTGCCTTGCTACAAAAGTGCATTATCTAGACACTGCTAACTATGAACCTTTAGATACTGCAAAATTTGAATACAAATGGCAATGGGCTTATAAAGAAAAATTTGAAAAAGCCGGTATTACTGCTGTTTTGGGTTGTGGATTTGACCCTGGGGTTACAGGCGTTTTTTCTGCTTATGCTAAAAAGCATCATTTTGATGAAATACATTATATAGATATTTTAGATGCTAATGCTGGCGACCATGGTTATCATTTTGCAACCAATTTTAACCCAGAAATAAATATAAGAGAAATAACCTCAAAAGGCAGATATTTTGAAAATGGCAAATTTATAGAAACAAATCCACTAGAAATTAAAAGAACATACAACTTTCCAGAAATAGGAGAAAAGGATATGTATCTTTTATACCATGAAGAGTTGGAATCTTTAGCTATAAATATTAAAGAAGTTAAAAGAATTAGATTTTTTATGACGTTTTCTGAAAAATATTTAACTCATCTTAGAGTGCTTGAAAATGTAGGGCTTACAAGTATTAAGCCAATTAATTTTGAAGGTAAAGAAATAGTACCTCTTCAGTTTTTAAAAGCTATTTTACCAGACCCAGCAACATTAGGAGAAAGGACGAAAGGCAAAACTAACATAGGTTGTATTTTTAAAGGGCTTAAAGATGGAAAAGAAAAAAACTATTATCTATACAATGTGTGTGACCATCAATCATGCTATAAAGAAGTTGGCTCTCAAGCAATTTCTTATACAACTGGTGTACCGGCTATGATAGGAGCTAAAATGGTGCTTACCGGCAAATGGAATAAAGCTGGAGTCTATAATGTAGAAGAGTTTGACCCAGACCCTTTTATGCAAGATCTCAATAAATATGGCTTGCCTTGGCAAGAAAGCTTTAACCCTGATATAGTAGAATAAATATATAGTCAGATTATTATACATAATCTGACTTAACTTATTTAATAAAATTATTGAAAAATACGAAATTTTAGTATATAATTATCATATACATATATTTATTTAGAAAGAGGTGAATCTTATGAATGCAATTAGTATTTTTTTATTTGTATTAGGCATCATATTAATTTTTTTAGAAACATTTTTACCTGGAGGAATAGCCGGTGCTTTAGGAGTTGTTTCAATAGTTTCATCTTTTTTTATGTCTTTAAAATTAATGCAGGTTAGTATTGTTATTGTTTTAATAGAGTTTGTTTTAATTATTTTATTAATTTATTTTTTTATAAAATATTTAAAAAAGAAACAATTACTATCTAAAATTATCCTATTTGATAAGCTATCAAGCAAAAAAGAAATTTCTAATTTAAATAATCTTATAGGTAGAGAAGGTATAACTAAAACAACCTTAAGACCTTCTGGCACTGTTGATTTTAACGGAATTTTACTAGAGGTTGTTTCTGAAGATGGATATATAAATAATAATGTTAAAGTAAGAGGTTCTAGAATTTTAGAAAATAAATTATATGTTAAACTTATTAATCATAATTAGGAGGAGTATATGTTTTTATTTTTTATTACAATTTTAATAATACTGTTAATAATATTTATATTTTCTATTATTCCTGTTGGGCTTTGGGTATCTGCTATAGCATCTGGTGTTAAAGTTAATATACTTTCTTTAGTCGGTATGAGGCTTAGGAGAGTTAACCCACATAGGATAATACGCCCTTTAATAAAAGGAAGTAAAGCAAGCCTAGAGCTTGATATAAATCAGCTTGAATCGCATTTGTTATCTGGAGGGCGTGTTGATAATGTTGTTGATGCGCTTATAGCAGCTCAAAGAGCAAATTTAGAATTATCTTTTGAAAAAGCTGCTGCTATAGATTTAGCTGGTCGTGATGTTTTTGAAGCTGTTAGGATGAGCGTTAACCCAAAAATTATAGAAACACCATGGATATCTGCAGTTGCTATTGACGGTATAGAGGTTAGAGTTATGGCTAGAGTTACTGTTAGAGCAAATATATCAAGGCTTATAGGGGGTGCTGGTGAAGAAACAATAGTAGCAAGAGTTGGTGAAGGTATTGTTACAACTGTTGGTTCTTCAAAAGAGCATAAAGAAGTGCTTGAAAACCCTGATAGAATATCGCAAGTTGTTTTAACCAAAGGGCTTGATTCAGGCACTGCATTTGAAATATTATCTATAGACATAGCAGATATTGACATAGGAAGAAATATAGGAGCTCAGCTCCAAATAGAGCAAGCCGAGGCCGACAAAAAAATAGCACAAGCTAAAGCAGAAGAAAGAAGAGCATTAGCTATAGCTAAAGAACAAGAAATGAAAGCATTTGTAGAACAGATGAAAGCTAAAGTTGTAGAAGAAGAATCTAAAATACCCGCTGCTATATCAGAGGCTTTAGTAAAAGGTAATATAGGGGTTATGGACTACTACAATTTAGAAAAAACTAAAGCAGACATAGGCTTAAAAGATGCCCTTGGCAAGATGAATTTTGATATTGGCATAAAAGGCTATGAAAAGGATACTAAAAGAGATTAATAGATAAAAGTGGTGATTTTTATGAGTGAAATTAAAACAAATATAACAAAATTAGGCAAAAAAGTAACAACATCTTCTAACAAGCTTATAAAAAATATTAAAACTAATTTAAAACTAAACTCTGCAGAAGAAAAATTAAAAAAACTCTATTTAGAAATAGGACAAAAAGTACATGAAATATATGCATATGGAGGTAGCATTGGTAAATTTTTTGATGAAAAATATTTAGAAATTGCTAAAATAGAAGAACAAATAAATGAGCTTAAATCTTTATTAGCAAAAGAAAAGGCAAAAAATGTAGAAGTTATACAAGATATTAAAAAAGTTGAAAAATTAGAAATTCCATTAGAAGAAAGTACCACCTATAGCGATACAAATAATGAAGAAGAAATAAAATGTTGTTCTTATTGCAATGAAAAGATTTTAGATAAATCTGTCTTTTGCCCTATATGTGGAAGAAAATTATAGTATTATTAACTATAATAACATAACTAAACTAACTTAAATCTTAAAATTAAGCTAATTATGACACTATTTTTATCAATAAAAATAATACCCTAACTTTCTGATTGTTAGGGTATTATTATATGCACATTGTTTCAAAAATGCTACCTTCAAATGAAATAAAATCAACATTTAAATATTTTCAATAGTTACTGGATTATCACTTTTCTTTCTTATTAAATCATAAGGTGATACTTCTTTTAAAACTTTTAGCTTTATTATTTGCTCTGGATGTGGTGCTTCTAAAAGAGGTTCTCCTGTTGTATAATCATACATTTCTAATATTTTTTGCTTAAAAAAATCACCTTTAGCAGTCAAAAATTCTACCTCATCATTTAATACAAATTTATTGCGTTGCTGGATAATAGCAAAACCGGTTTGTTTATCATACTCTTTAACAAGTCCTATAAAATCATAAAGCCTAACATAAGAATTACCACTATAGATATGGTCATAATCTTTAGGCTTATCAAAATAAAAGCCCGTTGTATAGCCCCTATGACTAGCTTTCAAAAGCTCTTTGTAATAATATTCTTTTTTGCTTTTATATAAACTTTCATCTTTAAAATAATCATCTATAGCCTGTCTATAAACCTTTACAACAGATGCTAAATAAAAAATACTTTTTGCCCTACCTTCTATTTTAAAGCTATTTATATTAGCGTTTACAAGCTCTGGTATATGATTTATCATGCATAAATCTTTAGAATTGAATATATATGTCCCTCTTTCATCTTCTTCTATCGGATAATATTCATTAGGTCTTGTTTCTTCCACGATATTATACTTCCAGCGACAAGATTGGGCGCAAGCCCCCTTATTAGAATCTCTGCTTGTAAAATAATTACTAAGCAAACAACGCCCAGAATAAGCCATACACATTGCGCCATGGATAAATGTTTCTATCTCCATTTCATTTTTTAGATTTTCTGTTATATTTTGTATTTCTTTAAAAGATAACTCACGAGCAAGGATAACTCTTTTAGCACCTAAATTTTTCCAAAATAAAGCCGTTTGATAATTAGTAACATTAGATTGTGTACTTATATGAACATCCATATTAGGCAATGTTTGCCTTATTATAGAAAACATACCAGGATCTGCTACTATTATAGCATCTATATTTATTTTTTCTAAATTTTTTAGATAATGTTCAAACTTTTCATTAGTAAAATCAGCATTATGTGCAAAAATATTACATACAACATAAACTTTAACGTTATTATCATGCGCAAATTTTACCCCTTCTTCCATTTCTTCTAAATCAAAATTTTTAGCTTTTGCTCTAAGCCCAAAAGAATTGCCCCCTAAATATACCGCATCAGCACCGTACAAAACTGCCACTTTAAGCTTTTCTAAATCACCAGCAGGGGCTAATAATTCCACCTTATTCATATAAAAATCCTTTCTAAAGGTTAAGTATATTATTATATGTTTATTATTTTAATATAATTTATCCAAAATATCAATATTAAGAAACACGTATTTATTAATTGGATATTATTTTTGCTTTTTATTATTTATGTATATAAATTCTCTTTTGTTGCTATTTTAATCATACTTATATTAAAGGCTATCTATCAAATCAATCATAATATTTTCAAAACTTTAATGGTTAAATATCAGCAAATTAACATTTGATTGTTTCATTGTAACTATAGATACTAGCCATGCTTCACTACTCAAAAATACGTTACATATATAAAAAATAAGTTTATTATATATAATATAGTTAAATTAGTAAAAAGTATAAAATAAAAGTGCATTTAAGTATGCACTCTCAAATTAAGGCGACACCCAGATTTGAACTGGGGATCAGGGAGTTGCAGTCCCATGCCTTACCACTTGGCTATATCGCCTAATAATGACCCGTAGGGGAATCGAACCCCTGTTTTAGCCGTGAAAGGGCCACGTCTTAACCGCTTGACCAACGGGCCATAACAACTAATATTATATCATACTTCTTTTATTTTTTCAAGTGTTTTTATAAATTTT
>CBCPNA010000002.1:0-3903 GCA_965120415.1 uncultured Bacillota bacterium | reverse complement strand
TAACATCATCATATAAGCACTTTACTTCTTCGCAAAGCCTCTCTTCATCATAGCTATAATAATCATCATCAGATTTATCTACATAATCTCTTACATAATCTCTATATTCAGCTATTTCATCTGAATCATTATTACAAGTAAGAGCTTTCAAAAGCTCTACTTTGTAAAAAAAGCCTAACTCTTCATCTGAAATTCCATTTTCGTCTTTAATTCTTTCCCTTTGTCTTTCTATCTTATATTTAAGAGCTCTACAGAGATCTATACGGTCTATTACATGTAAATTTTCCATTCGTCTTTTTCTTCTATATTCAAGCAGCTCTTCACGGCTTATTTTTTTATCTTCTATTTTATCCTCAACATCTCTTATAAGCTCATTTATAGGTATATAAATACCTTTAAAACAATCATCACTGTCATTAGGTAGAGAAATTAATTCTTCATCATTCTCTAATAATACTCGGTATGGTATTCTTTCCGAATCATCTATATCCAATTCATATTCTTCTAAAATTTGCTTTATGTATCTTAATGTTTCTATTAGTTTTTTTTCAGATTCCTCAGTTAAATCATAGTTAAAATCTACGTAAGCTTCACAAAATTTTTGTGCCCACTTGTAATATTGTAATAGCAAAGCATTACAGCATATCTTTTCTATTCTTGTGAATCTAAAGTTAATTTTATTTATATAGGTCTTATATGCGTCTTTATGTAAGCACTTTACTTCTTCATAAAGCTCACTTATTAAAAAATTGATATCCTCAGAACCATCTATTATATCATCTATATCTTGTATTTTATATCCCCTTTTATATCCCCTTGCATCATATATATAGTAGTAGTACATGTCTAAAGCGTCTTTAGTCTCAGTCAACTCACTTAAATCCCCATCATCTTCATAGCTCGATCTCTCGTGGAATTGGTACGCATCATACAAATTAGCAAGACGTATATAGTATGGAAAACTTAAAATTTCGGGCGAAGGTTCTTCTTTAAATTTTTCGTCTTGCTCTAAATATCGTAATTCTTTAATTTTTTTCCATATTCTCGACGAATAAACAGAAGCCGAATAAACAGAAGTCGGATATTGTATATCAAATATTTTGTCTTCATATTCACAAATATAATCTTCTCTTGAAATAATATTTCTGTATATTTTTATTAAACTTAGTTTTTCTCTAGATTTTTCAGTTAAACGTCTTATAGAACAATCAGCACTATAAGAATCACATAGCTCTCTTGCTTCTCTCAAATATCTTTCTGTCAAATCTATCTCCAAAGCTAGCTCTTTTACTTCCATAGAATTAGCATCAAATAAGTCTTTATTATTTAAATCATTATATAAGCACTTCAATTCTTTGTAAAACATACTTATTAAAAAATCATTATTATTTTTATCAATCATACTTTTATATTTAGCTACAGCTTCTTCAAGTCCCTCTATTTTATCTAACTCACCGTTATTAATTCTTTCCCAAAGTTTTACATTGTATAAAAAGCTTAAATTTTGAGATGAAATTTCATTTGTTTCTTCTAATATTTGCATTTGATTTCTTATTCTCTCTTCAAGCATTTCACAGCTAATACCAAATATACATTCTTTCATATTATTTCTCCTTTATGTATTAAAATATAATATTAATAATAAGAGTTAAAATCACTATTTTAAATCATATACATATAGTACCATTTTTAGTTTTTTATGTCAATAAGCTTTATTTATACATATTCTAATTTTTATTCTATATTTTGTATATAAATAAAAATATGGTAAATAATACTATTATAAAGATAATGAAAGGAAGATATAAAATGCATGTTTTGGATATTTCAAATAATAAAGAAAAGGGCAAAATAGAAGGTATACAAATAATTATAAAAATACTTAAAGATTTTAATATGCCCGAAAAAGAAATTATAAAAAGGGTTATGCAAAATTACAACATAAGCAAAAAAGAAGTACAAAAATATTTAGACTAGTAAATACTAGTCTTTTTTATTGTACTTCAAATTTATCTTTTTGCTTTAAGCATACTATCGTTTCTATATGAGAAGTCATGCAAAACATATCAACAGGTTGTACGCTTTCTATTTTATATTTAAAATCTAAATGTTTTAAATCTCTTGCAAGGGTAGCGCTATCGCAAGATACATAGATTATCTTTTTTATATTAGCTTTTATAATACAATCTAAAAGGGTAAAGTCGCAGCCCTTTCTTGGTGGGTCAATAACAATAATATCCGGTATAATACCTTTTTTTAATATTAAGCTTGGTATAACCTCTTCTGCCTTACCGGTAAAAAATTCTACATTTTTAATATCGTTCATTAATGCATTTTTTTTAGCATCTTCTATAGCTTGTTTGACAATTTCTATACCGTATACAAATTTAGCATTTTGTGCTAAAAATAATGATATAGTACCTATACCACAATATGCATCAAAAACAATATCATTTTTATTTAAATTAGCAAATTTTAAAACTTTTTTGTACAAAACTTCAGTCTGCTCTGTATTTATTTGAAAAAAAGAAATAGGCGATATATTAAATTTTAGATTATTTATATAATCTGTTATGTACCCAGCCCCATGCAAAACTTCTATCTTTTCCCCTAATATAACATTATTTTTTTGTGTATTAAAATTAATAACAATAGTACAATTTTTTATATCATCAAAACATTTTTTTAGCAAATTTTTAATATGCTTATTTAAACTATTAGCGTTAACAACAACGCATATCAAAACTTGATTTGTTTTTTTAGCTGTTCTTATTACGATATGTTTTACAAGCCCGCTTTTTGTATCTTCATTATATATAGTAATATTATTTTTGATTAAAAAATGCTTAAATATATATATAATCTTGCTATTAATAGGATGATTTATAATACAATTATCTATATCAATTATATTATGAGAATTAGGGGCATAAAAACCTACATTTATCTGATTTTTAAAATTAATAGGAAAGCTAGCTTTATTTCTATAAAAAAAGTTATTTTTAGCTGGTATAGTATCGTTAATGCAAGTATTGTTAAATCCTCCTATTTTTTTAAGATTGTCTTTTACAATTTTTGTTTTTAATTTTAATTGCTCTTCATATTGTAGATGCTGAAGCTGGCACCCTCCACACTTTCCAAAATATTTGCAAGGGGGCAAAACTCTATGCACCGATGGCTCTAAAATTTCTATTAATTTAGCAAAAGCATAGTTTTTTAAAACCTTTAAAATTTTTATTTTAACAAACTCATTAGGCAGTGCATTTTTAACAAAAATAGTAAAATTATCTATCTTGCCAATGCCCTCTCCATTTATACCTATATCAATAATCTTTATTTCAAAATAATCATTTTTTTTAATATTCATATTTTTACCTTTTGTTATACATTTGTTTATAAAACTTGCAAACAGTCAATTTGCAAACACAGTATTTACAATGGCTAAAATTACAATTAGGCTCGCCAATACCTGTTTTTAGCATAAACCTCATAGATTTTAAAACTTTAAAAAGCCGTTTTTTAAACTTTTTTTTATTTTTTATTATAAAAGAATAGTCTGAATAAATTAATTTGCCTTTTCTTATTTTAGCATTATATACATCTTCTAATATTAAAAAATACGCTATAAGCTGCATAAAATCGCCTTCATGGGGCTTTTTTAAATCTTTTATAGCCCCGCTTTTTAATTCTATAGGAAATAATAAATTATTTTTTTTATAAACATAATCTGGTTTGCCTGATAGATTATATTTCCTTGAAAATAATACTTTTGAACATATTATATTTTTTGCCTTAAAATGCTCTTTTTTATCGCTATAAAATAATGTATAACCTAAAGGGGCTAAAGATTTTGATTTTGTCTTTTTAATACCTTTATTATTAAAAAATATTATTAATATTATT
>CBCPNA010000001.1:0-28654 GCA_965120415.1 uncultured Bacillota bacterium | reverse complement strand
TTTGCTATTTCTATACTTTCTATAAAATTAGGTGTCATTGTATCTTCCGTATATTCATCATCTTTTTTTAATTGTATATTATAATCACTTACTGTATAAACACTTTCTGATATATCAGTTGTATTCAAAATATTTAAATACTGCCCTTCTATAATATCTTCTGCATTTTGCAAAATACCTTCTTGTAATTCATTTGCCAAAACAAAGTAACAATTAAACATAAAAATAACTGTAGCTATAAAAGCTATCTTTCTTTTCAAAATAACCCCTCCTAAAATTGATTACAATAATTTGTAAGAATATATATATGTTAGTTTATGCTATCATAAGTTAGCTTATGCTAATAATATCACACTTTTATTTTTTTTGCAATACTAATAATTGATTAATAATTGATTTATTTTATATTTTATTTTACATATTATTTTTAAATTAATATATATTTTGAATTAAATTTTAATTTATGTTATAATTGTATATATAACATATTTAAACGACTTATTTAAGCAAAATATATGTTGTAAATATATAAAAAGGAACAAAAAAATGACACTACCAGATGAATATTTAAAAAAAATGAAAAATTTATTACAAGATGATTTTGATAAATATATAAATTGCTTTAACGAAACAAGCTATAGTGGTTTAAGGGCAAATACTTTAAAAATAACTCCTACAGAGCTAAAAAAGATTTTGCCTTTTAGCCTTTCTTCTGTGCCTTGGTGCGACACCGGCTTTTATTTTGATAAAAATGATAGACCAGCTAAAAATTTTTATTACAACGCTGGGCTATTTTATATACAAGAGCCTAGCGCAATGTCTACTAGCGCTATATTACCTATAAAAGAAGGCGATAGAGTTTTAGATATTTGCGCTGCCCCTGGGGGAAAAAGTACACAAATTGCCGCTAAATTAAATAATACCGGGCTTTTAGTTGCTAATGATATTAGCAACACTAGATGTAAAGCACTTGCCAAAAATATAGAAATTAGTGGTATAAAAAACGCTATAATAACTAACGAAAGCCCAAAAAATTTAGCAATCAAATTTGCAGGATATTTTAACAAAATAATTATTGATGCTCCTTGTTCTGGAGAAGGTATGTTCAGAAAAGATAAAAACGCTATAAAAAGCTGGCAAATACACAAAACAGATAGTTGTACCATCTTGCAAAAAGAAATTTTGTATTATGCAAAAAAAATGCTTGCTAAAGATGGTATAATTGCTTATTCTACATGTACATTTGCTCCAGAAGAAAATGAACAGATGATACACGACTTTTTACAACAAAATACTGATTTTGAATTAATCGATTTTGACAAAACAACTGGCTTTGAAGATGGTAGAGCTAGCTGGCTTAATCATAATGATTTATTTAATATAAAAAAAACTGGTAGGCTTATGCCCTATAATATAAAAGGTGAAGGGCATTTTTTGGCTTTATTAAAAAGGACAAGCAATGCCCCCTCTACTAAAATAAAACAAATTGAAAAAGTGGATAATAAACAAATAATAGATTTACAAAATTTTTTTAAAGAATATTTAAATATAGATTTATACAAAAATTTAAAAATTTATAAATCTAGCGTTTTTTCTGTACCTAATGCTATAGATTTATCAGGGCTTAGAATTATTAAAAATGGCTTTTATTTAGGAGAATTAAAGAAAAATAGGTTTGAACCATCTTGGGCTTTAGCCATGGCTTTAAAAAAAGAAGAAGCAAAATACACTATTTCTTTTAATATAGACGATAAAAACTTGGTCAGATACTTAAAATGCGAAAGCTTTTTGCTGGATATAAAAACTTCTGGCTGGCATTTAGTTTGTATTGGAAATTTCCCTATTGGCTGGGCTAAAGTGCAAAATGGTAGGCTTAAAAATAAATATTTACCTTCTTTTAGAATTTAAATAGAATTTTAAAAATCCTACTTTTAATAAGTAGGATTTTTATTAAATGCAAAAGGGTGTAGATTTTATCTACACCCTTAATATTTATAAAATCATTTTTATAACTAAAGCGCTGCAGCTACTTCTTCTATCATTTCTGCTACAGATGATAAACCACCTCCAGCAAGATACCAAATTTCAGAATCTAGCATTATTATTTTACCATTTTGCCCAGCATTTGTACCTAAAACAAGCTCATTTTCTAATGGATTAGTGTATTCTACATCCGAAGATACTATGTCATTTCTATCTATAACAAATAATATATCTGGGTTTACTTCAGAAATATATTCAAAAGAAACTTCTTGACCATGTGTAGAAACTTCTATATTTTCATCTGCTTGTTTAACTTCTAAAACATCGTGGATAATACCAAATCTTGAGCCACTTCCATAAGCACTAACAGCACCATCATTAGTAAGAACAATAAGTGCTTTTTCATCAGACTCATTTGCTATCGCTTTAATTTCTTCTATTCTGTTTTCTATATCAGAAAGCATGCTTTCTGCCTCTTCTTCTTTATTAAAAATTTGTGCTAAATATGTTACGTTGTATGTAAAATCTTCCATATATGTTGCAGAATCTAAATCTACATATACAGTCGGAGCAATTTCAGAAAGTTCATCATAATAATCGCTTTGTCTTCCGCTAATAAATATAATATCTGGTTCAAAATTAAATATTGCTTCTATATCTGGCTCTTTTATACCGCCAAGGTCTGTTGCTATTTCTTCATATTGAGAAAGGTATGATGGTATATTAGCTACAGGTAGCCCAACCTCAACATCTACCCCAAGTGTATCTAGTGTATCTAATACGCTAAAGTCAAAAATTGCGACTTTTTGAGGGTTAGTTTTAACAGTTGTTTCTCCTTTTGAATGCACTATAGTTATTTCATCTACTAAAGCATCTACATCTTCAAGCTCATCTGTATCTGTTATATCTTCTTCTGTTGTTACTTCTGTCGTTGTTTCTGAGCTACTGCTAGAACAAGCAACCAAAAATACAGATAATAAAACAACAACTAATAAAAATAATTTTTTCATTTCAAAAAAACTCCTTTATTTTAATCATAATATAAGCAAATATTTTGCCCATCAATATTTTTAACTTTTATTTCCATATCATATATTTGTTTTAAAACATCTTCTTTTATTATATCAGTTTTAGCACTATTTTTTAATACTTTGCCTTCTTTTAACGCTATTATATGATCGGCATATAAAGATACAAAATTTATATCATGTATAACTATTATAATTGTTTTGTTAAATTCATCAACAAGCCTTCTTACATTTTTCATTATAGCGACAGAATGGTGCATATCTAGGTTATTTAAAGGCTCATCTAAAAAGATATATTCTGTATCTTGCGCAATAATCATAGCTATAAACGCCATTTGCCGTTGCCCTCCAGAAAGCTCATCCAAAAATCTATCTTTTAAGGCAGAAAGCCCCATATAGCTTATCGCATTTTCTACATGCTCTATATCTTGCTTTGTAAGCCTACCTTTAGAATAAGGAAAACGCCCAAAGCTAACAAGATCATAAACAGTAATCCTTATATTTAGGTTATTAGATTGTTTTAGGGTTGATATTTTTTTAGAAAGCTCAAAATTGTCCCATTTAGATATTTCTTTATCATCTATAAAAACTTCACCAAAATTTTTAGAAAGGGTACGGCTTATTATAGAAAGAAGTGTACTTTTGCCTGCACCGTTACTCCCTATAAAGGCAACTACCTTACCTTTTGGTATATCTAAAGAGATATTGTCTAGTATTAGTTTATCGCCATATTTTTTGGTAATATTTTTTAATTTTATCATAATTTTACCTCCTTTAAAATTAGATATATAAAATATATACCACCAATAAAATTGACTATAACACTAATTGTTGTATTCATACTAAGCCTTGCTAGTATAAATTGCCCAGACATTAAAAACGCTGCCCCTAAAAAAAACGCACATGTTATCCGGCTAGAATGCTTATGAGTTTTTAAAAATTCTCTTGATATGCTAGCAACTAATATACTAAGAAATGTTATAGGCCCTGTTAAAGCGGTAGAAACTGCTATCAAAATAGATATAACAATAAGATTTTTAAAAACAAATTTTTTATAATCAAGCCCTAAATTTATTGCATGCTCTCGCCCTAAAGATAAAACATCTAAATATTTAAAATCTTTAAAACTAATTAAAAATACAATAAAAATTATAAAAAAGCTAATGCTTAATAAATCTCCATTTATATTACTAAAACTTGCAAACATTTTGCCTTGTGTTATTAAAAATTCATTAGGGTCTAAAAGCACTTGCATAAATGTGGCTAATCCACTAAAAAAATTGCCAATAATCATACCAGCTAATACTAAAAAATAAATATTTCTATCATCTTTTTTAAATAATATTAAAAATAATAAAATAGAAAATGCAATCATTATTATAATGGATAAAAAATAGTCTTTATATCCAGTCAGCATAGCTAAAGTTTTAGAGCCAAAAAAGTACACAATTAGAGTTTGTATAAAAAGATATAAAGAATCAAGACCTATAACACTAGGAGTTAATATTTTGTTATTTGTTATAGTTTGAAAAGATACGCTTGAATAGCCTATGCAAAAGCTAGAAAGAACTATAGCAAAAACTGTTTTAAAACGACGTGGTAAAAAAAACGCAATATTTTTAGAATTTAATGCCCAAAATAAATATAATATAGCAAATATCAAAAAAATTAAAAATATTAATATATTTTTTTTCTTAATAGACATACTAGACATATTAAACATAATAAAATCCTTTATTTCTCTTTTTTAAATAATATAATCAAAAACACAAAGCTCCCAAAAACACTTATGATGGTGCTAACATTAATTTCATAGGGGTATATAATAATGCGACCTAAAATATCACAAAATAAAACAAATATAGCTCCAAATAAAGCAGTATCAAATATAGATTTTTTGATAGAATCACCTTTTATAATAGTCACTATATTCGGTACAATAAGCCCAACAAAAGGTATGCTACCTATAGTCACAACAATCAAAGATGTTATAAAAGAAACGATAACAAGCCCTATTGTAACAACCTGTTTATAATTAAGCCCAAGGTTAATAGCCATCTCTTCGCCCATGCTGGCAATAGTAAATTTGTTCGCAAAAATGTAAGCTATAATAAAAAAAGGAAAGCCTAAATATATTATTTCATAATTGCCTTTAACAATAGAAGAAAAGCTCCCCAAAAGCCATGAAGAAATATTTTGTACTAAATCATATTTATAAGCAAAAAAGGTTGTTATAGAGGAAACAACGCTCCCTAACATCATACCTACTAAAGGAAGCATAAGTGCATTTTTAAACTTCATTTTTTTGATAATCGACATAAATAAAAAATTACCAATAAGCGCGATAACAAAAGCAACTATTATTTTGATAAGCTTTGATTTAGCACTAAAAAACATGATACTTACCAAAACTCCAAGCTTGCACCACTCTATAGTACCGGCGGTTGAAGGGGCTAAAAATTTATTGTTGGATATTGTCTGCATAATAAGCCCACATACACTTAATAAAGCTCCTGTAATAATAACACTTAAAAGACGAGGCAAACGGCTTATTATTAATAAATATGTATCTTCATAATTATTTTTAAAAAGACCTATAATGCTAAAATTTTTAACCCCTATTTGTATAGAAATAATGGATAAAATAAGCAGTATAAAAATATATATAGCTTTTTGGACAGCAGAATTTTTTAAAAATAGTTTAACAGACATTAGCCCTCCTGGTTAGCCTCAGCTAACTTACCAAAATATTTAAATGCAATGATATTATACCATAACCTTTTTTTAATGTCAATAGCATTTTATCTTTAGGCTAAGATTAATAATAGATGCGTTACACTATCAAAAAACAAAAGCAAAGATTGTTATTTAATCTTTGCTAAAACATTTATGTTTTATGTATTACAGACTGTTCTTTTAAAATAACGTCATGTGAGCCACCTTCTATTATGCTTGTTGCTGAAACAAGGGTTATTTTGGCTTTTTGTTGCAATTCTTCTATAGTAAGTGCACCACAATTACACATAGTATGCTTTATTTTGCTTAATGTTAAATCTAAATTGTCTTTTAACTTTCCAGCATACGGTACATAAGAATCAACCCCTTCTTCAAAAGAAAGTTTATTTTCTCCTCCCATATCATAGCGTTGCCAATTTCTTGCTCTAGCAGAGCCTTCGCCCCAATATTCTTTCATATAATTACCGTTTACAACAACTTTATTTGTTGGGCTTTCTTCAAATCGTGAAAAATATCTGCCAAGCATACAAAAATCACTGCCCATAGCAAGCGCTAATGTTATATGATAATCTTGAACAATACCACCATCTGAACATAAAGGTATGTATATTCCTGTTTGTTTAAAATATTCATCACGTGCTTTAGAAACTTCTATAACAGCTGTTGCTTGCCCTTTTCCTATACCTTTTTGTTCTCTTGTTATGCATATAGAACCTCCACCAATACCTATTTTTACAAAATCTGCTCCAGCATCAGCTAAAAATTTAAAGCCGTCTGCATCAACAATATTGCCCGCCCCAACTTTAACGCTATCTCCATAATTATCTCTTATCCATTTAAGGGTTATCCGTTGCCATTCGCTAAAACCTTCAGAAGAATCTATGCATAAAATATCTGCTCCAGCTTTTATAAGCTCTGGCACCCTTTCTTTATAATCTCTTGTATTTATACCAGCTCCAACAACATAACTTTTGTTTTTATCTAAAAGCTCTAAAGGGTTATTTTTATGGCTTGCATAATCTTTTCTAAAAACAAAAGCAATAAGCCTTTTCTCTTTATCCAGTATAGGTAAAGCGTTGATTTTATTTGCCCAAATAATATCGTTTGCCTCTTTTAGGGTTGTATTTTCATTAGCATATACAAGCTTTTCTATAGGTGTCATAAATTCATGCACTTTTGTTTTTGGATCCATACGGCTAATACGATAATCACGGCTTGTTACAATGCCTAAAAGCTTGCCGTTAGGCTTTCCATCGTCTGTTACAGCAACTGTAGAATGCCCTGTTTTGCTTTTTAAATCTAAAATATCTTCAAGCGTCTGTTCTGGCTTTATATTAGAGCTGCTGGTAACAAACCCTTTTTTATAATCTTTAACCCTTCTTATCATATTTGCTTGATTTTCTATAGTTTGAGAACCGTATATAAAAGATATACCACCCTCTTTTGCAAGCGCTATAGCCATCTTATCGTCTGAAACAGCTTGCATAATAGCAGAAACAAGAGGAATATTCATATAAATTGCTGCATCTTCTTGCCCTTTTTTAAATTTTGTAATAGGCGTTTTTAAGCTAGTGTTGCTAGGTATACACTCTGTAGAAGAATAGCCTGGTACTAGCAAATATTCATTAAATGTTCTTGATGGTTCGGTATAAAAATATGCCATTTTGTTTTCCTCCTTATTAAATATATTAATTATATTTAATACAATTAGCTAAAATATCAACACATTTATCTATTCCAAACTTGCTTGTGCTTAAAACAATATCGTAATTTTCTAGCTTGTTCCATTCAAGACCTGTGTAATAGTTGTAATAATGCGCTCTTTTTTTATCTGTCTTATATAGTATACTTTCGGCTTCTTTAGGAGAAATATTAGAATCTTTCAAAAGTCTTGCAATTTTAAAATCTAAAGATGCCGTTAAATAAACACGTGTAACATTTTCCATATCTTTTAAAATATAGTTAGCGCATCTGCCAACTATAACACAATCACTCTTCTTAGCTATATTTTTTATAACTTCGGCTTGGATAGAAAATAATGCATCGTTTGTTAAAACATTAGCTTGGTTAAAAAAACCTCCGCTTAAATAAGGTGCCCCCATAGCAAGAGAATACAAAAAGCTATTTGTTGGCTGTTCATCTGCTTCTTCAAACAAATTTTCAGAAAAACCACTTTTTTTAGCTGCTAAAGATATAAGCTCTGTATCATAAAAATCTATATTTAAGCTTTGAGCAAGCTTTTGACCCACTTCATGTCCTCCGCTACAAAATTCTCTAGAAATAGTTATTATTCTTTTTGGCATAAAAATCACTCCTATTTTATTTTTCAAAATCTTGATAATATTTACAACAAGGTTTAAAAAAGCAAATTTCACAATTAAAAAATCTAGCTTTACAAATTTTGCGACCATGGGCAATTATTTGTGTATTGTATCTTATCCAATGCTCTTTCGGCAAAAGCTCCATAAGCTCAAACTCTATTTTAACTGGATCATCATTTTGAACAAGCCCTAGCTTTTTAGATATTCTTTTAACATGTGTATCAACAACAATACTAGGTAAATTAAATATATGGCTACGCACAACATTTGCTGTCTTACGCCCTACCCCCGGAAGTGTTGTTAATTCTTCTATGCTACTTGGTAACTCCCCTTTAAAATCTTTTAGTAAAATATTTGCTGAAAGGACAATACTTTTGGCTTTATTGTGATAAAAGCCGGTTGATTTTATATCTTGCTCCATTTCTTTAATAGAGGCTTTAGCAAAACTTTGTAGAGTTGTGTATTTTTGGAATAAAGCAGAGGTAACAAAATTAACACGTTCGTCCGTACACTGGGCGCTGAGTATCGTCGCAAACAATAGCTCATAAGGCTTATTATAATTTAAGTAGCATTTATCCTCCGTTTTGTAATGTTTGTCTAGAAGAGCTGTAACCATTTTAACACGCTCATTAATTTTCATAAATTCACCTTTTGTACATAACATTAAAGTAACCTTTTATATAAATTAACCGTATTAAGCTAATTAAGCATTATATGCAAACTAGCGCTAATATATGATAAAAATTAGGTTTTAAAAATATTAGATAGCTTTTTAAAAATGACTAATGTTTTAAATTGTTTTTGTATAGAAATTTTATATTTTGGTAAAATATAAAACGATAATTTATTAAAGATATAGCTTTATTTGTATAATTATTTTTATTTTAACATACAAAAAAATTTAATTCAAGTACAATTTTAAATAATATAAGCTAAATATTAAGCCCCTAAAAAGGGGCTTTGCGATATTATAAATGAGTCATCCGGGATTTGAACCCGGGACACCTGGATTAAAAGTCCAGTGCTCTACCAACTGAGCTAATGACCCAAAATATGCCCAAAGGCGGAATCGAACCGCCGACACGAGGATTTTCAGTCCTCTGCTCTGCCGACTGAGCTATCTGGGCAAGCAACACAACAAGTAGATTATAAAGCAATATTTAGCATTTGTCAATATTTTTTTATAATTTTTTTAGATTTTTTTAAATTTTTAAAAATATTTTTTAGGTTAATAATAGCGCTATTTGTTATCATACTATAAATTTAATTTTATAAAATTATTATTTAAATCTATATTTGATTTATTATAAAATATTACTTGCTATTTATGCACAAAATAGTTAATATAATCTTCTCTGTAGTCTTATTCATTATATATTAATATATATTTTAATACAAAAAGGTATAGTTTCTATACCTTTTTACTAGTTTACTGTATCAATAATCTTTTTACTAACTAATTATTCTCTTATTTCTTCTAATTTTGTTGTTTTTTGTCTTTCATTTTGAGTAGCTTCTTGATTTCTTTGTTGTTCTATTTGAGTAGCTCGATGCAATCTTTCTTGAATAGATGGCATTAGTAATTTTATTTGATTTCTTTGTAAGGCTTTTTCCTTTTTCTTTTCCATTGTAATTGCCATTTGTTCAGCAAGTTTTTGTAATAAGCTTTCCTTTTTACTTTCTATTCGTTCAACAATTCCTTGTAATAAGCTTTTCTTTTTATTTTCCATTGATATATCATTTATTTTAAGATAATCAAACTGACTAATAATTTTGTTCTGAACTTCTTCTGAAGCTTCTTTAATAAATTGATCTGCTAGTTCTTCAAATTTGTTTAGCATTAAATCATTTACATTCCTTACAATAGAAGGCTGCCTGTCAGGATTCATTAATTTTTCAGAAACTTCTTTAACAAATTTTTCTATATCAATTTCTTCATCACTTTCTCTATCAAATTCCTTATCTATTACTCTATCTATTACTTTACCAATTACCCAATTAATTTCCGTACCAATTTCAAAATCAATTTTAGTATCTACGTTATCAATTACTTGATCAATTTCCTTATCTACTATATTAATAAATTCTTTATCATCTAATCTATAAAGCTCATCATTGATTTTTTTTTCTAGTACTTTATAAATCTCATCAAGATTAACATCCTTATCAGAATTAATATCGATTTTTTTATAATTGGCAATTTTTTCTAAACAATTTTCAATTTGTTTTTTCTCTCTTTCTTCAAAATTCACTAGTTCAATTTCTTTTTTTGTTTTCATAATTTTTTCCTCCTTTTTATAATTATAAATATTAATAAGGCTGCCTTATTTATGATTACATTATAACACACAAAATTTTGTTTAATCAATAAACAATTTTTATACTTTTATTATAATAATGGTATTATATAGCATTTTCTATACTAATTATTTTGTTTAATTTATTTTTTTATAAATAGCATAAATATAAATTTTTTAATATAATTTTTGTATTTTTGTATTTATTTTTAAGCTTTTTTATCGATATATTTAATAAATATCAAAGCTCATAAGCAAATAAATAAAAAAATTACTGTTTTTTTATAATATTATGTAAATATTATTGACAATCATAAAATAATAAATTATAATAAAGCCATAGGTATAACTTGGTAATAATTATATAATTATTTTACAATTTTTATACCTAATGTTATTATTATATTTATATTTTTAAAAGGAGGATTATTCCAATGAAAAAAAGTAAACGTATTGGGTTAATGTTAGGAGCATGTTTATTAGTTGCTGGTGGTGCTGGTGTAGGACAAGCAAGTACTGCTTTTGCAGCAACTACTGATTCTGGAAGTAAAATTATAACTGCAGGGGATGTTATGGAAAGCCCTCTTTGGGGAAAACCAGGATTTCATTTAACATTACCTTTAATACCTTCTTGCTAATAAATTCTATAATATATATTGTGATACTTATATTTTATAATAATCTTATAAATAATTATAAGATTATTGTTAAAAAGGTAAAATCATATGATTTTGCCTTTTCTGTATTTTATTATATCTAATTTTTAATATATTTATTTATATTATTTTATGCCTATTTTATGTCTGTAGTTAATTAAATGTTTGCCTAATAAAAAAAGGGTATAGAACCTATACCCTTTTTTTATTGTTTTTATTAGTTTACTGTACTGTATCCATATGAGAAACTAAATCAAGGCATTTGTTAGAATAGCCCCATTCGTTATCATACCATGATATTAATTTTACAAAATTATCATTTAAAGCAATACCAGCTTTAGCATCAAATACAGATGTGCAATATTCATGTACAAAATCTGTAGAAACAACGTCATCTTCTGTATATCCTAAAATACCTTTTAATTCATTTTCTGATGCATCTTTTATAACTTTTTTAATTTCTTCATATGTTGCTGCCTTTTCTAAACGGCAAGTTAAATCAACAACAGAAACGTCAGGGGTAGGTACCCTAAATGACATACCGGTTAGTTTGCCGTTTAGCTCTGGTATAACTTTACCTACAGCTTTTGCAGCCCCTGTAGAAGATGGTATTATATTAGCTGCAGCAGCACGACCACCTCTCCAGTCTTTGTTAGAAGGTCCGTCCACTGTTTTTTGGGTTGCTGTTGTTGCATGTACAGTTGTCATAAGCCCTTCTATTATACCAAATTTATCGTGTATAACTTTTGCAAGAGGAGCAAGGCAGTTGGTTGTACAAGATGCGTTAGAAACAATGTTCATATCTGCTTTATATTGTTTATGATTAACCCCCATAACAAACATAGGAGCATCTGCTGATGGAGCAGATATAACAACTCTTTTTGCTCCTCCTTTAAAGTGAGCTGATGCTTTTTCTGTAGTCGTAAATACACCTGTAGACTCTATAACATAAGATACGCCAGCTTTTGCCCAAGCTATATCTTCTGGGTTTCTTTCTTGAAAAACAGTTATTTCTTTTCCGTTAACAACAAGCTTATCGCCTTTTGTATAAACTTCTCCGTTAAATCTGCCGTGAACAGAGTCATATTTAAGCATGTATACCATATATTCTAAATCAATAAAAGGATCATTAATCGCAACAACTTCTAGATTATCTCTTTCTATTGATGCACGAAAAACAAGACGACCAATACGGCCAAAACCATTAATTCCTACTTTAATCATTATCTTTCCTCCTAAGAAAATAGATTGTTAAAAAATGTTTTTTAACTTTAATTAAATTATACCATAATTTTTATAAAAATTAAATATTTTTTTACTTTTTATTATGCATAATTTTAATAAATATTATTTTTTTAATTTATTAATTTCTGAAATTAAAAATTTATTTAAAACTTTAATGTATGTCCCTTTAGCCCCTAAAGACCTTGTTTCTATAACCTCTGCGCTTTCTAGCTTTCTTAATGCGTTAACAATAACAGACCTTGTTATACCTTTTGTATCTGCTATTTTGCTTGCTATTAAAATACCCTCTAGCTGCCCTTTTAGATTTTCAAATGTAGCTATTATCGCCTCTAGCTCTGTGTAAGACAATGCACCTAGCGCTACTTTTATAATATACTTTTGCCTGTTTTTTTCTAAATTTTCTATATTTTTATTATTATAAATAATAAGTCCTAAAATATTAGTAATATAAATACAAAGATTTTCTAGATCAAAAAACTTTTCATCTTTTTTATAAATTATTAAAGTGCCTAATCTTTCATTTTTTATAATAATAGGTAAAAATATACCGTAATATTGCTTTAAAATAGCTTTATCAAAAATAGTAGTGTATAAATTATCAAGAGTTATATTAAATTTATTTTCATTTAATAAATTTAGCTGGCTTATCAATTGCTTTTCTTTTTTTATTTCTCCTATAAAATCGTTTTTAGCAGAAAAAGGTAAAAAAGCAGTATTAAATTGTTTTATTAAACTTCCTTCTGTATTTATAAATATTAGCCCTGCATTTAATATTTCTGAAGTTTTTTTCAAAAAATTATCAAGTAAATTATTCTCTTTGTCAAAAATCAAAACTTTATTTAAGGTATTAAAAAAATTATCTCCCATTAAAATAACCTCTTAAATTATTTTTTTAATATATAGCCACACTCTTGATTACTGCAAGAAACAATAGTCTTTTTAGTCCCTTTTTCTACCATATAAGAATTGCATTTAGGGCATCTTTCTCCCGTTGGTTTGTTCCATGACATAAAGTTACATTCAGGGTTATTTTCACAGCCAAAAAATTTACGACCTGTTTTAGTTTTCTTGATTAAAACAGCCCCTCCGCATTCTGGGCATTTAAGCCCTGTTTCTTCAAAAAGAGGTTTTGTATTTTTGCAATTAGGAAATTTAGGGCAAGCCAAAAATTTGCCGTATCTGCCGTATTTTATAACCATATTAGCTCCACAATTTTCGCAAATTATGTCTGTCTTTTCATCTTCTATTGCTATATTTTCTACTTTTTCTTCTGCATCTAAAATAGCCTTTTGAAAATCAGGATAAAAATCTCTTAAAATCTGTTTCCATTCTAGCTTGCCTTCTTCTATTTTGTCTAGCTTATTTTCCATCTCAGCTGTAAAATCTATATTAATAATGTCCGGAAAATTATTTTTTATTACATCGTTAACAATTTCTCCAAGCTCTGTTGTATAAAAAAGCTTTTTTTCTTTTGTGATATATCGCCTTGATGTTAATGTAGATATTGTTGGGGCGTATGTGCTAGGGCGCCCTACTCCTATATCTTCTAGCGTTTTTATAAGGCTTGCTTCTGTATATCTTGCTGGGGGCTTTGTAAAATGCTGTTCTTTTTTTATTTGCTTTAAATCTAGCTTGTCATTTTCATTTACTTCTGGTAGTAGTAGCTCTTCTTCTTTTTCTTCATTTTTTTTATAGATTTTTAAATATCCGTCAAATTCTAAAGTGGAGCCTGTTGTTCTAAATTCATAATCGCCGCCATTAATCTTTATTGTTTTATTTTTATAAACTGAGCTTTCCATCTGGCTTGCAATAAATCTTTCCCAAATAAGCTTGTAAAGCTTGTATTGTTCATTTGTTAAAGAATCTTTAAGATGTTCTGGTGTTTTAAATACATAGGTAGGTCTTATAGCCTCGTGCGCATCTTGTGTTTTGCCTTTAGTTTTGTATTCTTTTCTTGATTTAGATAAATATTTTTCTCCTAAAAACTCTGTAATAAATTGTTTAGCTTGTGTAAAAGCCTCATCTGATATACGTACAGAATCGGTACGTATATAAGAAACAAGCCCTATAGTGCCTTCTCCTTTTACATTAACCCCTTCATATAGCTGCTGCGCTATCATCATTGTTTTAGATGCTGGGTAGCCAAATAGCTTAGATGCCTCTTGTTGCATAGTGCTTGTTTTAAAGGGAGCGTAAGGGTTTTTAAGCCTTTTGCTCTCTTTTATTTCTTTTATTATAAAATCGTTTTTTTTAACATGCTTTATAATTTCATCAACTTGCTTTTCAGATTCTAGCTCTATTTTACCTTTAGATGTACCGTAAAATTTAGCATTTAATATTTTGTTATTATTAGTTTTTAAATCGGCATCTATTGTCCAGTATTCTTTAGGTACAAAATTTTCTATTTCTTCATCACGTTCGCAAATAAGCTTTAATGCAACAGATTGGACACGCCCTGCGCTAAGCCCTTTTTTTATCTTTTTCCATAAAAAGGGGCTTATTTTGTACCCAACAATACGGTCAAGGCTCCTTCTTGCTTGCTGTGCATCAACGAGATCCATATCTATTTCTCTTGCTTCTTTTATCGATTTTTGCACTGCTGTTTTTGTTATTTCGTTAAAAGTTATTCTGTATACTGGCTTGTTCTCAAGATTTAAAGCATAAAACAAATGCCAGCTAATAGCCTCGCCCTCTCTATCGGGGTCGGTTGCTAAATATATTTTATTTGCGTTTTTTATTTCTTTTCTTAGCTTTGTAAGGAGAGGGCCTTTGCCTCTTATTGTTATATATCGTGGTTCAAAATCTTTTTCTATATCTATGCCTATTTCGCTTTTTGGCAAATCTCTAACATGCCCCATAGATGCCTCTATTTTATAATTACTGCCCAAAAATTTTTTTAATGTTTTAGCTTTTGCTGGCGACTCTACAATAACTAAATTTTTTTTATTTGTCATAAAACCTCCTAATAATAGCTTAGCTTAAATATTTTTAATATACTTTTGCCCGGCAAGCCTTTTTATACAAGATTTAAGCTCTAACATAGTAAGTATAAATTGTACATCTTTTATATTTAATTTTGATTTAAAAACTAATTCATCAACTGTAATAGGAATATTTGTTATACATTGATAGACTATGCTTTCTTCTTTTGTTAAGCTCTGTAAAATAAGCTTTTCTTTTTCTGCATATTCTGCATCTTGCTTTTGGAAATTATTTGTCGCTTTTGATTGATTTTTATTAAGTTTTTCTTCATAAAATTTATCTAAAATACCTAAATTTTGCGTAATATCATCTATAGTTGTTAAAGGATAGGCACACTCTTTTAATAGATTATTAGTCCCTTCGCTCAAAGGGTTATTTATACTACCTGGCACAGCAAAAACTTCTCGTCCTTGGTCTAGCGCTTGCCCAACTGTTATAAGCGTACCGCTCCTTTTAGCCGCCTCAACAACGACTACAGCATCGCTTATACCGCTTATTATCCTATTTCTTATAGGAAAGTTAGCCGGAAAGGCTTGTGTCTTCGGTGGAAATTCGCTAATAATGCATCCATTTTGTATAATGTTTTCTCTTATCGCTCTGTTAGATGAAGGGTATATAACATCAACCCCACAGCCAAGTATCGCTATTGTTTTGCCTTTTCCATCTATTGCTCCTTTATGCGCCATAGAATCTATGCCAAGAGCCATACCGCTAACAACATCTATCCCTCTTTCTGCAAGCTCTTTACTAAACCTATAAGCATTATTTGCGCCATATTGAGTGCATTGTCTTGAACCAATAACGCTTACTTTAAATTTATTTTGAGGTATTTTGCCCAAAACATAGAGCCCTAATGGAGGGTCTTGTATACTTTTTAAAAGATTTGGAAATTCTGGATTATCTTTTGATATAAATGATATATTAGATTTATATAAGTTGTCAATAAGTTTTTGCAAAACATATTCTTCTTTTATATCTATAATGCTCCTAAAATTAATTTTATATGCCTGGCAAAAACGTTGTATTTCTATAGCTTTTGCATAAAATAAATTTTTAGCACTACCAAAATGTTTTAACAATACATACTTTTTTTTAAAACTAATACCAGCTATAGATGAAAGCCATATTAAAAATTCTTCGTCTTTATATAACATAATGGTTACCTTAAAAGATAAATTTTCTATCTAAATCTCTCAATTGCACCGCCTCTGCAATATGAGGGACTAAAATCCTTTCTGAAGAGTCTAAATCTGCTATTGTTCTAGCAATTTTTAATATTTTATGATAAGCTCTTGCGCTAAGCCCTAATTTGTCAAAAACATTTTTTAATATTTGTTTTTCGCTTTCTTCTAGCTTGCAATATCTTTCTATAAGGGGTGCGGTAAGCTGTGCATTAAAATAGATGTTGTCATCTTTATATCTATTTTGCTGGATAGCATGAGCCTTTAAAACACGGCTTTTTATATCCATAGAGCTTTCAGCTTTTTGTTTAATATTTAAATCATCGTAATCTACAGCAGATGCCTCTACCTGTAAATCTATTCTATCTAGCAAAGGGCCACTTATTTTGGATAAATATTTTGAAATAGTGCTTTGGCTACAAATACATTTTTCTGAATATCCATAAAAGCCACAAGGGCAAGGGTTCATAGCAGCAACAAGCATTAAATTAGCAGGAAACGTCATAGTACCACTAACTCTTGATATCGTAACCTCTCTATCTTCTAAAGGCTGCCTAAGCTCTTCTAAAACATTTCTTGCAAATTCTGGAAGTTCATCTAAAAATAATACCCCATTGTGCGATAAGCTAACTTCACCCGGGCGTGGCACCTTGCCTCCGCCAACCATAGCCGAATTAGAAATTGTATGATGTGGCGCTCTAAAAGGTCTTTTTGTTATTAGCGCTTCTTTATTTTGCAAAATACCAGAAACACTGTATATTTTTGTTATTTCTATACTTTCTTCAAAAGATAAATCTGGCAAGATTGTAGAAAGCCTTTTTGCCATCATAGTCTTACCAGAGCCTGGCGGCCCAACCATAATAATATTATGCATACCAGCAGCAGCTATTTCTAAAGCACGCTTAACATTTTCTTGCCCTTTTACATCACAAAAATCTAAACTGTTGTCATATTCTTCATTATCTTTAAACATTTTTTCTGTATCTATATTTACAGGTGGTATTTTTTCATGATTAAAATGATTTATAAGCTCCAAAAGGGTCTTAACTCCGACAATTTCTACATCTTTTATAAGCCCTGCCTCATTTATATTATCAAAAGGTACAATAAACTTTTTTATACCAGAAAGCTTTGCGGTATGCACTATAGGAAGTACGCCATTAACAGGCTTAACAGAGCCATCAAGGGAAAGCTCGCCCACTATCATTGTGTCCAAAAAATCTTCTTCTCTTAAAACATCTATACAATTTAAAATACCAACCGCTATAGGTAAATCAAAAGCTGGTCCTTCCTTTCTTATATTTGCTGGAGCAAGGTTTACTGTTATCCTTTTAACTGGAAGTGATATGTTAGAATTTTTTATTGCAGTCCTTACTCTGTCTTTTGATTCTTTAACTGCTGAATCTGGCAAGCCAACTATATCAAAAGCAGGCAAGCCTTGGCTTATATCAACTTCAACAATAATTTTAAAGCCGTCTATGCCGATAAGCGTTGAAGATAAAACTTTAGATAACAAAATTTTCACCTCTTTCTATGCTATGTAAATTAAATATATATTGCTGTATACTTATTTTTATTTTAAATAATAGCCTTGTTTAATATAATTGCAAGGTTTATTCATGTAATAGTTATTTAAGGCAATTAAAATAGCTTTAATATATTTTTAATATATTTTAATATATTTTTAAAATTATATTTTTTATATTTTAACTATATATAAATACATATAAACACAATATATACTTTATTTGATTTATATTTTAATAATAATATATTTTATAAATTATGTACAAACTGCATTAAAAATATTTTGTATTTAGAAGCAAAATACAAAATTATAGCATTAAAAATACATCCTAATTTCTATAAATATTTTCATTTTTTTATTTTAGCATACAAAAAAACTTTATTCAAGTACAATTTTTAAATTATACATAGCTATAAATCACCCTAATATATACTAGTTGTAATTTATATTTTTATATTACATTTATATAAAATATTATAAATAAAAATGTCATAATTTTTTTTAATAAATAGTGACATTATTATCGACATACAATATATTTTATTATATAATTATAAATATGGCAGTTTTTTTATAAAGAGGTGATTTTATGAAAAACTCTTCCAACCTAGCAGAAAGTAAGCTTGTTATTATATATTTATTGCACAAAACATATTTACCTGTATCTATATCTTATATACAAGATTTTGTATTAGACAATTATATGGACTATTTTTCCCTTTCTAACAACATCGCCGAGCTTACAGAAAATGGCTATATCGTTAAAAATATACAAAACAACAAAACAACTTTTAAACTTTCTGAAAAGGGCTATAAAATGCTTAATTTATTCAAAAATTTAATACCTGTACATATAAAAGAAAATATAGATATTTATATAGAAAATAATAAAATACAATTAAAAAAAGAACTAGATATTATAGCTAATTATAATCAAATAGATAAAAATGAATTTAATATAAAATGTATTGCGTATGAAAATGCATCCCCCTTAATAGAAATTAATTTTAAAGTTACTAATAAAAAATACGCAAGGACTATTTGCGAAAATTGGAAAAAAAATGCGTCTAAATATTATATATCTTTTATTAAATCTATGCTAGAAAGTGAAGAATAATAAAATTTATAAAATAACTATACCATTACTATATAATTAAGATGCTTATTAATTTTATTACTGATCACTTTTTAATTTATATTCTTCTCCCCACATATACATTGCATCCAAAATTGGTTTTAAGCTATAGCCTAATTCGGTCAATGAATACTCCACACGTGGCGGTACTTCTGCATAAACTTTACGTTTCACTATCCCTTTTTGTTCCATATCTCTAAGCTGCGATGTTAAAACTTTTTGAGTTACATTTCCTACAGATTTTTTAAGCTCTCCAAAGCGTTTTGTTTCAGCCATTAAGTCTCGCAGTATAAGCACTTTCCATTTACTCCCTATTAGCGTAAGAGTTACTTCGACAGGGCATAATATATTTTCCATTTATTTAAGCTCCTTTCAATAGTATATTATAGTTACTATGTTTAAATAATATACCTAATTTACAAAAGATACTATTATTATATAAGCATAAATAGCAAAAGTCAATATTTGTATATTTATTAAAATATCATATAAAGATGCTATTTTATATATTAATAATTAAAATTATTTTTATTAAAAATAGCGTTATATACTTAATAGTATTCTTTCAGTAACTAACTTACTATAAAGTGCTTACTTTATAAATAATATTTATAAAAGTATAATAATATATAAAGGGTAATAATAACCTTTTAATCTTATAAATATTTGGAGGTATTTTATTATGAATGAAGTTGCTAAATTTTTACATGAAAATCCTATACAATATCTTGCGACCATTGGTTCTGATGGAAAGGCAAAATGTCGTCCGTTTATGTTTTGTTTTGAAAAAGAAGGTAAACTCTGGTTTTGTACAAATAATACAAAACAAGTTTATAAAGATATGCAGGCTAACCCTTATGTAGAGCTTTCTGTTGCTAATTCATCTTCATATGCGTGGATACGTTTAAAAGGTAAAGCAGTATTTGAAAACAATATGGATGTAAAAAAAGGTTGTATGGAAAATCCTATCGTAAAAGGTCAATACAATACAGCAGATAACCCTATTTTTGAAGTATTTTATCTTGCAGATGCATATGCTATAATATGTGATTTTTCTGGTAACCCTCCAAAAGAGTATTCATTATAATCAAAATATAAAATAAGCTTATGTTAATATACATAATTTTAATTGCATAGTAAACTAAAAAGACATGATACAAAATCATGTCTTTTTGCATTGTTATTAAAGTTATACTAAAAGCCTTATTTAATAGGCTTTTTTGTATATTTATAGCTATAAACTACTTATTGATTAAACATTAGTTATATGCTATAATTGTTTGTAAACAATTAATGTAGTTATTTAATTTTAGCAATTATTTATCCTATTTATCATGTTAACAAATTTATTAAAATATTAATTTAATTACATATTATTTACATATAATATTAATAATTGTTAAAAGAGGTGAATATAATGAAAATAGATGAACTTACAAACGGGCTTTCTTATTTAAGCTTTTTTGGGCAAAATATAGATATAAAAGGGCTTACTATTGATTCAAGAAAGGCTTTTGAAAGCTGCGCTTATATAGCTATAAAAGGCTTTAATGTCGATGGGCATAATTATATAAAGCAAGCTATAGCAAACGGGGCTAAATTAGTAATTTGTGAAACACTTTTTGAAAATTATGAAAATTATAAAGATATTTCTGTTTTAGTAGTTGAAAATTCAAGAAAGGCTTTATCCAAAATTGCTAGCAATTTTTATAATAACCCTACTTCAAAATTTAACCTAATAGGCGTAACTGGTACAAATGGCAAGACTAGCTCTACATATTTTATAGAAAAAATCTTGGCAGAATATAATAGAAAAACAGCAGTTATAGGCACTATAGAAACAAGGCTTGATACAAAAAAGATAGATTTTGATTTTAAAACAAGCACAACCCCAGATACTATAGAGCTTAATGACATTTTTGGTAAATTTATAAAAAATAATGTACAAGATGTTATTATGGAAGTATCTTCTCATGCTTTAGAGCTTTACAAAGTAGCTGATTGCAAATTTAAAATAGCTATTTTTACAAATCTTACCCAAGACCATCTAGATTTGCATAAAAATATGCAAAATTATTGCAACGCAAAGGCAGCCCTTTTTACATTATGTGAAGTTGGTATTTTTAATGCTGATGACAAATATTGCGAAGATATTATAAAAAATGCTACTTGCAAAATATTTAAATACAGCATAAATAATAAAAGCGATTTACAAGCACAAAATATAAAGTATTTTTCAGATAAAGTAGAATTTGATGTTTTAATAAACAATAAGCTAGAACATTTTGTTTTAAATATACCAGCTAGATTTACTGTATACAACGCTTTAGGAGCTATAGCAGCTGCCCTTTATCTAAACATACCTATAGAAATAATTAAAAAAGCTCTCCTAAGCTTAAAAGGGGTTAAAGGGCGTATGGAGCTTGTCCCTAATAATAAAGA
Organism: uncultured Bacillota bacterium; assembly: GCA_965120415.1. Taxonomy (GTDB): domain Bacteria; phylum Bacillota; class Clostridia; order Lachnospirales; family CAG-274; genus CBCPNA01. Next base: position 7,120 of record CBCPNA010000001.1, on the reverse strand, counting down.
TTTTAATATAATTGTAGATTATGCTCATACACCAGATGGGCTTTTGAACATAATAAATGCTGTTAAAGCTTTTACAAAAGGTAAAGTAATAACCGTTTTTGGCTGTGGGGGCGACCGTGATAAAAATAAACGCCCTATAATGGGAGAAATTTCTGCCAAATTGTCCGATTATACCATTATAACCTCTGACAACCCACGTACAGAAGATATGGAAAGTATTATACTTGATATAGAAAAAGGCACTTTAGCTTTTACCCAAAATTATGAAAAAATAAAAGATAGAAAAAAGGCTATATTTAAAGCAGTAAAAATAGCCAAAAAAGATGATTCTATAATAATTGCCGGTAAAGGACATGAAGATTATGAAATTTTTAAAGATAAAACTATCCATTTTGATGATGTGGAAGTTGCTAAAGAGGCTTTAAAGGAGTTAAATTAAAATGCAACCTATTTTGATAAAAGATTTAATAAATGCTGTTTCTGGCAAAATAGAAAAGCAAAATATAGATAATTTGTATATAGAAAATGTATCTATAGATAGCAGAAATATAAAAAAAGGCGATTTATTTATACCTATAATAGGAGCAAATTTTGACGGACACGATTTTATAAATATCGCTTTTGAAAAAGGAGCAAAAGCTTGCCTTACCCAAAAAAATATAAAATCAAACGGGCTTTTAATAAAAGTATCTGATACAAAAAAGGCTTTAAAAGATTTAGCTAAATATTACAGAAGTCTTTTTAATATACCAGCTATTGCTATAACCGGAAGCACCGGCAAAACAACAACAAAAGACATAGTTTATAGCGTTTTAAGCCAAAAATTTAATGTTTTAAAAACAGAAGGTAATTTTAATAATGAAATAGGCTTACCCCTAACTATTTTTAAATTAACAAAAGAGCATGAAATAATTGTTTTAGAAATGGGTATGAATAGCTTTGGAGAAATAAAAAGACTAAGCGAAATAGCACAGCCAAAAATAGCTGTAATAACAAATATAGGGGTTTCTCATATAGGCAAATTTAAAAATAAAGAAGATATTTTAAAAGCTAAAACAGAAATTTTTGAATATTTAGAAAAAGATGGCTTAAAAATATTAAATGCTGATGACGATTTTTTATACAAATTACCAAAAGATACAAATATCGTTTTTTATAGCATACAAAATAAAGCAGATGTTTTTGCAAAAAATATAAAAGAAACAACTTTTGATACAACAGCTAATATAACATGTTTTGATAAAAATTTTGATATAAAATTAAATATTTTAGGAAAACATATGATTTTAAACGCTCTTGCAGCTATAGCAATAGGCAATTATTTTAATATTCCTATAAAAGATATACAAAATGCTTTACAAAATATTTGTTTATCCAAAATGCGTATGGAAATTATAAATACAGAAAATAATATAATTATAAACGATAGCTATAATGCTAGCCCCTCTTCTATAAAAGCGGCGCTAGATGTTTTAGCAAATTTTAGCCAAAATAAAGTAGCTATAATAGGCGATATGCTAGAACTTGGTGAATTTTCTTTTAAATACCATTTTGAAATAGGAAAGTACGCAGCGCTTAAAAATTTAAACACAATCATCTTTATAGGAAATGATGCAAAATATATGCTAAAAGGAGCAAAAGAAAATATAAACGGCTTTAATACAAATTTATATTATTTTGAAAATAAAGAAAAATGTTTTGAAGTTATTAAAGATATTATAAAAAAAGATGATGTTATATTAATTAAAGCTTCTAGAGGTATGCAATTAGAAAAAACGATAGATAAATTAAAGAGGTGATATTTTTGCAATACAACTTTTATCATGCAATATATGCAATATTAATAGCTTTTTTAGTCAATATTATTTTAAGCCCTTTTATTATACCGTTTTTAACAAAGCTTAAATTTGGACAAAATGTTAGAGAAGATGGCCCAGAAACACATTTAATAAAAGCTGGCACACCAACTATGGGTGGAATAATAATTTTAATTAGTATTATAATTTCTTCTTTATTTTTTTTAAAGCAAAATTATGATGGCTTTATAGTTTTGTTTGTAACTATAGCTTATGGTATAGTCGGCTTTTTGGACGATTATATAAAAGTAGCTAGAAAGCGTTCTTTAGGGCTTACCCCTCTACAAAAAATAGTTTTGCAATTAATAATATGCATTATTTTTTTAGTGTATATATACAGATTTTCTAACATATCGACAAGCATATATATACCCTTTTTTGGTGGTAAAACAATAGAGCTTGGTATTTTATATATACCTTTTGTTATTATAACAATGCTTGCAACGGTAAATGGAGTTAATTTAACGGATGGGCTAGATGGGCTAGCATCTGGAGTGACTGCTTTAGTTGTTACCTTTTTTCTCTTTATTTCTTTAAGTATAAATAATAATTTATTACCTATAGCTGGGGCTGGGGTCGGCTCTCTTATTGGCTTTTTATTATTTAATACTTACCCTGCCAAAATATTTATGGGAGATACTGGCTCTTTAGCCCTTGGGGGCTTTGTCGCGAGCCTTGCTATAATTATAAGGATGCCTATTTTTATAATTATTGTTGGTATTATTTATGTGTTAGAAACAGTTTCTGTAGTTTTGCAAGTAGTTTATTTTAAATTAACAAAAGGCAAAAGACTTTTTAAAATGGCGCCGCTTCATCATCATTTTGAACAGATAGGCTATAAAGAGGTTAAAGTTGTTACTCTATTTTATATAATAACAGCTATATTTTGCTTAATTGGCTTTTTGGGTACTAAAAACTTATTTTAGATGGAGGGGCTATTATGGAATTTAAAAATAAAAATGTATTAGTTTGTGGACTTGGTATAAGTGGATACAATTCGGCTTTATTATTAAAAAAGCTTGGGGCAAATGTTACTGTACAAGATTTAAAAAATAAAGAAAACTTTTTAGATTATATAAATATTTTAAAAAAAAATGATATAAATTTATATTTAGGGCAAAACCCTACAAATGAGCTTATAGATAAAATGGATATAATGGTTGTTAGCCCTGGTATACCATCAGACACTGATTTTATATTATATGCAAAATCTAAAATTATTGTTATATCTGAAATAGAGCTTGCCTATTTAAATTGCCCTTCAGATAATATTATAGCTATAACAGGCACTAACGGTAAAACAACAACAACAAGCATAGTATATGAAATAGTAAATAAATTTAAAAATGCTTTTATTGTTGGTAATATAGGTACCCCTTTTAGCCAAAAAGTTTTAGAAATAAAAAAAGATGATATAGTAGTAACCGAAGTTAGTAGCTTTCAGCTGGAGCTTATAAATAATTTTAAGCCAAAAATAGCAGCTATTTTAAACATAACCGAAGATCATCTAAATGTACATAAAACAATGGAAAATTATATAAAAGCTAAAGAAAAAATTTTTGAAAATCAAACAGAAAATGATTATTTAATTTTAAATTATGATGATAAAATTTTAAAAAAATTATCGTCAAAATCTAAAATTTTATATTTTTCATCCAATACAGAAATTACAAATGGCGCTTATTTAAAAGACGATTTTATCTTTATAAATTGTTTTGCATTTAAAAATTTAAAATTTATAGATACAAAACAATTAAAAATTTTAGGTATACATAATTTTGAAAACGTAATGGCAAGTATTTTGATGAGCCTTTGTTTAAATATACCGCTAGATATTATAAAAGAAAGGTTAATAAATTTTGCCCCTATAGAGCATAGGATAGAATTTGTATGTTTTAAAAATGATGTCCCCTACTTTAACGATTCTAAAGCAACTAATATACAATCAGCAATAAAAGCAATATTAGCTATGCAAAAGCCTATACATTTGATAGCTGGAGGGTATGATAAAAAAGTAGATTTTGCCCCTTTAGTAGCGCATTTTAAAAATAATGTTAAAAACGTTGTATTAATAGGAGAAGTTAAAGACAAGATAGCAATGAAATGTCAAGATTTGCATTTTAACAATTATCAATATGCAAACTCTTTAGAAGAAGCAGTAAACATTTGCTATAAAAATGCTAAAAAAGATGAATGTGTTTTACTTTCTCCGGCTTGCGCAAGCTTTGATATGTTCAAAAATTATGAAGAAAGAGGAAAGCTTTTTAAAAAATATGTAGAAAATTTAGATAGGTGATAAAATGTCTATTCGTAAAAAAAAATATAATACAATTAAAAAAAATAAAAAGACAAATTATAAAAAAAGTAACTTATCGAAAAAAAAGTATGTACAAAATACAAAAAATAATATAAGAAATTTTGAAGAAGAACAAATAGAAGAAGTTATTATAAATAGAGGAAAGATAGACCCTATTATAATAATAAGCATGATTATTTTAATTACCCTTGGGATAATAATGGTATTTAGCGCTAGCTATTATTACGCTTATACAAATTTTGACGGCGATATTACAAAATTTTTTAGAGGGCAATTAATTTTTGCTATTATTGGCTTTTTGGTATTACCTTTTTTTACAAAAGTCGACTGGAGAGTTTTTAGAAGATTTTCTTTTATTTTTTATTTAGTATGCTTATTTCTTTCTACCATTGTATTAATACCAGGGATAGGTATAGAGCTTAACGGCGCAAGAAGATGGATACAAATATTAGGGGTAAGCTTTCAGCCCTCTGAGCTTACAAAAGTTGGGTTGGTTTTATATTTATCAAGCTATTTAGAAAGAAATAGAAAAATGCTAAATAACATTGCTGGCTTTGCTAGAGTGTCTATTATAATAGTAATTCCTGTTTTTTTAGTTGGGCTTGAAAATACAAGTACTGCTATTGTTATTGCTGCTATAGGTTATTCTATTGTGTTTATAGCATCGCCCAAAATTAGATATTTTGTAATTTTAGGTATATTAGGTGCTGTAGGGCTAGCTGGTGTATTTTTATTTGGTGCCGAATTTAGGATGGCACGTATTATTGCATGGCTTGACCCTTTTGCCGACGCTAGCGATACAGGCTTTCAAACTGTACAATCTTTATATGCTATTGCATCTGGGGGTTTTTTTGGGCTTGGTATAGGGCAAGGTAGGCAAAAGCTAGGCTTTATACCAGAGGGGTATAACGATATTATATTTGCTATTATTTGTGAAGAGCTGGGGGCATTTGGTGCATTTTTATTTGTACTTTTATTTGCTATGATTATTTGGCGAGGATATACTGTTGCTATAAAAGCTCCAAAAATCTTTATGACATATGCAACAACAGGCATAATAAGTATGATAGCAATACAAGTTATAATAAATATAGCTGTTGTTACAAACACAATACCTAATACCGGTATACCTCTTCCTTTTGTAAGCTATGGTGGTACATCTTTATTGATTCTTATGTGTTCTACCGGTATTGTGCTTAATTTTTCAAGATATTTTACTAATGATTAGGAGGGGTAAAATGGCTAATATAGCTATTATAGTAGCGGCGGGTAGCGGGCTTAGGATGAATACAGATTTGCCAAAACAGTTTTTAAGCTTAAAAGGTACGCCTATTATTTGTCATACATTACAAAAATTTGAAAATTGCGATAAAATAGATAAAATAATTATAGTAATAAAAAAACAATATGAAACATTTTTAAAACAAGAGCTAAAAAAATATAACTTTAAAAAAATATATAAAATTATTTTTGGGGGCGAAGAAAGGTTTAATTCTGTTTATAATGCTATTTCTGCTATAGAAGATAAAAACTCTATTGTTTTAATACACGATGCGGTTCGCCCTTTTATAAAAATAGAGCATATAATAAATGTTATAGAAACAACCAAAGTACATAAAGCTTGTATATTAGCGGTTAAAGCAAAAGATACTATAAAAATTTGCCAAAATGACTGTATAAGCTATACCCCTAATAGAGAAAATATATTTTTGGCACAAACTCCACAAGCGTTTGAATATGATATCATAAAAAAGGCTTATGATTACGCCTTACAAAATAATATTTTTGCTACAGACGACGCAAGCATAGCAGAAAGTTTTGGAGTAAAAGTTAAAATAATACTTGGCGATTATGAAAATATAAAAATAACAACAAAAGAAGATTTAAAAATAGCTAAATTGTTTTTTTAAATTGTATTATAAAAAAATATAAAAGTTAATAGAGTTTTTTAACATAATTTTGTATTTAAAAATAATTGAATACACGCTTTATATAAAATAAAATTATTATGAGGTGATATTATGAAAAAAGCTATAGCCTTAACTTTTATTTTTTTTGCATTTAGCAAAAACTTTACATACGCTAACAGCTATAGGCTATATTATTTAAATAATGATGAAAAGCTAGCTTTTAAAAATTACATATTTTTTGATAATATAAATGAAGAAGAAATTTTATTATTTTTATTACAAAATATGTTTGAAAAAACAGATGCTTTTAAAGGTATTTTTATAGAAAGAGGTAACCTTTATTTAAATTTTAATGAAAATATATTAAATTTTACAAAAGGAAGTTTTGGAGAGGTTAGTATGATAACAGAAGTTTTAAACACATGCTTTCAATTTAAAAATATAAATACAGTATCATTCTTAAAAGAAGGACAAGCATTTTATATGCCTGCTGGAAGTTTTGTTTTTAAATATACTATAGAAGATTTAAAAATACTAAATAATAATTTTGAGGATAATAGATGAAAAAAAGCCTATATATTGCAAAAGGCAACATATAGGCTAAAAAAGCGGGTGATGGGAATCGAACCCACATCCTCAGCTTGGAAGGCTGATATTCTACCACTAAACTACATCCGCAAACATGCCCAAAGGCGGAATCGAACCACCGACACGAGGATTTTCAGTCCTCTGCTCTGCCGACTGAGCTATTTGGGCAAGCATGAAAAAATAACTAAATGCAATATTGATTATAATTGATTATTATTTCAATGTCAATACTTTTTTGGTAAAATTATTTATTTATTTTATTTTTCTAGTTTCTTAATTTTAAAAAATTTTTATCATATCCTAATTTTTCTACTGCTTTTACAAAATACAGAGCCACCGCCCCTACCTTCATTTTTATTATGTTGTTAACATACTTGCTTGAAGTATTCATTCTTCTTGCTAATTCCTTTTGAGTTATCCCTAGCTCTATGCATCTGAGCTTTATATCG